>DAIRSW010000072.1:3647-14700 GCA_036804205.1 Verrucomicrobiia bacterium | reverse complement strand
AGTCGACAGTGTTGTCCAAGCGATCTTCAAGGCCGGACAAGGGCTTTCGAGGGAAGAGCTTGATGTTCACAAGAATCTTCTGCGCCAAAAGCCGCTCTTGTTCTGTTACCCCGATATGGGTCCACAGAGTTAAGCCATTCAAAGAAATCTTATCGTGCTCCAAAAAATTCATGTCGATAACATCTGTCGAGACAACACTGTCTCAAGTAAAACTTTGGTCGGTTCATTGAGATCGAGTTTTTCGAACGCCTCGGTGGGCGAACACCAGCAGAATTCGGTGGCTTCATTATTGAGGCGCACCTCCTCAGAATCGACATAAGCCAGATAGTTTAGTAGGACAAAATGGGCCGGCCAACAGAACTCTTGGGAATCGATGCAGTCTTGGCACATCACAAACTCAACCCGGCTGGGACGCAGCCCGGTTTCTTCCTCCAGCTCCCGAATTAAAGCGTCCATTGAGGTTTCGCCTCGCTCGACTTTGCCCCCGGGAATCCCCCATTTGCCAGACCACTTTTTTGTTTTGACTAACAGAATCCGACGAGTGCGGCTGTTAAAAATCAAGGCTCCGACCGTGCTCACCGGCTTCCTCCAACGACATGCCTGCTCGTTGCGACTTAGCCAGTGTCCGAGCTCTCGAACGGATGGAAAGATGACATCTGGCCGAGCAGGGAGGATTTTTTCCAACGAATCAAACCCGCTGAGGACGGCGACGGCTCCGACACCACCCGCGTGGGCCGCTTCGATGTCGTGATGCATGTCGCCGACATAGATCGTTTCTCCAGGATGCAGGTGGTGGTTGGTTAGGATTGACTCTATAAAGGACACCTTGTTCATAATGCCGGTGTAGGCATGTTCAAAGACGTCGCCCAAGCCGATCTGTGCCCATTGCTTTTCAAAATGCTGGGGCTTGATGGTGCTTAAAAGAAAGAGGTGCCGTCCGTCTTGCCGGCATTGATCGAGAAATTCCGCTGCTCCGGGAAGAAGCGCGATGCATTGTTGGATGGGATCAAAGTGGCGATGATACGATTCTTCGAGAACATCTAGGGGAGTGCCGGGCAGGAGTTCGTCCCAAAACCCATCAAAAGGCAACCGGAAACGCCTTTGAAATTCGGCTTGGCTCAGTGGAGCGCATTGATACTCTGCCAGCACGGCATTGGTGGCTTCCACAACAGCAGCGAGGTCGTTTGCTAAAGTGCCAGACCAATCAAGAATAATGTTCTGCATTTCTATCTATCGAAAATGTAATGAAGGAACGCTTCACCATGAGAATTGGTCTCCCAAGACTTTAATTGCATCGAACGGCTGGCAGGGAACAAAGGCGCGGCACCCGGCAGCCCGGTGATGGTAGGTGCTTGAGCACTTCCGAACAAAATGGGACACCAGGTAAGGTAAAGTTCGTCAATAAAATTCAAGCTTAGCATTGAGGCAAATAAAGTTGCACCTCCCTCGCAAATGAGACGTCGAACGCCAAGCTCGCTATGTAGGCATTTGAGCATGGCCGGAAGATCAACCTCGGGCGTCGAGTCCACGTGAATCTTAGCGTGCCCGTTGAGCGCCGCCCGGGCATCGAGTGGCATGGCTTCGGTGGTAAAAAGGTGCACTGGAGCGACCGGGTGCTGAAAAACCTTAAGACTCGGATCGACCGAGCCACGATTGGAAACAATGACCCGCATAGGAACCCCGCTTTGTCCTCGGGCCAGTCGGGCTTGGCGCAGTTCCGTCCGATTTAAGACCATCTTCATATTATCGGCGCGCAACGTGCCAGCACCCACGAGGACGGCGTCGCCTTGGGCACGAATTTCGCTGAGTCGCCGTTTGTCCAGCGGGGAGGAAAAGGTGCTGGGAGTATGCGAGACGGTCGAAATTTTGCCGTCCCAAGTGATGGCGAAGTTTGCGACGACAATTGGTCGATCCAGACTATCGGGCATGATGTTCGCGGAACGCAAAGAGTAGATGCCAACGAAGTTCTTCTTCAAGAGCGCCTTGAGACACGTATGTGAAGCGAGGGTCACCTATGTGTTGCAGCCCCACACTGATGTGCAAAGTGGGGAGCGCATGAGCCAGTCGGGCGATGGCGCTGGCCAAATCCGCAGGTCGCCGCAGGCTGAGAGCTTGTTCGTTGACGAAAATTGGGATGGCGTGTTGAAGGAGAAAACGAATGCGGAATGGCTCTTTCCACTGAAAGAGCTCGAGCACAAACTCGGGTTCATTGGAATCGTTCAGTTGTGTGGAAGGCCTCCGCCAGGTATCCGATTCCGAAGGAACTGAGGTGAAGGGGTCTAGACTCCGCACCGGGCTAGGGAGCGGCGCTCGGCGCTGAAAGCGGCCTCCTCCGAGCAAAGAGATCTCGTCTTTGGCCATGGAATAGACTCGTCCAGCGGAGGTGGCAGCTCGCAGGCCGGACGTCTCGATAAACAGACGCTGGCAATGCATCGGTGCCATAAGCCGAGGTATATGCTCACTCGCGACAACTTCCGCCTCATACCCATGGGCAATCAGACGTTGCTGCAAGGTGTGGGCGGCCTCGCGGGTAAGATGTTCCGCGACAAAACCGTGCAGACGCCGGTGCAACATGGCTCCATCATACGAGGTGAGCCCCGATATACCGTGCGTGAGGTCTTGAAGAAGGTCGCGTGGTATCGACCAATTCAACGCCTTTTGAACGACGGTAAACTTTTCGCTGCTCATTGCGGATTGGGAGAAGGTCGGTAAAGGGTGACCGTGTTTCCCACGAAAAGAATGACACGAGCTTGCACTTCGACGGCGATTTCTGGGACCAAACGTTTGCGCTCGCTTTTGAAGGACTCGAATTTGACTTTAACCAGCTGATGTTGGTCCAAAGCAAGATTCAGTGCTGCGTAGAACGCGTTAGACACACCGGCCTGGCCAATACGCACAACGGGCTGCAATTTTTGGGAACGAGCTTTGAGGTCGCGAAGAGCATGAGCGGAAAGCACCAGGTCCATAGAAGCTGGGAAGATGAGCGAATGAGAGGAAATAGGCAAGAAAAGACTGCACCGTGAATGGGTGAGGGCTAGGTCGCTTCAGTGTTTTATCTTATACATATTGTGTGTGGTTATGAAATGCTTGTCTGAAGCGCTTTTGCCCCGCGGGCTTGTTCAGTTTTCCTAGCTTTCCCTCAGGTTTTCCTTGCCTTCATCCGTCCTTCGTCGTTTAAGTCGTTAATGATCATTCTACGGTCGCGGCTCATGCAAAGCCTTGTCGCCCTGGGCGTCTTTATTCATCCCGATGTTTGTTGGGCTCAACAACCGGAGCCAGCGATGGAACCAGATTTTACCGAGGGATCGCAAGAGTCGCCCAGAGATGACCAACCGCAGGTGACGAAGCAACTTCCCGAGACGCATGAAAAGCTCAATGCGCCAAAGCTTATCACTGACCTTGAAAAAGCGGTCGAGCCAAAACTGGAACTCGGTGAGCACGATATTTCCGGGGTGCTCGTTGTGCAAGGCAATGCGGGCAATGGAACAGCGTTTCTAGCAAACTATCACGATCGACTGGTCGTATTCACCAACCAGCACGTTTTGGCTGGTCAGGAATCCGTGCAAATTTTAACTCAACAAGGCCAAACTTTGCAGTTCACGGAAATCCATGCGGCGAATAATGCAGACCTGCTGATGATGATGGTCGCCGAGGCTCCTGAGAGATCGACTCCGCTCCCTGTCGCGCTTGATGACGCGCATGTGGCGATCGACCTGGTGAGCGTAATCCCCGGCAATGCGCAAGGGGATGGGGTGGTGACCATCACCGGAGGGCATGTGCAAGCTATTGGGCCGCAGCGGTTGGAGGTGAGTAACCCGGTCTACCCGGGCAATAGTGGCAGCCCGGTCATTGAGAATAAATCGGGCTTGGTGATTGGAGTTTTGACAGAAGCAACCACCTTGAGTGGAGGAGCCATTGAGACGGCCAGCTTTCAGTCGCCGAACTCCTCGATCAAGCACGAGGTGCGATACTTTGCGCATCGCATTACCACCGTTGAGCAGTGGAAGCCCCTAGACTGGAGAGCTTTCCAACGCATGCATGCGGACCTTGAGAAAACCGAGGAGGAGTTGATGGATCTGGTCACATATTTTACTGAACGATCCGCTCCGATCACCGTGCCCGCAATTTCTAGGGCAGATCAAGAGCTTGGGGAAATATTGAACAGCACAAGAAGTCCGAGGGATAAGATGGCCGGACTCACGCGATTTTTGCGCGACTTGCAAGCAGTCATTCGCACTGCTCAGCAACGGGTTGCTGGCAGGCCGACGGTTTATGTGCATGAAGAGCGGCGCAAAAACTTGATGGAGCTTGCCGACAATCTGAGTCAAGGCATCGGGCGGCTTGAAAATGATCAAAGGTTTTTGGACAGCCTGACCCGTCGCCGTCGTCGTTAGCATCTGGCTCATTGTAGCTTATCATGGTCGTTTTTACGGTTCTTGGGATTATTTTCACCATTCTGTTGGTGGTAGGCGGCGTGGCGGTCGCCGTGTTTTATTTTTCTCTAAAAAAATCTGGCGACCTTTCTGAAGGCCTGATGCAGACCTGGCCGCAGCACCAAATTCGAGTGAAAGCTCGGCAGCTTGCGGAACCTTTGGTGTGGGACGATCCGCGCAGTGAACAGCTTGAGCAAGAGTTGCGCACTTCTGGATTTAGTCGTCCGCTAGATTATGAGCTGAAGGATTATGAGGGCTTGCGAATGCGAGCCTTGTTTCATGAGGACGGTGCCCGCTTTGCGCTCATTTCGGAAGTGGCCGGCTCCCCATCCTGGGTGGATGTGATGGCCAATCTGGCGGATGGAGAAGAACTCACAGTGTCGAATGCTCCAAGCCCGGCGGGTCTTGTCGATTCTCGACCGGGAACGCGAAAAGTCATCAACCAAAATTACAGCGCGTCACAATGCTGTCGGCAGCTTGAAAGCGAAATCCAGGGACGCACCTTGCTGGAGGTTCAACCGGAAAACTATTTAGAGATGTTTCTGGAGTCCATTCAGAGAGACAAGCTTTATCAATTGGAAAAAGGAGCCTGCACTGAGGCGGAAGTAAAGCGTATTAGCGAGCATGAGGGGCTGTCGACCGAGCACCATATCGAAGTCACCCACGAACTTCAAATGGAGCTGTGGCACAGCCTTTCGGAGGAGGGTGTTGAAGAATATTTGGAGACAAACAAGCTGCTCGCCAAAGATTGGAGGCAGCTTGAAGCGGGTGGTTTCTTTCTGCCCGACCGGGAGCTTACCCCCTCAATAAAAGAGTTTGTTCTGCAACGCTGGTGTCTTGATGAAGAGTTGCGAAAGCAATTAGTGACCGAGTGCCAAGCTCCGAGTGATGTGGTCGGTTGGCTTACGTGGGCCGCGCACAAGGCGGGGATGGCCGATCAGGTGTTGTATTATGGCCCCTACACTTGGCTCGTGGCTGGCCATGTTTTTTGTTCGTTGACTGAAGAGGACGACTTCGAACGGTAAGGAACCCTGATGTCCGACTAAAAGTTACGCTTCAGCAGGTGATCGGCTAAGTGGTGCAACGCTTCGCTTTTGTCCGGGTCCAGCGCATTAAGAGCTTGCCGAGCTTGTTGGGTAAGATCGAGAGCAAAATTTTGGGCTTGTTGCAAGCCGTGGACCGCAGGGTAGGTGGCTTTAGAAGCGTGAATGTCTTTACCAGCGCTTTTCCCTAAGACTTCGGTGGTTTGGGTTAAATCCAAAATATCGTCGATCACTTGAAAGGCCAAGCCCAATGCTTGACCAAAACGGGTCAAAGTTTCCAGGTCAGCAGGTTCAGCGTTGGCGCTCATCGCTCCGAGCCGGATGGCGCAGGCCAGTAAAGCTGAGGTTTTGTTGTTGTGAATGAAGTCGAGTTGCTCTGGAGACACGTCTTGGCCTTCGGCTTCAAGATCAGCCACTTGGCCGCCGATAAGGTGTTTGCTCCCCGCTGCCAAAGCCAAGTCGGCAATCATGTAAGCGGTGCTATATCTTGATGTACCAGGGTGTTTTGCGACAATGGCGAAGGCTTCGGTAAGGAGGGCGTCCCCTGCAAGAACAGCGATGCCTTCCCCGAAGACTTTGTGATTGGTGGGTTTGCCTCGCCGGAAGTCGTCATTATCCATGCATGGTAAGTCGTCATGAACAAGGGAATAGGTGTGGATACATTCGACAGCGCAGGCCAAGGGCAGGGCCGCTTCGATTGCACCCCCTACCGCTTCCGCAGAAGCCAAGCAAAGAATAGGGCGAAGTCTTTTTCCGCCGGCCATCAGGCTGTAGAGCATGGCCTGGTGTAGAGTGCTTGGAGGCGTTTCAGCCGGGGGCAGGTGCTCGCGAAGAGCCTCATCAATTTGTTGGGCGCGGAGAGAAAGGTAAGCCGAAAAATCCATAGAAAAACAAAAAACGAAGTCAAAGGCGAAAACACAGACAGGGAAAGGAGGGTGCAGTTGCCTAGTTTGTCGATTGCTGAATGCCGAATGCTGGGCACAATGAGAATATGAAACCAAAAGTCAAGATTCCCCTGGTCACGGTTGGCGATTTCTATAACGCGCACGGAAGCGCTTTGCATTTAAAATTGGTGGGGGAAAAGCGGGGGTTCGACCGCAGGATTCGCGAGCCGACCATTAACCGTCCGGGTCTGGCTTTGACCGGGTTTACTGATTATTTTGCACGACATCGGATCCAGGTGTTGGGTAATGCCGAGGTGGCTTACCTCAACAAACAATCGGAGGCACAACGTGAGGAGTGCTGTCGGGCAATGTGCGACCGCGCCATCCCGGCCATTGTACTGGCGCGCAATCTTGAAGCGCCCCTGGGTTTACTCAAGGTGGCGGAGCAGCTCGGCATGTCCGTTTTTCGCACCAGTATGATCACCATGAAGTTTATTAATGCAGCGACCATTGCTCTGGAGATGGACTTTGCCCCATCGATTTTGGAACACGGAAGCATGATGGAAATTCGCGGCATCGGCGTGTTGGTGCGCGGCAATAGTGGTGTTGGAAAAAGTGAGTGCGTTCTAGGCTTGCTGGCGCGCGGCCATAGTTTGGTGGCGGACGACGTGACCCGAGTTACGGCCATTGAAGGCCGCGAGTTGGTGGCAGAAGCACCTGAAATGACGCGTGGCTACATTGAGGTGAGGGGCTTAGGGATAATTGATGTTCCGGCGATTTTTGGTGCTGCAAGCTTGCGATTGCGAAAGCAATTGGAGCTAGTGGTTACCTTGAAGGATTGGCAAGACATGGAATCGGTGGAGCGAGTTGGTCTGGAGAAGGATTATTATCGCATCCTTAAAATCGAGGTGCCGCACGTGACTATTCCCGTTCGGCAGGGACGTGACGTGGCGCGCTTGGTTGAAATTGCGGCTCTGGATCAGAAGCTCAAGTGCCTTGGCCACCATGCTGCCGAGGAGTTTAATCAAAAATTGATCGCGGCAATGCGCAAACCGCAGGAGAACCGGTAAGTCGTGGACGCTTCTTCGGCTTGTGTTTCTAGGGTTGCTAGGAGCGGTTAGGATTTTTACCCTAGACTTGCATTCAGCCCTTGCGTCCATAAATTGAGTGCGCTAGCAATGCGCTGCTTGATTCGTCAATACTATGCCAATAAAAGAGCTCACCATTACCAACGAGATGGGTATGCACGCCCGACCAGCTGCAATGTTTGTGAAAGCAGCAAGTCGTTATAAATCGGATATTTGGGTAGAAAAAGATGGCGAACAGGTTAATGGTAAAAGCATTATGGGGCTCATGATGCTTGCTGCTGGCAAAGGAACCGTGCTCAACGTCTCCGCCGAGGGGCCGGACGCCGAAGAAGCATTGGTTGAGCTTGAAGAAATCGTCGGATCACGCTTCAACGAGAATTAGACACGAACTTTGCTCCCTGTTTCCGGGATCAGGATCGTGGATTCTTGGTTTAGTGTGATGCGGTAAACCGCTCCTGAGGGCGCATTGCTCAGGAAATTTCATCACACATGTCAAATACCACGTCCAAATTTACCACTGAAGAGCAGCGTTTTCATGGGGTCGCTGCCGCGCCCGGCATTGCTCAGGGTAAAGTGCTGATTTATAAAAGTGAAGAATTGGATTTGCCGTCGCACCCCATTCGGGAGGATGAAGTAGATGGCGAGATCCGTAAGCTCGAAAAAGCGCTCCTCAAAACCAGGACGCAGATTATGGAGACGCAACAGCGGCTAGCCGATGCCATTGGCACTAAGGATGCCGATATTTTTGACGCCCACTTATTGGTGGTGGAAGACCACACCCTTCTTGAAGAAGTGGTTCGTTTGGTGAGCCAGGAGCTGCGGAATGTGGAGGAAATTTATGCCAAGGTCTCCAGGCGGTATGCACAGACTCTGATGGAGTTGGACGATGACTACCTTCGCGAACGAGCTATTGATATTGAGGACGTGACCAAACGTGTTCTGCGCAATCTTGTCGGGCAAGAAGGGCGCGGCATTCCAAAGTCCAGCGAGCCGTTCATTTTGCTCGCGGTGAATCTGACTCCCTCAGACACTGCAGCGCTCGACCGAGATCTGGTGATTGGCATGGCTACAGATGGAGGAAGTGTGGTTTCCCACTCCGCGATCATGGCACGTTCTCTCGGCATTCCTTCGGTGGTTGCTCTCCGAGATTGCTCCACTTACCTCCGCGGTGGTGAGACTGCTCTACTAGATGGCTACGGTGGATTCTTGATCATCAATCCCTCCGAAGAGACTCTTTATGAGTATAGTTTGCTGCGCCAATCCCGCTTGGAGGTGCAACAAGCGTTGGAAGGGTTGCGGGAAACCGAGTCAACTACGGTAGACGGTCGCGCTGTGGTGCTCTCTGCCAATATCGAAAGAAGCGAGGACGTCGCCGGCGTTCGAGATAATGGAGCGCATGGAGTGGGCCTTTACCGCACCGAATTTTTCTTCATGCAAAGTCGCCGCATTCCCACCGAGGGCGAGCAGTATGAAAACTACATTGAGATTGCGGAAAACCTTGCGCCTGACCCGCTCATTATCCGCACTCTCGATTTGGGCGGGGACAAGATCCGACCGGATTTAATGCGCATTTCAGAGGCAAACCCCTTTTTGGGGTGGCGCGCGATACGGTTTTGTCTGGAGGAAGAGGAGATTTTCAAAGATCAACTGCGCGCCATACTTCGAGCCAGCGTTCACCAAAATGTGGCACTCATGTATCCGATGATCTCGGGTCTCGAAGAATTGAGAAAAGCCAACGCCATGCTTGAAGAATGCAAGCAGGAGCTGGGCGAACGAGGCCAGTTGTTTAACTCCGAGATTCAAGTCGGAGCCATGATCGAAATCCCCTCCGCAGCTCAGTGTGCGGATATGCTGGCTCAAGAGGTCGATTTTTTCAGCGTTGGAACAAATGATTTGATCCAATACACCATCGCGATTGATCGACTGAACAACCGGGTGGCCCATTTGTATGAACCGACTCATCCCGCCATTCTACGAATGCTGAAGTTCATTGCGGACAGTGCACATCAGGCTGGAATTTGGGCAGGTCTGTGCGGGGAGATGGCCGGGGACGTGGCTTTGACGCCGATTTTGGTTGGGCTAGGGATTGACGAGCTGAGTGTTTCGAGTGTGCAGGTGCCACGTGTTAAGCGTGCGGTGCAAGCCTTAAACTACGATGACTGCCAAGCCCTCGTTGCGGAACTGATGCAGATGGACACTGCGGGAGCCATTTTGACCGCCTCGCTCCAGATGGGACGCAAGTATTACCCTGAAATTCTCTCTTGATTTGTTGTCGGCACCGGGACCAGAGGGACACGGGCGGTGTCCAACCTCTGCTGCAACGTCTGAGTTTTGGAGTTGCGCACGAGCGTGACCGGCTCTGCATCCGAAGGCCCCGAAATCGGTAGAGTGACAGAAAAGCGCGCTCCCTGTCCCGGTTGACTGTCTACAGAGACCGAGCCGCCATGAACTTGAGCGGTGTGCTTTACGATAGACAGCCCAAGCCCCGTGCCGCCACCATCCCGGGAACGGTCTTTGTGAACGCGATAAAATCTTTCAAATATATGGCCTTGGTCGGAGTAAGGAATTCCGCCCCCACCATCCCGGACGCTTAAGACGACCGAGTCATCGACCTGCTGCATGGCAATCTCTACGTCGGGTTTGATTCCGCCGTATTTGAGGGCGTTATCGACTAAATTAAACACCATTTGCTCCAATCGGATGGCGTCCGCAAAAATACGTGGAACGTCTTCACGAAAGCTGAGTCGCACCTGCGCACCCCGAGCTTCAATTTTTGGATGTAGCTGTTCAAGAATTTGCTCAATCAGCCGTTGCAGTGATACCCAAGAAAGGTCCATGTAAAGGCCTCGGTTCTCGAGTTGTGACAAAGTCAAAAGATCGTCCACAAGATGTGTGAGGCGCTGGCCATGTTTACGCATGGTCTTAAGGAATCCTTCGACCAGCTCTGGCTCATCAAGTGCTCCATCGAGTAAAGTTTCGAGGTAGCCATTGATGATCGCCAGTGGCGTGCGAAGCTCGTGTGAGACGTTGGCGACAAAATCTTTTCGAATGTTTTCTAACTCTTTTAATCGCGTGATCTCGTGGAAGACAAGAAGGACTGCGATCGGACCCTCAGTGGGGTTTGGCTTCAGTGGGGTGGTGGTCACTTGGAAATATTTTTTTACATAACCCTCTTCAGACCGAATATCCTGGCTGATCTCCTTCTGAAAAGCTGCCGCTTCGTTCAACGCGGACATCGCGGCAAGTTGCAGCTCGCGATTGCGAAACAATTCCATCAGAGAACGATTCATGGGTGTTTCCCGCAACGCGAACATGCGGTGAACTCCTTCATTGGCAAGTCTTACTCGGCAGGCCTGATCGACAATGATGACGCCTTCAGCCATGTGACTGAGGATGGCTTGCAGGTTGAGATGATCATCCCCGACCTGTTTCTGCAATTCTTGAACACTTTCACCCAGCAGTTGCAGCTGGGAAATCATGCTCGGCCAGAATGGCGTCCGCTGCATGAGAGGAATTTCTTGAGCCGCCAGATCCTCGAAGTCGACAAAATCGCAAGCAGATTCGTCGCGTGCGGGTTGGAACAAGCCTTCAAGATAGCGTCGAAC
>DAIRSW010000072.1:0-3637 GCA_036804205.1 Verrucomicrobiia bacterium | reverse complement strand
AGAGGTCGCCAAAGCCAGCGATGAACAAAGAAGGCACAGACGAGAAGGGTGATGCCAAAAACCACCCAAGCTATCATGAGAAAGCTGCGGGTTCGTGGATACTTGCCCGGAGGCGATAGCCGTAACCCCGCACCGTTTCGATAAGCTCATCAAAGTGAAGAAGTTTTTTTCTCAATCGCCTCATGTGCGTATCCACGGTCCGCGTGTCGATGGTGATCTTATAACCCCAGACATCAGTCAAAAGTGTATCGCGACTCACAGTTTTACCACGCTTTTCAGCTAGCAAACACAAAAGACGAAACTCGGTAACCGTGAGATCGAGCTTTTGACCTTCAAGCCGAACTTCCATCGCGTTGCGATCGATACTTATTGCACCCACCGTTTGGGTGGCGGTTTGGGGTAAGGACTGGGTACGACGAAAAAGCGCCTGCGTCCGGAGCACTAACTCCCGCGGACTAAAGGGTTTGGTCACATAATCGTCCGCACCAAGTTCCAATCCGTCAATCCGGTCGTGTGACTCACTTTTTGCAGTCAACATGATGATAGGAATGTGCGAGGTGTCATCTGCGGAGCGAAGAGCACGACAAACCTCGTGACCATTCATTTCGGGCATCATGACGTCCAGAATAATCACATCCGGTCGACCTTTTTTGGCACATTCAAGTCCGTGGGCTCCGTTGTGGGCAACCAATACCCCAAAGCCAGCCCGGTGTAAGTTAAATTTGACGAGTTCGACAACGTCATGTTCGTCATCCACCAGCAGAATAGTGCCCTGGTTCATATTCGCACAGTGGGTCAATCTTTGAGGAAATTCCAAGTTTTTTTTGAGAATTCTACCCCGCCCGAGTTGGGCGGCAAATTGTGGCCGGGAGTTTCTCTTTTTTTTGCATTTTTTTATACCTCCTCCACGTGTTCTCGGGTTAAGAATCAATGATGTCAGCTCAGCCACCTTCAAAAGAAGATCTTTTCCTCAACCGAGAAATTAGTTGGTTGCAGTTTAATCGGCGAGTCCTCGAGGAGGCTCAAGACGAGCACCAGCCGCTTCTTGAAAGAATTAAGTTTCTCACCATCGTGGGGAGCAATCTGGATGAGTTTTTCGAAATCCGGGTTTCTGGGATTAAACAACAGATAGAGCAAGGCGCGGAGATTGAAGAGTTGGCGCAGACTGAACCACGCCAGGTTTTTGCTCAAATACGGCGGCATGTTTTGCGACTTGTCGCCGATCAATACAAGCTGTGGAACGATGAGCTTCGGCCTGCCCTTCAGGCTGAGGGGATTGATGTTGTGGATTTTGATGAGTGCAACGCCAAGCAGCAACGCTGGCTGAGCGAGTTTTTTGCTCAGGAAGTTTTTCCAATCCTGACCCCTCTAGCCATTGACCCCAGCCATCCCTTTCCGCAGTTGCTAAATAAAAGTCACAACCTGATCGTGACCCTAAGTAAGCCACGCACACCGGGGGTCACCTTTGAAGCCATTGTGCAAATACCGCGTGTCATTCCGCGGCTAGTCGTCCTGCCACCAGAGATCAGCGGTGGACGCCATGTTTTTGTTTATCTCAAAGCTTTGATCACAGAACATCTTTCTGACCTCTTCCCGGGGCTCAAAGTGGAGTCGGCCTATGGGTTTCGAATTACCCGCAACAGCGATCTTTACCTTGATGAAGAAGAAATCGAGAACCTTTTGCGTTTTATTGAGGAAGAGCTCAAAAAACGCAGCCGTGGCAATGCAGTGAGACTGGAGATCGAGCAGGACTGTCCTCCCACCGTGGAAAGCATGCTTCTCAAGACCTTTGAGCTTTCCAAGGATGACCTTTATCGGCTCAATAGCCCTTTAACGTTTTTGCATTTGCAGCCTCTACTGGAAATCGAAGGATTTAACCATCTGAAAGATCGGCCTTTCACTCCGGTGTATCCCCCGGCGTTGCAATCCGAGCGAGGCTTGTTTGCGTTAATCCGGGAAAAGGATCGACTCCTTCACCATCCCTTCGACAGCTTTAATGTGGTGGTCGATTTCATTGAACAAGCGGCTTCCGATCGCAATGTTCTTTCTATTAAGATGACGCTCTACCGCACCAGCGGTGACTCCCCGATCCTTCGGGCATTAATTCAAGCGGCGCGGGCCGGCAAGCAAGTGACGGCTCTTATGGAGATCAAAGCTCGCTTTGATGAAGCTAATAACATCAACTGGGCACGCAAACTTGAGGAAGCCGGCGTGCATGTGGTCTACGGCTTAGTAGGGCTAAAGACCCACTCCAAGCTTTTGCTGATCGTCCGACGAGATGAAGATCGCATTCGTCTGTATGCCCACGTTGGGACGGGTAACTACCACCCAAGCACGGCGCGATTTTACACCGATTTAGGCTTATTAACCGACGACGACGTCTTGACCTATGAAGCGGCTGCCATTTTCAATAAGTTGACCGGGCTTTCAGAATATCAAGATTTCAAAAAGCTCCTAGTTGCCCCCTACCAGATGGCTGAGCGGTTCCTGGAACTGATCGAGCGAGAGCGGAAAAATGCCGAGAAAGGCTTGGAGGGTCGGATCGTTATTAAGGTCAACTCTTTAGTAGACCCGAAAATGATTCGCGCCCTTTATGCTGCGTCCCAGGCGGGTGTTCGAGTGGAACTCATCGTCCGAGGCATTTGCTGTTTGCGTCCGGGTCTTCCGGGCGTAAGTGATAACATCCGGGTCATCTCCGTGGTTGGCCGCTTTCTCGAGCACAGTCGCATTTATTATTTCCACAACGACGGGGATCCGCAGACCTACATTGGCAGCGCAGATTGGATGCCGCGCAATCTTTATCGTCGAGTGGAAGTGGTTGCTCCGGTCGAGGATCCGGACCTTCGCCGAAAAATTATTGAAGAGATTCTTCCGGCTTACCTGACCGATTGCATGAAAGCCCGTGAACTCAAGGCTGATGGGACTTATCGTCGACTCAAACCACGCCAGGGTCAGCATCCTTCGCAGGCTCAGCTTTATTTCCGCCAAAGATCACGCGAGGAAGCTAATCTGCCGGATGCAGAGCCTTAAAGAGCCATGGCCATCTCCAGCAAACAAATTCCGTGCGCCTGGGCTGCCGTGTTTAAAAATGGCGAGCTGACCCTGTACAATTCAGCGGATGAATCAACACACCCCACGACAACTGCTTCGTGTCCCAAGAAAGCGCCTGGCAAGTCGGCTGCTCCCTCTTTTGCCCCAATTCGACAATCTGCCAGTCCTCCTTCCTTCACTAGGCCGCGGGAAATTTCCACCTCATTTCTTCGTCAAAAAGCTCTCGAAGAATGGCGTGGTTACCGCGCACAAGCTCCAAGACCGCTGGTCAATATGAGCGAGGCCGTGCAGGAAGTCCTGAATGAGTTCAAGCTGAAGGAACTTTTTGATGCCGAGCAAATCAAGCGCATCTGGGATGAGGCGGTCGGCCCGGTCTTGGCCAAACACTCCGAGCCCACCAGCCTCATCAAAGGCGAACTAGTCGTCAAGGTCAGCGACCCTACCATTCGTTTTGAACTTGAGCGTCAACTCGGCACCATGCTTTTGGCCAAACTCCAGGCCTGGCCAAACTTTCCGAAACTGGTCAGCCTCCGCTACGTGAAAAGCTAGGACCCGTGCTGGATATCAATAAACGGAATATCCTCCA
>DAIRSW010000071.1:0-14815 GCA_036804205.1 Verrucomicrobiia bacterium | reverse complement strand
CCTCGTTATTTTGGCGATGAGTAATATTATGACCCCGCCCTCATTTGATCCTCACTTGCGCGATGCCAACATCAATGCGTTTGCCGACATAATCGAAACTCTAATGGCTGATCCTCAATTGGAGGACGGACAAATTCGTGAGGCTTATACTTATCTGGAAATTCTCTTCGCCATCGTCGTTTCCACCGGGAATGCCACCCTCAAATTGGCCAGAATACGTACGTGGCGCAACGCCACCATGGCTCGGGTTGGAGAAATTCTCGGCGTTCCGGAGGAGTGGGAGCCGCTCTTTGTAGATTCCTTTAATCGGCTTGAGTTCGCGATAGAACCAGAATCGATCCACCGGCTTGTCTACATAAGCCAAGCGACCCAAAAGGTCGAACAAACGGATCTCAATAGTATTCTCGAGAAATCCCACCGCAACAATCGTCAGCGCAATGTCACCGGGCTTCTTCTTTACGGCAACGTACACGGCAAAGCGACCTTCCTTCAAATTTTGGAGGGACGAAAACAAGAGGTGAATGCGCTCTACAAAAAAATTAAAGCTGATCCGCGACATTCCAACTGTGAGACAGTCTTCGTTGAGGACAGTCAGGAACGCAGTTTCCCCGGTTGGTCCATGGGTTACCGCCGTCTCGATCCCGAGATGGCCGACCAATTCGCCGAGGGATTTTCTTCTATTCTCGAAGATCCCAAAGGCTTCGAATCCAAAAGCCTCCAGCTCTCAGCGAAAATCCACGACCTCATTGCCACCTTCAAAACCCTACCGCATTAAGCGCGTTTGGGCCGGCTAACCTAGCGAGCCAAAACGATGATTTATTTATGCGAGCCCCGGTGTCTGGTCAGCGCTTCAATGTCGATTCGGTCCTTGGGGCGTCCTGAAGCAGCTTTGTTCCGAAGTAGGTGTTCCCGACTAATGTAAGGAATCTCAACGCCATCAAGTTCCACAGTATCTTTTGCCATATCGCATTCCTCAAACGACACCCCATCGATCCCAGTGAGGACTTGGATCTTCCGTGGCTCCCTGCCTATTTCTATGACGAAATCCTCTCGCAAAAAGTCCTGAACTGTGACTCCCAACTCACTGAAACCGAAATCAGTAAAAGTGGCGGTCAGTGCCTGCGCGTTTTCTGGGCTGGTCTTGACAAAGAAATCAATATCCCCTGTGTAACGCGGAAATCCATGCAGCGCCACGGCATATCCTCCCACTACCAAAAACCTAACCTTGTGTTTTGTGAGTAACGCGATGAAATCGCGGAAATCCGGGTTGAGATGCATCATGTTCGAGTTGAGGAAATACCAAAAGAGTCAGAGCACGGAGGCGTTCAGCCGGAGTGCAGTCTGCCCATGGGCTTTTTCGCTCTCGGAAGTTTGCAAGACTCCTTTTTTTTACCAACTTCTCCATTTTCTTCAATATAACCGCTTCATGCGGAAGGCGCAATGGGGAAGCCTTGAACCACGAGCACCGGGTGCACACGCCGTCCCACCGTGCTGGCTCCACCCCCAAAGGCCCTACCCCCAAAGGCCCTACCCCCAAAAGCCCCACCCCCAAAAGCGCGAGCCCTGCGACTTGAAAACATAAGTTTGCTGCAAGCCTTAAGTTGACTCACGCCTGGCCTCGTCCATTGTATTCCTCCGCCTTATATGTCGACTCCTTCATCCCCGGTATCATTCAGTGGTTTGTTTGCATGGCTCTCAGGAGTCGCTGTGCTGCTCACGCTTGGCCTAATCTATCTTGGTGGCATGGTTACCACGCGCGATGCTGGCCTTTCGGTGCATGATTGGCCTACCAGTCTCGGCACTTTCAACCCTCCCGGCTGGTGGGAAGATGAAGAAGTGCGACTAGAGCATGGGCACCGTTTGTACGGAGGTTTGGTGGGCTTTGTCATTTTGTCCGCAACGCTGCTTGCCTGGCTGCGTCGTGGTTCGCGTAAATTTTTGCCGCATTGCGTGGTGTTGTTGACCATGGTGACGATCCAAGGACTGATGGGAGGACTTCGGGTGACCCAGGTTTCCACAGAACTGGCCGTCGTGCACGGGGTCCTGGCCCAGCTCTTTTTAGTCGGCCTCGTGCTTTTGTTTTTACGCGCGAGCGGCCTTGTGGCGTGGGGCAAGAACTGCAAACCCGGTCGTGGCTTTTTCTACTGGTGCGCGCTGGCCTTGCCAGTGGTGCTGCTCGGCCAGCTGCTCGTGGCCGCGATCATGCGCCACTACAAAGCCGGCATGGCCATTCCGGATTTTCCGCTGCACATGGGGCAGTTGATACCCTCGCTCACAAATTTTTACGTGAACATCCATTTCGCGCATCGCATATTAGGATACCTCATTGCTCTCATGATTCTGGTGATGTTGGTCTCGTCTGTTTGGCAGCGAAGCAGTGTGTGGGTCAACTGGAGCGCGGTGCTTTTTTTGGTGGTGGCTTTGCAAATTGGTTTGGGCGCGTGGAGTGTTTTATCCGGTCGAGGAGCCGTGCCAACCACCTGGCACGTGATGAATGGCGCTCTTCTTCTTATGTTGTCTGTGGTGACCGCAAGTTTGGCTTATGCGTCCAGCACTTCGCGGCTTTGGCATGATGTCAAGACTAAGCGCCACCCAAGCATTGAGGGCCTGGAGGCCACCCGAGCATGACCACGGAATACCGTGATTTGTCCGCCGCAAAAACCCCGGTAAGCTGCTTAGACGATTTTGCTGAGCTGATTAAGGCGAGGTTAACTGCTTTGGTGGTTCTCTCTGCTCTGGCCGGGTATGCCTATGCGGCAGACGCGAGCTTCCAATGGATGCAAGCTCTACATGTGGTCGTGGGCGCCGGCCTTTTGGCTGCGGCTGCCGCCGCGTTGAACGAAGCAATGGAGCGGAAACGGGATGCCCTCATGCATAGAACCCAAAACCGGCCGCTGCCAACCGGTCGCATGCAACTTTCGTTCGTGATACCGTTTGGGCTTCTACTAGCAGCCATTGGCTTGGCTTGGCTCTACATGTTTTTAGGGCTTCTGCCGATGTTGGTCGGTGCTGCCACCATCGCGATATATTTGTTCATCTATACCCCCATGAAAGCGTGGTCGCCGATCTGCACTTTCGTTGGCGCAGTCACCGGAGCCCTGCCGCCGGTGCTGGGGACCACCGCAGCGCGTGGTCAGCTGGATGGAGCCGCCTTGCTGGTCTTTGCCATTTTATACCTCTGGCAGTTGCCCCACTTTTTTGCCATCGCCTGGCTGTATCGTCAGGACTACCGCGGGGCCGACTTGGCCATCCTACCTAAATCCGAACCAGCCGCGCGGAACTTTGTAAGACTCGGAGCCCTGATTGGATTGCTGGGGTTAATGGCCACGCCGGTGCTGGCATGGCTGGATGGGCAAGTGGGGGTCGCGTTTTTGGTGACCTCATTGGTCTTAGGAGGGGTCTTTTTCTTTTTTGGGATCAAGTTTATGCTCCTGGTTGCAGATGCCGAAGCGCGAAAGCTTTTTTTTGCTTCGATCATCTATCTACCGTTTGTCTTGTTAGCTTTGGTGTTTTTAAATGGACAATGATATGACAGATAAAAGCTCTCCGTCAGTGGGACTAAGTCCCGCTTGGATTATTCCGGTCGTTCTGGTGGCCGCAATGGTAACCGGTTACCTTTGGCTGTTGCAGAACCGAGACGCCATTCCCTCGACGCCAAGTCTGCCCGAGCTCGGATATTTGCCTGAGTTTACTGGGCTAGATCAAGAAGGAAAACCGTTTCGACTGCTTGATCAACGAGGGGAGGTTCTTATCGCCAAATTTATTTTCTCAACCTGCCCAGGGCCTTGTTTTCGCATGACCCAGGAAATGCATGGGATCCAAGAGGAATTGGAGGCCTCGGAACCCATCCGGCTGTTGAGCTTTACTGTTGACCCAGAATATGATCGACCACCCATCCTCAAAGCTTACGGGGAGCGCATGGGCGTTGATTTCTCGCGCTGGACTCTTGTGACCGGAGAAAAAGATGAAGTCTACAATCTGGTGCAGAACGGTTTTAAGCTTCCCTTGGCTGAAGTGCCCGAAGGTGAAGTGATCCCCGAGGACGGCCCGATTGTGCATAGCAGTCGCTTCGTGTTGGTCGATCGTGCGGGCGTCATTCGTGGCTACTACGACGGATTCAATGCTGAGCAAAAAGCGGAGCTGATCAAAGCCGCGCGGCATCTTGCCAATTCACCACGTTCGTAATCAAATATCATGGAATTATCTCAGTTGCCAGCCCTGAACGCGACTCTGAATAGCATCAGCACAGTGTTTATCGCTGTTGGATGGTGGAGCATCGCGCGCGAACGCAAGCTCACCCACATGATCTGCATGAGTTGTGCAGTGGTCATCTCAACGCTTTTTTTGATCAGCTACCTGACTTATCATCTGAACGTGGAATCGGTAAAGTTTACCGCCGATGGCTGGGTGAGACCGGTTTACTTCACCATCCTCATCTCGCACATTATCCTCGCGTTTACCGTGCCACCTCTCGTGATCATGTCGGTAATTCCGGCGGTGCGCGCACGTTACGATCGGCATCGTCGCATGGGTAAACTCACCATGCCGATTTGGCTTTACGTCTCGGTAACGGGAGTCCTCGTTTATTTTTTCTTATACCAGTGGTTCCCTCCCCAAGGGTTAGCCGACTAGAGTTCAGCGGCTCATGGAAGATGCTTCAAGCGAAGTCTTGCCACCCAAGTTGCCACGGGGCTCTTGGAAGCGCATCGGGCGACTCGTCGGTGAACTCAAACCTTATCGGCGGCGTCTCATCATAGGGACCTTGTGCCTCCTACTCGCCACGCCAGCCACTCTGTTTCCCAACTTCTTGTGGATGTTTGTAGTCGACACCGTCCTAGCCAACGAGCGGATGGATCTCCTGCTGCCAGCTTTGCTTTTGGGCCTGGCTGTGTATGCGGTTGGCTTAGTATTAGGAGTCATCCGCGACCGAGCCTACGAAAGAGCTGGTTTGGAGTTCACTCATGATTTGCGGCTTCGCCTCCATGATAAACTCTCCGGGCAAAGCGCCGATTGGATGAACGAGCAAAGAACCGGCGACTTGCAATCCAGGGTCATTGGCGACGTGGACGCGGTGCAGTCATCCTTAATCAACGGGTTCATCAGCTTCGTGGAAGAGCTTTATACTTTCATACTTGTTTTGGTAGCCATTTGCTTCATCAGTCCCGCTGTCGGCGCAGCGGTCTTTGTGCCCCTCTTCGCTGCTTACTTTGTGGCGCGACACTTCAACCCTCGGATGAGAGCCTTGTATCGAGCCACCCGCGCTGCGTTAGGCCGACTGGGGGCTCAACTCCAAGAAGCACTCTCCGGGTTTTTGGTGATGAAATCTTTCGCTAACGAAGAACGCGAGCATCAAGCTTTTGCCGAGAAAGCCGATGAAGTCTTGGATCGAGGCATGGCGGCAGTGCGCCTGCGAACCACCATGTTCCCCATTCTTTTCAGCTTTGCCTATCTGACCAACATCATTATGCTCGGACTCGGAGCTCTGTTGGTAACCATGGGAAGCTTCACCATCGGTGGCCTGGTGGCACTGCGCGGTTTTTGGTGGCAGCTCAACAGCCCCGTGCGCACGTTGGCCCGGATCAATGACCTGTTGCAGCGTGCCCTCGCATCTTCCGGTCGCATTTACGAAATTCTCGATGCACCGGTTCAGGTAGAGGACCACCCCAACGCCAAACCGGTGACCAACCCTCGCCAACCACTCGCCATGGTGGGAGTTAGCTTCG
The DNA here is from genome assembly GCA_036804205.1 of Verrucomicrobiia bacterium. Taxonomy (GTDB): domain Bacteria; phylum Verrucomicrobiota; class Verrucomicrobiia; order Chthoniobacterales; family CALDSX01; genus DAIRSW01. Next base: position 9,092 of record DAIRSW010000071.1, on the reverse strand, counting down.
CCTACCGCACCGGTCATCCGATTCTTCATCATGTGAACCTACGGATTGATCCGGGAGAAATCATTGGCCTGGCCGGATCAAGCGGTGCAGGAAAAAGCACCCTGCTCAGCCTCCTGTCGCGCTTTTATGATCCCACCCAAGGTCGAGTGATGCTCGGCTCAGATGACTTGCGAAAATTAACGCAGCGTAGCTACCGCCAACACATCGCTCTGGTGCTGCAGGACACCTTCTTGTTCTACGCCAGCGTCGCAGAAAATATCGCCTACGGCAGACCAAACGCGAGTCCGGAAGAAATCCAGGGCGCCGCTGAGCAAGCCAATGCTGCAGGATTTATCGAAAATCTCCCGGACGGTTATGCCACCCTAGTGGGCGAGCGGGGAGTGAAACTTTCCGGCGGCCAGAGGCAGCGTATCGGGGTAGCGCGTGCTTTTTTAACCAACCCCGAGATCTTATTTCTCGATGAACCAACCAGCTCCGTGGAGCCTGAGTCCGAACGCATCATACAGGATTCGATCTTGGATCTGATGAAAGGGAGAACGGTGGTCTTGAGTTCACACCGACCAAGTCTACTGCGTCAGGCCCATCGGATTCTCTTCCTCGCCGAGGGAATCATTCAAGAGGAGGGCTCTCATTTTGAACTGTTAGAACGCGGCGGCAAATATGCCGAAGCCATGCAGCAATGGAGCCAAGAGGAGCCCGCCTGGGCCATAGCGTCCGGGCATGGTTCTTCAGAACTTTCCTCCCGCTAGCAGACGAGCCAGCTTGTCATGCAAGCGCACTCCGCATCGAATGCGGCACCAAAGGCCGGGGTGCGCAAAGGCTATGGTGTGTTGAGGAGGTAGGATCGAAGGTCTGTCTTCTCATATAATTTTTTGGTGGTGCTGCATTTTTCTTTTGCGTTCGATGTTCGTAGGTGTAGTTTTCTTGTTCACTCAAGGAGCCTTAGCTCAATCGGTTAGAGTGCTGCCCTGTCACGGCAGAGGTTGCGGGTTCGAGCCCCGTAGGCTCCGGAGCTTCCCCAAGAGTGAGAAGCATAGGTCAACTAGGCTCTTGCTGCTTGCTTGAAGAAGCCTTTTCTGGCATCATACCTCATGCCAAAGTTCATTACGCATCAAGAAGCGTGGACCAAGCGGATCGAAGGATTTCGCCGTCGTTGGGCCATCGGATGGGCCCTCAGCCTGTCATTACCCGCATTAGCCTTTCTGTTGCTGCTTGGGGCGGGGCTCATCTATTTTGCGCGTGCGCAGGGAGCGGACCTCCAGAATTTTTACTTGAGCCTGCTGACCGCTTCGCTTCTAGCTATTGGCGCAATCATTTTCTGGGCTTGGAGACGTCGTCCCACATTCACACATAGCCTGGCTTGGATAGAAGATCGTCTTGGTTTAGAATCTCGGCTGAGCGCTGCCGCACAGAATTATGCGGAATGGCCGCCACCTCAGGACATTCGACACGTGGCGATTTGGAAAATTGAGCGCCCCCTCATGCTGATTTTTTTCGCTCTCGCCGTGTTAGGCGCAACCTTTTGGCTGCCAGTTGGAACATCCCAGGGCCAGCCGGTTCCGCCGACTCATCGACCCACCAGTTGGACTCAAGTTGAAGCGCTGGTCGAGCAACTAGCGGAGGAAGAGCTGCTCGCTGAGGAAAATATTGAGGAGCTGCGGCAGGATTTAGAAAATTTGCGAGAGCAAGACAACTGGTTTTCGGAATCGAGCTTAGAAGCGGGTGACACTTTGTTGGAACGGGTGCAGGAGGGAGTGCTCGACCTGGCCCAAAACATGATGCAAACCCAGCAAAACTTGGCGATTTTGGAGCAGACCACGCCGTCCGCTCAAGAAGCCGGCCAGCTTTTGGATTCTCTAGCTCGAGAGTTGGCTAGTGGTAATTTTCAGCCGAATCAAAGTTTAATGGATCAATTGGCTAAGTTGGATCCCCGAGCCCTGAGCGCTCAGGAGCTGCAAGACATGCAGAAAAAACTTGAGGACGCGGCAAATGCCTGTGCGGCCTGTCAGGGAATGGGCACATCAGAAGCGTGGGAACAGTTTCTGGCAGCACAAGAGGCTGGGGAACAGCCGTGCCAAGGAATGCAACCGGGCTCAGGCGGGATATCCAAAGGCGGTGAGGGTGCCCCAATGTCGTTCGGGGATCGTGCCGATATTGAAGAAGATGGAAGCGTAGAGGCCATGCCTACTTTTGCAGAGCACGAATTACTGCCCGGAGATGTGGTGGATGTGGCGCGTCAAAATCCGCAAGACCAATCGGACACAGTGCAAATCTCGCGTAGTGGCGGCCTTCTCGGAACACAGGCTGGTGAGGGAGACGCCGCTTGGCGACTTTCTCCCTCCCCGGAAGAAGCGGAAGTCCTTCGACGCTATTTTCAGTAGCGCTCCAATTTCCCGCCGGATGCGCTTGCATCTGGTGTCGGTTTGAGAAACTAGTCTTGATGCCAGGTATCGAAGAAACAACCCTTAGCTTAGAGCAAATCAAACAGCAGCTTGGAGCCTTACGGAGGTATCTTTGACGTTGCCGTTCTTAAAAATCGATTAAGCGAACTTGATATGATTATGTCGGCCCCAGACTTTTGGGATCGACGCGAGGCCGCACAAAGAGCCATCAACGAGTCCAACCAGATCAAATCCCGGTTGGAACCGTATCTTGAACTTCAAAGCAAGCTGGAAGATTTGGCTGTGCTGGAGGAGCTGGCTAACGAAGAAGCTGACCCAACCCAAGCGGCCCAAGCTCAACAAGATGTGGCGCGCGAGCTGGAACAGGCGCAGCAGAGTTTGCGTGATTTAGAAATGCTCCTGCTTTTGAGCGGCCCGACCGACCGGAATCATGCCTTCATCACCATTCACTCGGGAGCCGGTGGCACCGAGTCCTGCGATTGGGCCGATATGCTTCTGAGGATGTATCGACGTTGGATGGAGCGCCGCAACTTGCGCGCCGAAGTCATTGATATTCAGGAGGGGGAAGAAGTCGGGATCAAATCGGCCACTCTTAGAGTGATGGGGGAGTATGCCTATGGTTACCTTCAAACCGAACGGGGCGTGCATCGTTTGGTCCGTATCTCGCCGTTTGATTCCAATGCTCGACGTCATACCTCGTTTGCCAGTGTGGATGTGAGCCCAGAAGTTTCTGAGGATATCGATATTGAAATCTTGGATAAGGATCTACGAGTCGACACCTATCGAAGTGGCGGAAAAGGCGGCCAGAATGTGAACAAAGTCGAGACCGCCGTCCGCATCACTCATATACCGACCGGAATCGTGGCGGCTTGTCAGCAGGAACGGAGCCAGGCGCAAAATCGGGTGATCGCCTTAAACATGGTCCGCGCTAAGCTTTACCAAGTTGAACTCGACAAAAAAAGTGCCGAAGCCGAAAGGCAATACGGCGAAAAAGGGGAAATCGCTTGGGGCTCACAAATTCGCTCCTACGTGTTCCAGCCATACCAAATGGTCAAGGATCACCGCACCGGTGTGCAAACCAGCGCGGTGGAGGCAGTGATGGATGGCGATATCGATGCGTTTATTGAGGGAAAACTTCGCGGCCTCACCTCAGACTCGACTGACGACGATCTCTAACCTAAATCCCGCATTTCAACCTTAAGGAATTCACCATGAAGTGCATGAAGAGCATGAAGAAAAGCTAAGCAGGATAATAATAGACTTCTCGGTTCACCAACAGCTGGAATCACCAACATCATAATTCTCTACACGCTATTAAAATTCATACTTCATGCTCTTCTTTTCTACATTCTGATTCAAACTGCCTTTGATAGGTTTAATAGCACGGCAGCTCCAAGCCTAGATAGTCGCAAGCGTTTTGGTAACAAACCCCTCGCACCAGGTCATCCAACAAACCGGGTTCATCCGGAATTAAGCCGGCTTCCACATCTTTCCCCAGTAGTTCACATAACAAGCGGCGGAAATATTCGTGACGTGTGAACGACATGAAGCTCCGGGAATCGGTGAGCATGCCCACAAACCGCGACAGGAGGCCGGTGCTGGAAAGCGCGTTTAGCTGCCAGGTCATGCCTTCAATAGTGTCAAGAAACCACCAGCCGCTGCCCCATTGTAGTTTGGCAGGTCCCTGGTTGCCTTGCATAAAGTTGCCAACCATGGTGGCAAACACATAGTTGGCAGCCGGGTTAAGATTGTAGATAATCGTTTTAGGCAATTGATCGATGGCCGCTAGGCCTCCTAAGAATTGCGCCAATCCGGCTGCTTGAAGGTCGTCCGCAATGGAGTCGCCTCCGGTATCAGGCCCCAGGCTCTTAAAAAGGTGCGGGTTCACATTGCGCAGCGCGCCCAAGTGCAGCTGTTTGGTCCAACCGGCTTTTGCATCAAGCGTGCCCAAAAAGTGCAGGAGATATCCAACCACCCGGTCGATCTCGACCAGGTTTAATGGTGTGCCGGCTAAAGCTTGGGCGATACTTTGGCTCGCTTCTTCGCGGGTGGCCTGCTGAGCTGGAATGCTTTGCAGGCCGTGATCCGAGAGTCGCCCTCCTAAAGCATGAAAACCCTGATGCCTTGTGGCCAGAGCGAACTCCAGAGAATTGAGATCGTTAATGAGGACGTTACTGGTTTCGGCGAGGCGTTTGACCCAAGCCGACCACCAAGATAGGTCCTGCAATTTAAACACACCATCCGGACGGTAGGTTGGATACATGCGAAAGCCCTCGGCTGGTTTCTCGTGCAAGGCTTGGTGATGCGAAAGAACGTTCGCCGGATCGTCGGTGGTGCAAATGACCTGCACCTTAAAGCGCTTCAAAATCCCCTGCGGCTGAAATTCGGGCGAGCTCAATTTTTCATTGGCTTCAGCCCAGATTTTGGGAGCGGTGTCTTCTTTTAGCAAAACATCGATTCCAAAAAAGCGCTTCAGCTCCAGGTGGGTCCAATGGTAGAGCGGATTGCGCAGGGTTTTGGGGGTGGTGCGAGCGAAGGCCAGGAACTTTTCGTAAGGCTCCGCTAAGCCGGTGCAAAGCTCTTCCGGCACGCCATTGGCACGCATGGCCCGCCATTTGTAATGATCTCCCGCCAACCAAATGTGTGCGAGATCGCGAAACTGAGTGTTCTGCGCCACGTCTTCTGGGGGCAGATGGTTGTGATAATCGATAATGGGCAAATCCGCAGCGACCTCATGATAAAGGCGTCGAGCTGTTTTGGTGGAAAGAAGAAAATCGTCGTGAATAAACATACTACGCAATGTCGCGGCACCACAGAAAGCTGGCAAGCCAGCAAATGGCAAAATGAGCACGCTCACCGAGCAAACTGGTAACGTTACCAAAATGCGTTTTGAGAGGGTGTTGATGGAGGGTTCGGTGAGCTGCGGAGGAGGGAGTGTTATCGCGCAAAATGGTAACGTTACCAAAATGCGATTTTTGGAAAAGGGTTGACGGTGGGTTTGGCGAGCCGGCGGGAGGAGGGAGTGTTACCGCGCACTTTGGTAACGTTACCAAAATGTGCTTTTGAGGGTTGAGGGAGGGCTTGTGAGCATGTCGCGAGTACGCGAAAGCCCTCCCCGGACCGAAATTCGTTCCGAATTCCGCTACGCGCGTCTTGTCCGAGAAAGATCAAAGGCCGGTGTGGGCTTACTTGTTGATTGTAACGTATTTGTCACTGGTGTTTTCTCGATACCTGTCCCAAATTTCACTTTTTATGTCAGAGCCGTTTTTGATTTGTGAGGCCGTTAGTAAATCCTTTGGGGAGCAGCGGGTTTTGAATGAAGTTTCGTTTGCCTTGCAACAAGGGGAATGCTTGGCCCTGTTGGGGGCCTCGGGTTGCGGCAAAACCACACTGCTCAACATTCTAGCCGGAATGCTGGCCGCAGATGGGGGTCGGGTGGTTTGTGGTGGTCAGGTTTTGGACGCTCCACGCACACAAGCTTTTGTGCCGCCGGCAAAACGTCATTTTGCCATGGTGTTTCAAGACTTTAGCCTCTGGCCGCACATGAGTGTGTTGAATAATGTGGCTTTTGGACTGCGTTTGAGAGGGGTATCCACGAGGGAGCGTTATGACAAAGCTTTGCAAGCCTTGGATCGCGTGGGGCTGAAGGCAAAAGCCGAAGCTTTCCCAGGAACCCTTTCGGGAGGGCAGCAACAGCGGGTGGCCATTGCCCGGGCTTTGGTGGTGGAGCCACGCATTCTTTTGTTGGATGAACCTTTGAGTGCCTTGGACGCGACTCTGCGTGAGGAGCTGCGCGAATTGATAGGCTTGTTGATTGAGACCCTAAATATGACTGCAGTTTACGTGACTCACGACCAAGAGGAGGCGTTGAGTTTGGCTGATCGTGTTGCAGTGATGAATGAAGGCCGGATTGAACAGCTAGCTTCGCCGGTGGAAATATATGAGTCGCCGGCCAATAGGTTTGTGGCCGGGTTTTTAGGGATGTCGAACCTGTTGCGTTTGCAGCGGCCTGCGGACCGCGATTTGGCTGTGGTGGGTGCAGGACCTGAGTATTCCATTCGACGCGATCAGGTGCGGGTGCAGCCTGAGTCGCCGGATGATGCGATGGTTTCCGGCAGTGTTGTGTTGCAAGGTCGCGCTTTGCGGAGTCGTTTTATTGGTCAGTGCTATGAGGTTTTGGTGACTTTGGACAATGGGGAGGTCATCCGAGGAATGGCGAGCCAAGCGATCCCAACCGAGACTAAGGTGCGGATTTTGATTCCTGAGGAGGCGCTTTATGAACTGGCCAGTTAGATTGCGAGCTGCGGCATTGCTGGTGGTGGTAGTTTGCGGCCTTGTTTTTTCGGCGGGCTGCGCGCCTGAGGCTGGCACGAAGCTGGTGGTCTACTCGGCCGGCCCTCGACCGTTGGCGGAGTTTGCTTGCCGCAGTTTTGAGGAGGCCACCGGGATCTCGGTTGAGTTGTTTTCTGCGACGACCGGTCAAATCATGGCGAAGCTGGAGGCGGAACGTTTCCGGCCACGGGCGGATGTGGTGATTTTGGCGTCTCAGACTGCGGCTTTCGCTTTAAAGGAAAAAGGCAGGCTTTTGGCGCATCAACCGGAGGCAGTTGCGATGACTCATCAGGACTGGCATGATCCGGAGGGATTTTATCATGCTACTGGGGGCACTTTTGTGGGCGTGGCAACTCGGGAGGGAACGGAGTGGTCGGGTGTGGGCTGGCGCGATTTGTTGATTAGCGAAAAAACCGGTGCAGGGCAATTGGTGATGCCCTCGCCATCGCGTTCTGGCACGGCGGGAGATTTTTTATTGGTCTATCGTCAGCTTTTCGAAGCCTCGTTTTGGGAAGATTTTGAAAAGGGCCGGCAGCAGGGTCTCGTGATCGTGGGAGCCAATAGTCAGGCGGTGACCGGGTTGATTATGGGAGCCTACGGGATGGTGTTTAGCGCGGCGGATTACATTATTTGTCGGGAGATCGCCCGCGGCGAGCCGTTGCAACTTCATTACCCAGAAGATCGGGCTTTGCTGGTGCTCCGTCCGATTGCGATTCTGAATTCCACCGACAGTCCAGATTTAGGCCGGGCTTTTGTGGAGCATGTGTTGAGTCACGAGGTGCAGGAGCGGGTTGCCGCGACTCATCTGCTGCCGGCCAAAAAGGACGTGGCAACCAGTGAGGTGCGATCCCGTTTTTCAATACCCCAGCCCTTGCCGTTTGATATGGAACAAGGCTTGGAGGATCAGCGTACGCTGATGAAAGCATTTCAGTATCGGATTGAACGTGGAGGTGGAGGATGAGCCGAAAATGCGGGAAAACCGTTAGTTGGCCGCTGCTGCTTGGGGCGGTGTTTTTGTCGGTGACCATTGGTTATCCGGTTCTCGTCTTGTTGATTCAAAGTGTTTTCCCAGAGTTTATGGGAGGCTCGGTGGAGGGAGCTTTTTCGGCATACCATTCGATTTTTGAAACACCGGGTTTGGGCGAGATGCTTTGGAACTCGTTGATGTGGGGAACGTGCACCGTGCTGGGAGCCTGGTTGCTTGGGGTGCCGTGTGGGTGGCTTCTTGCTCGAACCAATTTGCCGGGTAAAAAATGGGCTCGTATTTTGTTATTGGTGCCGATCATGAGTCCGGCTTACATCAATGCCTTAGCTTACATTTTGGTGATGCAACCGGGTGGCTTTGCGGATCTGTTGACCGGGGGTCTCACAGAGGAGTTTAGGGGCTTTTTCTTTGGCTTTTGGGGTGTCACTTTTGTGATGGTGATGGCCTCTTTTGGAGGAGTGGCCCTGGCGGTGGAGGCGGTGTTGCGAAATATTCCTTCGCGCTTGGAGGATGCCGCCGTGTCGCTCGGAGCCAAGCGCTGGCAGGTTTTAGCGTGGGTGACCTTGCCTTTGTTGCTTCCCGCTTTGTTGAATTCCGGCATTTTGGTTTTTCTGGACGCGGTGTCGAATTTTGGTGTTCCGGCCATTATGGGCCCGCGTGCCAATCTGCCACTCCTGCCCGCAGAGATTTATTATCTGGTGACCAGTTGGCCCATCGACTTGCCTTTGGCTACGGCCTTATCGGCATTGTTGTGTTTGGTGGCGGTGGCGCTTCTTTCTGTTGGTCGTCATTTACTAGGGCGTTTTCCCTTGGGGAGAACCCGGTCGACGCTGGTCAAGGAGACGTCATTGGGGCTGGTTGGAAAGTCGCTTGGATGGGGATGGTTGTTGCTCCTTTTCGTTTTGAGTGCGCTTTTGCCCAATGCGGCGGTGGTCGCAACAAGCTTTATCGATACGTGGGGCGGAGGCGACTTGCAATGGACGGATCGTCACTACAACCGGGTGTTTGATATGGACTCGGGAGCTTTTGAGGCCTTAACTACAAGTTTGGGGCTGAGCTTGCTGACTGCGACGGTTTGCGTTTTGGTCGGGGGCATTGTGGCCTACGGAATCGCTCGGTCAAAGGGGCCGTTGGCTTCCGGAGTAGATTCGATGAGCTTGATGCCGCGGGTGATTCCGCGGATTGTGACGGCAGTGGCATTTATTATGGCCTGGAACGCTCCCTGGGTTCTCATTGAGGTTTATAATACTATCTGGATTTTGGTGCTGGCCTATTTTGCACTATATCAGTCGGACGCCCTGCGCTTCGGCGACGCGGGAATGCGTAATATTGGAGTGAATTTGGAACAAGCCGCAGAATCGCTCGGTGCTTCG
>DAIRSW010000070.1:0-14866 GCA_036804205.1 Verrucomicrobiia bacterium | reverse complement strand
CGACCGAAAGAAACCGAACCTTAGCCGGATCATTGCAAACAGGAATCGGTTACGCATTCTGCTTGTCCCATAAAGTTCCAGTGCTTACGCTTCTTGCATGAAGTCTTTCCTGCCTCAACGATGGTGGTTCTGGCACCTTCTTTCGGCGGCCGTATGTCTCGCGCTCGGCTTTTGGGCTCGCACCGACCAGTCGGGGCTAACGCCGCTTCAAGTTGTGCTTTTCGTGCTGACCGGCCTGATCCTTTTCAATGGTTTCATGAAACCCGGTCGGGTCTTTTCGCTTCTGAGTATCTCGGCGTGTCTGGTGGGAGTGGGTTATTTGCTTTTGGAATTGTTTTTATTGCCGGCAGCAGCGGGCGACTTGCTCTCCTGGATATACCGGATACTTGCCGCCATTGTTCTTTTAGCCGTGCTGTCGCCACCTTTCGCTCAGCGCTTGCGTGGCGTAGTGATCGCTTCATCCGGACTCATCCTACTGACCGGCCTTCCAGCGCTTCTTAGCGTGGCACTCCTAGCCTTCTTTAATCCGCAAAAGGATGTCATCGAACTGCCCGTTCAAGATGCATTGTGGCGAGCATATGCCAATCCTCATAACCATTTTGACCACCCCTTGCTCGCCGAGCTGGCTGATATGCCCCAGTCTACAGCAGAGCTCGAGGCCGATAGCTGGCCAAAGTTTAAACCACTGTTTCAGGCTTATCTCACTCACCTCAGCGAAGTCGGCTCGCCTGGTTATTATCGAGGTGAAGCCTCAATGCGCGTCGAATACATTATCCGCCGGGTCCAATTTGCTTGGGCAGAGGCATTATTTAAGGAAGAGCGATGGAATGAAGCGTTTTCTGTTTGCAGCGATGCCATCCGACTTTGGAGACAAGCCCTAGAGATAGGGCCGAACGGGGATATGGCTGACTTTGTCCACTCCATAGAAATTCTACTCAGGTTGAGCCTTGAGTATGCAGGAAACGATGGCACGGAAATGGTTCTCGCGGAAGCGTTAGCCATCATCGAGTCTTGGCCTGAGGTGAAGGAAAAACTTCAGCGAGAGTCTGAAGAACTGCTGCTACTGTGCCTGCCGAAGCCGCCTCGGGCTTGGAGCCGTCCCATTTGGGATATGGCCATCAATCACGTTGGTGCCGAACCCTGGACCGACGCCATCGCTTGGCGTTTAGTTCACTGGCCTTTTGTCGACTATTCACTGGCTCAGACGCTGTATCTAGAAACCACTGCACCCCTGATGATCCCCCTCACAGCAGAAAGCCTGGCTGAGGAGCCAGCGATGAATGCACGTCAGCAGGTGATGGATGATTGGATAAAAGTGATGGCTTCCGCCGAAACGAACCTCAGCAATTGGAACGGAAACGCTGTCGTGACTCAAGCCATCCGGAATGCACTTATGCTTTCTACCTTATCGAGCCATGAGCAACTGCTGTTTGCGCAGCTCAGGATCCACGCCGCTGCCGAGCTTCTTCGCCGCGCTAGCGCCGGTGAAGGACCAGCGATCATCAATCCCGTGACAAATCAGCCATTTCCAGACGGCAAGCTGCTCGATCTATCGGACTTCGTTCAAGCGGATTGGGCGGACAAATTGCACGGCCCCTGGCAGTTGGAGACGACCTTGTAGCACGGCAACACCAAAATTCGCTTTCATTGATCCAAATACGTCTTTGTACACGCACGTGAAGAATGACGTGCGTCTTGGAGTGCTGATGGGGGTCCAGATTTTTTCTGGATTGCGTATTGCGGAGTTGTGGGCCGGGCTCTACGCTCCCGTTCCCTTTCCTCTATGAGTTTACAACGCGCTCTCCTTTCGGTTTCTGATAAAAGTGGACTTTTGGACCTTGCCAAAGCCTTGGCGAAACATGGTGTCCAACTCATTAGCACCGGAGGCACCGCTGCCGCCTTGCAAAACGCGGGGTTCGAGGTCACTCCTGTCGAAGAGCTGACCGGTTTTCCTGAAATGCTGGATGGCCGCGTTAAAACTTTGCATCCCATGGTGCACGGCGGCCTTCTGTATCTGCGAGATAAACCAGAGCATCAAAAACAAGCCGAAAACCACGGCATTCTTCCCATCGATCTGGTGGTGGTGAATTTGTATCCTTTTGAAGAAACCATCGCCAAACCAGGAGTAGAATTGGCTGAAGCAATCGAAAACATCGATATCGGTGGACCAAGCATGATTCGCAGTGCCGCCAAAAATTATCAATCGGTCACGGTGGTTACCGATCCGGCTGATTACCCAGAACTCATCGACTGTCTGGAGGAAAATCAAGGCGACACCACTCTTAAAGTGCGTGAGCGTTTTGCCTTAAGAGCCTTCGCCACCACCAGTCGGTATGATACGGCGATCAGCGCTTATCTTTCTCACCGAGCTGTGACATCATCTTTGCAAATCAGCCTGCCATTGGTCCGGACGCTGCGTTACGGCGAAAATCCGCACCAAAAAGCTGAGTTTTTTGGTGTGAGCGATCTGGGTTTTGAGCAGCTTCACGGCAAAGAACTCTCTTACAACAACCTCTTGGATATGGACGCCGCGAGCCAATTGATCGCGGAATTTAGCGAATCCACCGTGGCCATTCTCAAGCACAATAACCCGTGTGGAGTTGGAAGTGATGAGGATCAGCGGGCGGCCTGGGACAAAGCGTTTGCCACCGACCGGCAAGCGCCTTTTGGCGGGGTGATCGCCATTAACCGGCCGCTTGACGAAGAGTTGGCGCGGGCCATTTCTGAGATTTTTAGCGAAGTCATCATCGCACCTGACTACACCAGCGAGGCACGGGCGCTTTTGCAGAAGAAAAAAAATCTGCGTTTGATCCGGATGCCAAGCACTCCGAATCCACAACGCTTGCTCCGGGCGGCCCTCGGCGGGGTGTTAGCGCAGGACGCCGATACTAGCGTGACGCCGCGCATGGAGGAGCATGTGGTGACCGAGCGCCCTCCCACCAAGTCCGAAGTGGCCGGCATGAGCTTTGGATGGAAGGTGGTCAAGCATGTGAAGTCAAATGCCATTGTTTTCTGCAGAGCCGATCGCACTTTGGGAATCGGCGCGGGTCAGATGTCCCGTATTGATTCTTGTCGCATCGCGGTATGGAAAGCGCAAGAAGCCGGACTCTCGCTTGCGGGCAGTGTGGTGGCGAGCGATGCCTTTTTCCCGTTCCCGGACGGTTTGATCGCTGCTGCGGAAGCCGGAGCGGTTGCAGCGGTTCAGCCGGGTGGCTCGGTGCGTGATGAGGAAGTCATTGCTGCGGCGAACCAGCATAAAATGGCGATGAGTTGCACAGGCATTCGCAACTTTCGCCACTAAACCCCACCCATCATCAAGCCATGTCACGGTCACGTCTTGGGGTTAATATCGATCACGTCGCTACGCTGCGTCAAGCGCGTTACAAAGGAGAACATCAAAGCTCCCTGGCCGAGCCAGACGTTTTGCAAGCCGCGCTGATCTGTCAGAAGGCCGGAGCCCATGGTATCACGGTTCATTTGCGTGAAGACGCGCGGCACATTCAGCTGAGCGATGTGGTGTCTCTAAATGAGCAGGACATCCTGCCGCTCAATCTTGAAATGGCGAATCATCCGGAGATTTTGCAGCACGCACTTCGGATACAACCGGCGGAAGTTTGCATGGTGCCGGAGCGCCGCGCGGAGGTGACGACCGAAGGCGGTCTTGACGTGGCCAGGCAAGAGCAAGATTTGCGGCCCACGGTCGAAGCATTGCAGACCAAAGGCATTCGAGTGAGTCTTTTTATCGATCCCGACTTAGACCAAGTGCAAGCAGCCGGACGGCTTGGGGTGGAAATGATCGAGCTTCACACCGGGCGTTATTCTCGCCTAGGGGAGCAAACAGAACTCCAGCAGTTGGAATTGCAGCGCCTCAGCACCGCTGCGAAAACTGCTCAGCAGCTCGGCTTGCAAGTGAATGCCGGCCATGGATTAACCAACCAGAACGTTGCGGCGCTCCTTCGCGCAGCGCAATACGACACGTTAAACATTGGCCATCATTTGGTGTCACGCGCCATTTTTGTGGGACTCAACGCCGCCATTGAGGAGATGCTGGTTGCGATGAAGTCTGCTGCGCCTCAATAACGAAGGCAAGTCGGCATGCAAAGCTCAGGAACGTCGAAGAGGAACCACGTCCCATGAGCTGTTTTGTTCTTGTCAAAAGCGAGCTTTTCTCCTAGGTCCATAAGGAGCTTCGCTTCACTTTAACTCGCTACCTGTATGCCACTTTCTCTCTTCAAAGATTTTAAAGAGTTCGCCGTGAAGGGGAACATGATCGATATGGCGGTGGGAATCATGATCGGCGGGGCTTTTGCCACCGTGGTGGGTTCTTTAGTGAATGACGTGCTTATGCCGCCACTGGGAGTGCTGGCGGGCGGCATGGATTTTGGAAATCTTTTTGTCGTGCTCCAAGACGGTGCCGAGACGTCTGGGCCCTACGCGAGCCTTGCCGCAGCACAAGAGGCTGGCGCTGTCACTTTGAACTATGGTTCCTTTGTTAACTCAATCATCAGCTTTCTGATCATTGCCTGGGCCATCTTTATGGTGGTGAAGGTCATGACGAAAATCCGTAGACGAGTGGAGCACGAAGAAGAGCGCCCTGAGGTGGTCGCCGAGCCGGCACCTAGTCAACAAGAAGTGTTGCTCACGGAAATTCGTGATTTGCTGAAAACGAAAAATTAGAGACTTCCACTCAAAGTCGTATGCAGGAAATCAAGGAGCCACCGCCCTACCGGCTGCCGCGAGGCGTGCCGAAAGAACAAAGACGCTCGGTGCCTCAGGAAGCACTGGCTGCCATGGAGGCTCTCTACGAGCAAGGTCTTTATGTGCAAGCGTATGAAAAGGCCAAAGAATGGGGTCCTCTGTTGGATTGGGCCGGAGCCGATGCCAGGATTTTTGCCGGACGATTAGCGGGCAACCTGGGCGCATCGCGTTTGCGACGCTGGCTGATTTTTAGTGCCTATCAGGAGGCACCCACAAATCCAAAGGCTGCCCTGTTTTATGCCTATGAAATGAGCGGGTCGCATGGGTCGGTGCGCACCCTGGAGTTTTTGGATCAATGGGTCTTAGACTTATTTCCGGATGAGGTGAGGGCGGACTGCCTGGCGATACGGGCGCGTTTATACGCTGGATACCGCGACTTCGAGGGAGCCGAGCGATACATCAAAGAAGCGTTCGAGTTTTCACAGAGCGCCTGGATTTGGACGGAACAGGCCTACGTGCATCACTTGGCGGATGATCGGAGTGCCTCATTACAAGCTGTGGATCGTGCTCTGCAGGTGAACCCGGCCTTTCGTCCGGCCATTCAACATCGCGGTGCTTTGCTTCTGGAGGCCGAACGAACCGAGGAAGCCATAGCGTTTTTGCATGAGAACTTGCAGAAGCTGGAGACGGATTCCATCGCAGCGCAGTTGTCTGCCATTTACAGTGATCGCGAAGATGCGGCTAGCGCCTTGCAAATCCTTGAGTTTGGAGAGCCTTTAGCTAAACTAATCGAGCCACCATTGGAACGATGGTATGCAGCACGGCGAGCGGACGCCCTCTACCTTTTAGGGCGCGGGGAAGAGGCTCTAGAGCAGGCGCAGCGGGTTGGCTACGGATTTTACGGCGCTTTTGCCGAGCACCTCAAAGATGATCTCGCTCGCGGCAAGCCCGGTCGACGGGTGCGGTTGCAAGTGCCATTCGTAGCTCAGGATTATTTAACCTGTGGCCCGGCGAGTTTAGCGACCATCAGTGCCTTCTGGGGTTTGGAGCGTCCTCAACACGATATCGTGGACGCGATTTGTTACGATGGGACCATGGACCATGCTGAACGTGCTTGGGCAGAAGAAACAGGGTTGATCGTGCGAGAATTCCAGGTGCAGCCCGAGGTTACCCGGGTGCTGACCGAGCGTGGCATGCCCTTTGCCTTAAGCACATCGGAGACAGTTTCCGCACACTTACAGGTAGCCATCGGTTTTGATGAAGTAAGGGACTCCTTGTTAATGCGTGATCCGAGCTACTCGCATTACACAGAATCCTGGTGGAAGGATTTCCTGGAGCGTTACGAATCGACCGGACCACGAGGCATGTTGATGGTGCCAAAAGACCGCGCCACTGAACTGGACGGTGTGACTCTGCCTGATGCAGAGCTGTATGATCAGCTTTACCAATTGCACCGGGCCTTGCACCGGCATGATCGCGATCGCGCTGCAGCTGTTCTCCAAGGCATGCAATCAGCTCAAGCGGATCACCGACTGAGCCTTTTTGCGGAGCGGAGTTTAGCTTTTTATGATGGCAACATGGTGCGTGAGTTGCACTTGATCCGCGAGCAACGAAAACGATATGAAAAATGTCCGCGCCTTGCCTATGCCGAACAAGCATGTTTGCGCAGCTTGGGACGTCGCAAAGAACGTCTGGAGCTTTTAGAAAGCATGGTGATCAAACCCAAGGATCCTATCTTTTTAAGAGAACTCGGCAGCGACCTCGTTCTAGACGGACGGACCGCTCTCCGTGGCCGAAGGCTTTTGCAACGCGCTACACGATTGATGCCCCGGGACGCCGGCACGTTGTTTGAGCTTGCTCATGCTTACTGGTCTCTGGGCGCTAAAGGCCAGCCGGGTCAAATGGAGCAAGTCGAGGAACGCCGTCAGGAGGCTTGCCGCCTTTATCGGTTTGCTGCATGCTTGGCACAAACCAATCCGCACTATGCGTGGAGCTACTTTCAAGCCAGCCGTTATGTGCGTGGGGTCGATGAAGCTGTGGCGTTTTTGCGGAGCCGCTTTGAAAACCTTGGTAAGAAAAGTGGGGAACCGGGCTTGACCCTGTTCCGAGCCCTTCTCCGGATGGATCGTGCACAGGAAGCGTTCGAAATACTGGACCAGTCTCTCAACCTGCGACCGGATGACGGCGATCTTTTATTGCAGGCAGCTGATGAGTTCGCTCGCTGGGGCAAACTGCAGCGAGCCGAAGAGCTGTTGCAACGTGCCGAATCCAAGAGCCATCCAGGACAGTGGTTGAGTGCGGCCGCTGCGATCGCCATGGTGGCGCTAAAAGACCAAGAAGCTCGTCTACATTTAGACGCTTTGCTGACGCAGAACCCGCTCTCCCAATCAGCTCATCGTGACCTCGCCGGCCTTATTGAGCGAAGTGAAGGCTTGGAGCACGCGCTCGAACACCTTAAAAAAGTGGTCACCGAATTTCCTGATCATGTGGGGCTGAGAGAGCTACTCTGTGAGCACTGGAAGCGCGTGGGTGACGCCGAAGGGAGCATTCAGGCCTTGCGCGAATTGCTCGAGCTCTGCCCGGGCAACGGCTGGGCTCAACGCGAATTGGCCTTGCAGTACGCCTACGCCGAAGACCTTGACTCGGCATTGTCCGAAGCAACTGAGGCCACCCGTTTGGAGCCGGATAATTCTTATGCCTTTTCGGTTCTGGGACGAGTTTTTGAAATGGCGGAACGCGAGCAAGAAGCCGTCGAAGCCTACCGCCGTAGCATTGAGTTGTCGGTCGATAACAGCGCGTCTATTGAAGGAATGGTGCGTCTCCACAAAGGCGCCGGGCCTCGCCGAGAGTGTTTGGCTTGGATTCGTGCGCAAATTTTAGAGCAACCCATTTTTGGCGATGCCCTTACCGCGTATCACACTGCCGCTTTTCCCATTCTTGAACCCCTCGAATTATTGCAGCAGCTTGAGCACGCCCGCGAAAATCGACCGGACCTATGGGAAGCCTGGATGCTCTGTGCGCGGCATCTCTCAGCGATGGGTCAGATTCAGGAGGCTCTAAACCTAACCCAGGAGATGACCCAACGCTTTCCGCTCACTCCAGGCACCTGGGCCGAGTATGGAGTCCTGCTCGGACGCCTGGAGAAATGGCGTGAAGCTGCGGAAGCGTTTGATCAAGCGGCGGAACTCAATCCTAGTTGGACTCGTGCCGCTCGAGAGGGGATGGAAATGTGGGAACGGGCCGAGGACCCAGAAAAAGCGGAGTCCTTGATACGCCGCGCCGTGCAGCGCGCGCCCCAAGACCCGGTCAGCCGCGGATTTTTGGCTGAACTTCTGTGGCGGCTCGATCGCCGGCAGGAGGCCATTGATGAACTGAAACACGCAGCGCGACTTGACCTGGCTTACTCCTGGGCATGGTCGCAGTTGGATCGTTGGTCCGTAGCTCTGGGTCAGGAAACAAACAGCCTCATGCTCGCGCAGGAATTGGTCCAAGAAAAGCCCCAGCATCCGCTGGCCCACATCCGGCTGGCCGAGTGTTACTTTCAAGCCCCAGACTTGGACAAACGCTTGGCTGCCATTCGTCAAGCCATTACCTTGGATTCGAGGAACCCGGATCATTACGATATCTTGGTAACGACTCTAACCTTCGCCAGCAGATACAGCGAAGCGCTTGAAGCAGCGAGTCCGTCCGTTTTTGGGAATAACTTGCCGCTGAACCTGCAAGGCCGGAAGATTTGGGTTTTGGCTCAACAAGGAAACCTTGACCAAGCGATCGAAAAGATGAGGAGCTTGTTGGAGGAACATCCCTACTACGAATGGGGAACAAACTGCTTGCTCACCTGGCTGTTAAACACCGAGAAGCTGGAGGAAGCTCTTCCTGTGGCTAAGCAGTTGGTTCGTCTCCAGCCCAACCAGCCGGGAGCGTTTTTTGAACTGGGCTGGATTCACAGGCAGCTCAAAAAGCCGGATGAAGCGTTGGAGGCTTTTGGCACCGCCTTTAATCTTGATCCTGGCCATGCTGGTGCCGCTTTCCAGTTGTTTGAGTTATACGTCGAGCGTCAAGAATGGCAGGCAGCCGAAGCCTTACTTCGACGCATGGACGCCACCTTAGGCGATGCCGAAACACAGGTGGCTTGGGCGCGATTGTATGCTCTGAGAAAACTTAAAAATCTAAGTATACCTCGAGCCCGGTTGGTTTTGCAAACACCAACCGTTTCTGTGGAGACTTTGCGACGATTGCGAAGCGCGTTAATAGAAGGCGGTTGGAAAAAAGATTGGCGTTCAGAAATTCAGAAGTTTGCGCAAGCTCCAGAAGTCAGTCCCGCCGTTGCCACTTTGTATGTGGAGACTTTAGCCGGGGAAGGTTTGCTACCGTCGCTGGACCTGGTCCAGTCATGGGCCAACAAAGGAACAGTGATGATTCAACCCTTGGGAGCCCTCCTGGACGCTGTTGGAGATCAAAACAAGGGCAAAGCTTGGGTTCCGAAACTTCGAGGTCGTTTCGATACCCTCCTTAAGGAGAGCACCTTTCTTTGGGGTAAGGTGGGGTATGCGTTGGCATCAGGCTATCTATATGACGAAGTGGTCGAATGGCTCAGTGATTGGAAGGAGCGTTCCCATGTGGAAACATGGATGCTCGCCAACTTAGCCTACGCGCTCATGCATGAAGACCG
Organism: Verrucomicrobiia bacterium; assembly: GCA_036804205.1. Classification (GTDB taxonomy): domain Bacteria; phylum Verrucomicrobiota; class Verrucomicrobiia; order Chthoniobacterales; family CALDSX01; genus DAIRSW01. The sequence goes on along the minus strand of DAIRSW010000070.1, from coordinate 5,496 downwards.
GATCAGCGAAGCCTTCGAGGTGTCGACTATCGCTCTCGACTCATTCGCTCGAGAAACGAACGACCGGTTTCATCATGCTGTCTTGGCTGCTGCCTATGTGATTCAGGGACAAGCCGAAGCTGCCGAACAACATTTAACGAAGCTGCCAGATAATTTGAGCGAGTCACTGACCATGTTGCAGAAGTTCTCGACTTGCGGAGTCAGAGTCCTGAAAGAGCCCAAAGCGGAACGCCACAGCATCTACAAGTCCCAGAGAAAGCTATTGAAAAAGCACCTTAATCCTTATTTGAGCTGGGTCTCTCGTATCCCACCAGCGCAAAAAAAATTGGCAAAGAACTTATTGGGCTATTTTGAAAAGATGCGCGAGGCCTGATTGCCACTCAGACTTTCACGGCCAACTCGCGTCTTCGATGTTCAGATAATCGCTGGCTTGCCGTAGATCTGGTCGGGCTCGCTTTCTGCCTCGTAATCGACTCCCGGCCATCCAAATCCAAACAACTTAAGAAACTCTTGCTGATAGCCTTCAAAGTCAGTCAGGCTTTTGAGGTTGACACTGTGCACTTGAGGCCAGATCTCCGCGACCGCCGCTTGAATTTCCGGGCGCATTTCCCAATCATCAATCCGGATGCGACCCTCAGCATCCAGTTGCGGATCACTCAACAACCGATCAGCGTAAAGTCGTTGGATCTGCTCAATACATCCCTCGTGCAAGCCTTTCTCTTTCATGATTTTGTAAAGAATCGAGATGTAGAGCGGCACAACCGGGATAGCGGAGCTTGCTTGCGTCACTAACGCTTTGTTGACTGACACATAGGCGTAGCCTCCGCCCGCGGAAAGTTTTTGGTGCAAGCTTTTGGCCGTGGCTTCCAGGTGCTCTTTGGCACGTCCGATGGTTCCGTTCCGATAAACCGGGTAGGTGAGGTCAGGTCCGATATAAGAATATGCCACCGTGCCGGCGTTAGGCGCAAGAACCCCGCCTTCTTCTAGCGCCTCAATCCACCACTGCCAATCTTCACCACCCATCACAGCCACGGTGTCGGTGATGTCTTCCTCACTAGCCGGTTCGATGGTGATGTCTCCCACCTGGGCTTGATCCGTGTCTAACGTTTTTGAGGTGTAAGTGTCGCCAATAGGTTTGAGGCATGACTTATGGACGGTGCCGGTTCGAGGGTTGGCGCGGCGAGGGGATGCTAAGCTGTAAATAACTTGATCCACGTGACCCCAGTCGGCTCGGATGAGTTCCACCACCTGCTGCTTTAAATCGTCAGAGAAGGCGTCGCCATTGACGTTTTTTGCATAGAGACCCGCTTCATGAGCCGCCATGGTGAAGGCCGCTGAATTGTAAAATCCGGCAGTGCCGAGCTTGCCTCCCTCAGGAGCGCGTTCAAAAAACAAACCTATGGTGTCGGCTCCACATCCGAAGGCCGCCGTAACTCGCGACGCCAAGCCATAGCCCGTGGAGGAGCCGATGACCAAAACCTTCTTCGGTCCGTTGAGTGGGCCCCGGCTTTTTACGTAGTCGATTTGCTCTCGCACATGAGTGGCGCAGCCTTCGGGATGGGTGGTAATGCAAATAAATCCGCGAATTTTGGGACGAATAATCATCGGCCTACCTTAGAAAAGGCTGAGGGCGTGTCTAGGAGTGAATTTCGGGTTTTTTCCAAACCGCATGCCTACTGAGAACGACAGAGCACGCGAGTGCTGCTGCATTTTTCCAGCACCCCACCACGAAACCCATCTGGCATGCTAACTGCTATTGCCTTCAACATCGCGGTCCTTAGGGCTGCGCCCGAAAAATCGACACTTATGTGACGGCTTGCAGACATCATCCCACTCTCTTATTGAAGAGTGGTCAGAAATCGCCAGCCTTTTGTAACTGTTGGTTTTTATCCATCCTTTTCAAACCTCATCGCGTCAAGCTGCCCTCTCTCAAACGAATTGTCTGTGACTTGTGCATTTTTTAAAAATGCCAGCCCCGACAATGACCGGGCTGCTTGGCAAAATGAACAAACACAACAACTAAAATCCTAGCCGCACGTCGGCTTCTTTTATGGCTAAATACAAACTCGAATACATATGGTTAGACGGCTACGAGCCAACTCCTAACTTACGCAGCAAAACCAAAATCCTGGATTCCGACAAAGAACCGACCTTGGAAGACATCCCAATGTGGGGCTTTGACGGTAGCTCGACCCTTCAAGCCGAGGGCAAAAGCTCGGATTGCTTGCTCAAACCGGTAGCGCTTTATCCGGACACCACCCGTCGGAACGGATACCTGGTCATGTCGGAAGTTCTTCTTCCTGACGGCTCTCCCCATCCTAGCAACAGCCGCGCTACCATCCTGGATGATCCGGACGCTTGGTTCGGATTTGAGCAAGAATATTTCTTGTACCACAACGGAACACCACTTGGCTTCCCTAAAGATGGGTATCCTGAGCCTCAAGGAAAATACTACACCGGCGTCGGCTACGCTAATGTTGGTGATGTTGCTCGCGAAATCGTGGAGCAACATTTAGACATTTGTTTGGACGCCGGCATCAACCACGAAGGCATCAACGCCGAGGTTGCCAAAGGCCAATGGGAATTCCAAATCTTTGGTAAAGGCTCCAAAACTGCCGCTGACCAAATGTGGACCGCACGTTACCTCCTTATGCGGGTGTGTGAATCCTACCAAATCGACGTGGTTTGGCATTGCAAACCCATCTTGGGTGACTGGAATGGTTCCGGGATGCACTCCAACTTCTCAACCAAATATATGCGCGAAGTCGGTGGTAAAGAATACTTCGAAAAACTGATGGCCCAGTTTGAGAAATACGCCAACGAACACATCGCCGTTTATGGTCCGGACAACCACTTGCGCCTCACTGGTCTGCACGAAACGCAGTCCATTGATAAGTTTAACTATGGCATAGCCAACCGTGGAGCATCCATTCGTGTGCCTCACAGCTTTGTGAATGACGGCTACAAAGGTTATCTTGAAGATCGTCGTCCAAACTCGGAGGGCGATCCATACAAAATTGCCAGCCGCATTCTGCAAACTATCGCTACAGTAAGTTAATTTGCATTGAGCCTAAGCAGTCTCGGCCAAGAGGATTAAGGGTGGCCGAACTTGCTGAGCTGAATCATCGTCGCCGGATCGATTTCTTAGGGAACTAGGGAGAAATCGATCCGGCCTTTTTATTTTAACGGGTGAACCAGAAGCGTTCTTACCCATTCCCGGTTTAAAAAGGGGATTCTCTTGCACCTGGTGGCCCCCAGTAAGAAGCGTCAGGAAGCGTCGGCATTTTGCACCCGGCCCCGCAACAAGGCGATCATCACGCCTTGAATCACCAATTCGCGAGCGGGAATTAAGTCGGGATATTTAGGATTCTCCGCTTTCAGATAAGGTTGCGCACGATCACGGCTGATCCTGGTTTTTCCGTAGGGCTTTTCGTCTTCGCGCACCACATTTTTGGACGAGGTAGCCCGGGCAGCTTGCTGCGGCGATTCCATAACGTAACGTTTCAGCGTGGTCTCCCCATCGATCAACGCCGCGACAATATCCCCGTGTTTGGGCTCGCGAAATTCTAGGATCACGATATCCCCATTAAGAATGTGCGCGTTAAGCATAGAATCGCCGCGCACGCGCAAAGCGAAAGTTCGACCGGAACGCGGAATCCCAAGTTGCCCAGGATCAAGCGTGACACATGCATCAGTCTCTTGATCTTGGGACGAGCTAAGACCGGCCGGGATGGTTCCGTACAATGGAATGGAAATCAGCTGGGCTTTAGCCCCACTCTGAGGCAGGCTCAAGGCGCGTGCTTTTTTGGGGCTACGCTCCAGCGCCCCCTTCTTCTCCAAAGCCCGCAAGTGATGCATGACCGCAGTCTGGGATGCAAAACCAAAATGCTGTTGAATTTCTCGGGTAGAAGGAGGAAACCCCGAATCATTTTGGGCTTGAACAATAAAGTCAAAAAGCTCCTGCTGCCGTGCGGTAAGAGGGTTCATAATTACCAGAGCACTCTATACTGTTCCCTTGAACAGTCAATAAAAGAAATGACGTTCTCTAGCCAGCCATTTCAGCGTCCGAGCCGAGTCACCACTGAAGATGGGACCGATTCATCTTGAACTTTTGACTTGGCAGGGGTCAGGGCTGGGTCAGCGCTGGGTCGAAGCGAAAGACCGGAGCGCGGCCGATGAAGGGAGCGGATTGGGGTGAACTGCGGGTGTTTCGCGACTTGAAGAAACGTCCGGTTGGGTAAGAGTGAAGGAAGGAAACTGCAATGCGCCAGCTCGGGAGCGTCCACAGGCATTGAAAACAAAGTTGGCAGGAGCACTAGCTCTGAGTATAGTTAACCTAAACCTTTCCCCACGATGATACTTGAAACCATTCCCGAGGTGAAGCGACTGACCGCCAGTGAAAAGCTGCTGTTGGTTAGCGAACTTTGGGATGAGCTGGCTGCACATCCCATGGAGGTTCCGGTATCCCGGGAGCAGATTGATGAGCTTGATCGGCGCATGGAGGCTTATCGGCGTGATCCCAGCCAATTCGCCACTTGGGACGCCATTCAGCTGAAAATCCTCGGACGAACCCTTGACCGTGAGTGAGCTGGTCATCCTTTTCTCTGCTGATACTGACATCCAGACCGCATTCGAATTTTACGAGGCGTTTCAGTCAGGTAGGGGCGAGGTATTCATGCTTCACCTCGATATGGCTTTCGGTCAGCTACGAGCATTTCCGGATGCTGCCCCGATATTCTACGAGCCTTACCGGCGGTTGCTTGTTAAGGGATTTCCATACGGAATCTTCTACACCTTAGAGGGGCGCCGGATCATCGTCTGTGGAGTCATGGACCTCCGACAAGATCCTGAAGTCCTTCGCCGGAGATTCCGCAGTCAAGAGGCCAAATGATGAAATGTCTGGGCTGGGTTGGTGCCAGGGGAGCGGCTTGAAGAGTATGCGGGTCAGTCTACCCCGAGCCACGGTCTGCTGACCGGGTTCCTTGCAACTGTAATGAGCTTTTACACTGGGCTTCTCGTGTTTCACTCAATCCCCAAGGCGTCTCGCAAAAAACTTTATTCGGTTTGGTGTGTGAGTTCGTCCAGGGTGGTGTTTTCGAGCTTGGCCGGGTGGGTTGCGGCGTGGAGCTCCTTGAGCTTGCTGGTGGTCCCTTAGTTGGTGCCACGGAACGAGCGGGAGACCGCACCACGATAGTTCCTGCCACGACGACTGGGTGGTATTGCCGTTGCCGTCATATTTGCATATTAGCAATTCATACCCTGTCCCTTAGTTTACTTAGTTCACCGCGATCTAGCTTTCCCGCAGCAACGCCTGCGCGAACTCGAAGCATTCCCGCGCCTGCTCATCGCGGCAGCGTTGAGGAAGTCCTCGGCCACCCGCGCCCGAAGCGCTCGCCGGGTGCTCCCGGCAAGCTCGGCCAGGTTTTCGAGGCGGCATCCAAGCTGCCGCGCCGCCAGCAACAGAAGATCATCGAGTTTGTCGAACCCTTCATCCGC
>DAIRSW010000069.1:0-14894 GCA_036804205.1 Verrucomicrobiia bacterium | reverse complement strand
TTGCCGAAATGAGACCAGGCATGGCCATCGCTGCGAGCAAGGCGATAATTGCCACTACAATCATGATCTCCACCATGGAGAAAGCGTTAATGTTTGAAGGTCGAGTGCGTGACTCTGACCAAAGAGCTGAAATGCGGTTGAGTAGTAAAAAGCGACTAGGCAATAAACGACATCGCCCAGTGCAGTCCCTGGCGAGTTTGGTTAAAGTGTTCATATTGAGTGAGCATTGGAATGATGAGATATAATAAAACGGCAAACCGACTACTGTTTGCTTAAGTCTTTAACAGCAAGTTACATGCGCGAAAGTAGTGTGGAATGTGTTGTTTCTCTCCGAGCTCCTGCGAAGTTCCTCGCCAAACCGTTAGTTGTGTTGGTTTGAATGAAAAAATAAGAGAACTGGAGAGCAAATCATCTCCGTGCACATTGCAAATGCGCTGGCAGCTGGCCGCTCCCCGCTTAAAGGAGCTTCTTTGAATCTCAGGCTGCCAGACATTCATGAAAAGCGGCCTGAATCTCCAATCCGCTTGCTAGCTACCGCGATCCGATCTAGACTTTATTTCTTTCATTGATGAAAATTCTGGTTCTCGAAGACAACGATCTCTTTCGCCGCATGCTGGCCACGCACTTAGAAAGAATTGCGCCCGGCCATCGTGTTCTCACGGCCGGCACAGTGAAGGAGGCCCTAGAAATCAGTCAGGACTCAAGCATCCGCCTTTTTATTCTCGACATTCACTTGCCTGATGGCACGGGACTGGATGTGCTCTCCCAAGTCCGGGAAAGTCACCCCCAATCTTGTGCTGTGGTTATGACCTCTTCGCCTCAGGCGGAGCTTCGGGAGGCCGCTCAAAGGTTCGGCGCACTCCATTTTTTAACCAAACCCATCCAGCTCAAGCGCTTCACCGACCTCGTGCATACCCTGCTGGAAAACCCGGGACAAAATTGTGCTCCATTGGCCCAAAACGACACCCAACTGATTCACATGAGCTGGCTCGAAGCTTTGCATATTCAATGCCTCACGCTCTCCAATGCAGGGCTCAAATTCACCTGTCCTTCCCCAGATTGCTCTGCGGAGGAAGTCTTGGTGTTTTTTCAGGATGGCAGCATTGTGCACGCCAAGTCCTCACAGCATGAAGGTTTGGATGCGCTTCTTGAGATTGCAGAGTGGCCGGCCCATCAGTTTCAATCGCAACTGGCCGAAGCGCCCAAAAAAACCATCACTACGCCATGGTTAGCGCTGCGTGAAAGGTTACAAAAGCAACATCAGGACACCGTTGCTCAACGCGGGGAGGCCAACCCCCGCCGGGACCCAGCGCCTAAAGAACCCTAGCCAGGCCAGGGACAGTGGAGTCGCCTGGCCGGCCGGAAGCTCAATTAAGGACGTTTGAGCTGCGAGGCCCTCGTTACTAAGTCTCCCCTTCCAGCAAGCTCCTTAGGCCGCTGAGTTTAATTCCTCTTTGATCAATCGGTAGGCTTGTATTCGGCTATCTCGGGGCACCATAATGTTCAGTCGTAGGCATTGTTCTGGGTGAGGCCAGTTTTGCCCCACAAAACCTGGGCAAAAAGCCGAGCCGGGTATGCAGAGGAGGCCTTTGGCTTTCAGTCGACCGTAAAGTTCCAAAGCCGTCCCTTTCCACCGCGGCACCCATAGCCACTGAAAAAACCCGCCCTCCGCCTCATGAATGGCGATATCCGGTTGATCGCCAAAAATCTCATCAAAATCTTCGAGCGCGGCGGTGCGCTCTCTTGCATAGAAGGGTCGCACCACGTTTTCGACCACGCGTCTTAATTGCCCACTGCGTAGCCAAGGTTCCACCAAGTCGGGTCCAATCCCGCCGACCGCCAGATGCATCAGAGCATTGGCGTGGCCTAGTCGCTCAGCCAATTCAGGATGACAGATTAAAATTCCGGTCCGAACGCCAGGAAGTCCCAGCTTGGAAAGACTCAGCGACAGCACCACATCTTCCTCCCAAATCAGCGGCGCTTCGGCCACGGTCAGACCGGGAAACGGCGGGCCGTAAGCCCCATCGATCATCATCAATGCCCCGACTGCCTTAGCGCGTTGGTGCAGAGCTCGCAACTCGGATTCGGAGGCGACTCTCCCGGTTGGATTACACGGACGCGATATCGCAACCAAAGCGGTATCCTGATCTAGCGGCAGAGTGTCCCAATCCAATTCGTATCGAAAACGTCCGGGTGTTGTTCGCTTCACCAAAGCCGGATGGCCATGCATGCTTTCAGCAGTTAAGACCTGGCCCGTGTATCCAATGTATTCCGGAACCATCGGAAAAAGTATCCGCCGAGTCGTACCTGCGAGCGAATCCCCACCCAGGGTATTAAAAAGCTGAAAAAAACCGGTCTGACTCCCGGCCACGAGAACAATATGATGTCGGGTGAGGCTCCAGCCATAGTGCGTATTCAGAAACTCCGCCAAAGCTTCACGAAAACTTTCGCTGCCTTTTGGCCCATCATAGTCGCCCAGAGCCGAGGCTAAGCCTTCCTGCCCGAGCTCCATCCATCGGGCCTGCACAAGTTGTTCGAAGGCAGGAATATGCGCCGGATTCCCCCCGCCCATATTGATCATGTCGCCGCTGGCCAAAGCCGCAGCAAGATCAGCCATCAGTAGCCCGATCGAAGAAGGCGCGGTGAGCCGCTCGCCCAGGGAGCTGCAGGGGAAAGCCTTCATGATGGACGCTCTCTAGAACTGCCAGCTAAAGGTGTCCGATCCTGGGTCCTCGCCCAGGTGCATTTGAACCGCCGGACGGTTTGCAGCGAGATGCACTAAAATATGATACACATCCTCCGGATCAGCCCCAAGCTTGGCGGCGAGGTTTTCGGCGTTCACGGGTGTGCTTTCGGACTCGAGTGCTTGCACCACCTTGCTTTGCAAAACTAGCACCGCTGCCGCTGCCTTTTTTCCGGCCTCCACGCCCGGTTGATGGTAGGCATTAACATTAACGAGACTGGCGTAAAAACCTACTGCCCGTTCAAAGAGAGCGATCAGAGCTCCTAAGGTCCGGGGATTAACTTCGGGGAGACTAATGGTCAAGGATTGGCGGCCGCTTTCTGCCAAAGCTTGCCGGGTGCCGCGCAAAAATCCTTGAAGATAGTCCCCGCTATACACTCCTGGCTCCACCTCCAGCGGGGTTTGTGCTTCGGCTTGGCGTACTTCGATAAACGTGGCAAAAAAGTTGTTCAGGCCATCGCGCAGTTGTTGGATGTAAGCATGCTGATCGGTCGATCCTTTATTGCCATAAACCGCAATTCCTTGGTTGACCGTGCGTCCGTCCAAATCCTCGGCTTTGCCCAAAGACTCCATCACCAACTGCTGCAGGTATTTGCTCATCAGCGCGAGCGAATCTTTGTAGGGCAAAATCACCATATCTTTTTCGCCGCGGCCATTGCCGACAAAGTGCCAAATCAAAGCGAGAAACATAGCCGGATTTTCGCTTGCGCTATCGAGGCGGGTCCACTGATCCATTTCGGCAGCACCATCCAGCATGGCTTGCACATCAATTCCTTGCAAAGCCGCGGGCAACAGACCGACCGAGGAGGTCACCGAAGTGCGGCCTCCTACCCAATCTTCCATGGGAAACCGAGCCAGCCAGTCGGCTGCCGTTGTTTCTAAGGCACTTCCTACCCCGGTTACCGCGACGGCGTGTTTGGCAAAGTCGAGCCCAAGCTGTTGATAAGCGGCCTGTGCGACAAGCATGCCGTTGCGCGTCTCTTTGGTGCCACCGGATTTGGAAATGACCACAGTTAAGGTTTCTGCGATTGCAGGGCCAAGACGATCAATGATCCGGTTCATGCCATCCGGATCGGTGTTATCAAAAAAGTCAATGTTCATGGCCGGAGGTCGCGGTGCGATCGCTTCGCCCACTAGTTGTGGACCTAAGGCCGAGCCGCCAATGCCCACCACCAAGACATTTCGAAAGGCGTCGGCGCGTTCTGGCTTCATCTCGCCGGAGTGGATCGACTGAGCAAACGCAAGAATCTGTTCCTTGGTCGCTTCGATGCCTTCCTGGAGAGATTCTTGGGGTGCCAGACGACTATCTCGGAGCCAATAATGGCCCACCATTCTGCCTTCGTCGGGATTAGCAATCGCTCCACGTTCCAGCTCGGTCATACTTTGCAGCGCATGAGCGACCGGCTGCGCCATTTGGGCAAAAAAAGCGTCGTCTAAGCCAATTCGACTCGCTTCCAGACTGATTCCAAGTTGAGGATGACGCAAAAAATGCTTTCGGAAGTGAGTCCAGGACGAGGTGATGGGTTTTGCCATAGGAAAAAATGTCTTATAAGAAAAGACCTCATCTTGGGGTTTATTTCAAATCCCCATTTCGGCGAGCACTACACGCAGTAGGTGTGTAGCGGAAAATCGAAGATTTTTCGGTGGGAAGTTTGCGCGACTGGGCGATGGACGAGGGAAGGCGGAAAGATGTCGGTCGTGGGAACCGAAATGCGTTCCGAATTCCGCTACACGAGAGCCCTGGGCTACGAATTCGAGGCGCGAAAAAAAATATTTGACAAGGCGAAACGACTGGGAAAGCATCTGCACGTGAGACCTAGTCTCATATGCAGAACGCTCGTTCCGCTTTCCTTTTACCTTAACCACTTATCCTTATGCCTTATCCCTTACGTCTTTTTCAGCTTTGCCTCCTGGCAATCACTATCCTCGCGACCTCGCGCTCTGCTGTCGCCCAAGTCGCCGTCGATGACCAAGCTCCAAGCGCCGAAGCAGCTCCCGCGCGGGCCGTTGTTCTCGATACCGTCCGCGTGGTCGGCTCCGCACAAGGCGCTTTCGAATCCTTAGGCTCAGCCTCGTTCCTCGATGAAAAGGACATCGACCTTCTCAGCTCAACCGACATCAATCAGGTTCTCCGCCGCGTTCCTGGTGTTTACATCCGGGAGGAGGACGGCTACGGAAACTTCCCAAACATAAGTTTGCGCGGCGTAACCACCGTGCGAAATACTCAAATCACGGTCATGGAAGACGGCGTGCTTTCGGCTCCAGCTCCTTACTCGGATCCTGCGGCATATTACACGCCAGCGCTCGGGCGGATGAGTGGTTTGGAAGTACTCAAGGCCTCCAGCCAAGTGAAATACGGACCTCAGGTCAGCGGCGGGGTGATCAACTACATCTCAACGCCGATTCCAACCGAGGCCACGTTTTATTCGAAAAACTACTTCGGCAGTCATCAAGAACTCTATTCCCACACTTATTGGGGTGACACTTTTGAGACCGGCATCGGGCAAGTTGGTGTGTTATTTGAGCTGTTTTATCATAGCTCAGACGGATTTAAGACCATCGATGCAGCGCCCGGCGTGCAAAGAGATCGAACTGGCTTTGAGCGAATCGAACCCATGATCAAGCTGCAGTGGACTCCGTCCACAGACTTTTATCAGCACTTTGAGTTTAAGTTCGGTTACACCGACTTTACTGCGGATGAAACCTATCTCGGACTCACCGAGTCAGATTTTCGTTCCAACCCATTCCGCCGTTACGCCTCCACTCGGTTCGACCGCATTCCTACTGAACAATATCGCACCCATCTTCGGCATGTGATTGAGCCGACCGAAGGGTTGCTCATTACCACCACCGGGTATTACAACTACTTCGAACGGAACTGGTTTAAATTGCAGGCCGCCGCTTTACCAGGTGGCGACAAGCAAAGTTTGTCCGAGATTTTGGCGGGTGAGCATGGTCCCGAGCTGCTTGGCGTCCTCCAAGGTCGCTCAGCCGGGAGCTTCACCAATCGCGCCAACAGCAGAAGCTATGAGAGCTATGGCGTCGACCAAGTGTTCAGTTACGACTTTCAATTGGGCGAAGCCGCGCACACCTTAGAAGGCGGCTGGCGTTTGCACTGGGACGGGTCGACACGTTTTCAAAACGAAACCACCTTCACTCAGGACGCGAGTGGACGAATCGTCGACACTGTCGTCGGCGCACCTGGTTCCCAAGACGATCGCAGCGCTTACACGCGAGCTTTAGCGTTGTGGCTTCAAGACACCGTCCGTGTTGGGTCGTGGACTTTCGTTCCAGGGATGCGGTATGAGTATGTGTGGCAGTCCTTCACCAACTCTCGCTCTGGCACCAGTGGCCGTGGAACGCAAGATGTGTTCGGGGGCGGCCTTGGAATTGGCTATGATTGGTCAGACACCACCACCAGCTTCCTCAGTGCCTACCGAGGATTTTCCATTCCTGGGCCGAACTCCGCCTTGAACGATGATCTGGGACCAGAAACATCCTGGGCTTTTGAGCTTGGATCCCGCTACGACAACCAAGCCGGCTTTTCGGCCGAGGGCATTGTGTTTGCCTCGTTTTATCAAGATTTGATCGTGGACAGCAACATCGGCGGCGGTGGTGGTGGCGCTACTGAGAACGCTGGGGATGTCGATGTTTACGGCTTGGAATTGGCCGTCAACTATGATCCCGGCCATATCCACAATTGGGGATTTCGAATGCCCAATCGCCTTGCGTTTACGTATACCGACGCGCGCTTTGCCAATAGCTCCAGCGCCGATGGGAGCGAGGCCGAATCCATCTTTGCGGGTGCCATCAGCGGCAACCGTCTTCCCTACATCCCTGAGTATCAGCTGACCGTCGGCACCGGGATTGAGTATGATAAGTTGGGCGTTTACCTCGTGGCCAGCTACGTGCCTTCTACCTTTGCCACCGGAAGCAACACTAGTGCGCAAATCCGGCCGGACGGAGTGCGCGACGCCCGGTTCGGGACCACCGACGCGTTTTTCGTGATCGACTTGGAAGCCAAATATCAAGTGAACGAGAACTTTGAGATCTTTGCGGGCATTCGCAATCTTACGGGTGACGAGTATGTGTCCAGCCGGATCCCTGAAGGCCCACGCCCAGGAAGTCCACGGCTCTTTCATGTTGGAGGAACCATCCGGTTCTAGGCGAAACAAAGTCTAAATTGATCGTTTAAAAGCGAGCCCCGCAAGGGAGTGACGCAGCAGCCACGCGCTGATGTCGAAACAACCTTGCGGGGCTCAATGCCCATAAAAGCCCCCCTCTGCGGCCGAAATTCGTTCCGAATTCCGCTACGCGCGGATTGGCGTGCGAGGGCCGCAGGTGCGTAGCGGAAAATCGAAGATTTTTCGGTGGGAAGGTTGCGCGACTGGGGCGACAAACGCGGGAAGGCGGAAAGATGTCGGTCGTGGGAACCGAAATTCGTTCCGAATTCCGCTACGCGCGAATTGGCGTGCTAGAGCCCCTGGGATTTCCCAAGAATTCATGTTTCGAAAAAATTCTATTGTCGCGGGGCCTGGCTTTGGCGATTACTACAGCGATTAGCTTACGCTCAGTCTTGGTCACGGGAGAACCAAGGGAGCATGAACGATTCGGGACTCATTAGTCACGAGTCGAGGGTGTGTCGCGGTGAGCAACCCACCAAACACATCCTAAAACTCCTGACAAAACAATAATTAACCCACCTAGCTCTAGCATAACGAGGTCGATCATGCAGGATAACCACCCTATTCGTCAACTGGAAAGGTCGAAAAGGCCCAGTTTTTTTTCGAACACCACCCTGACCGGGTGTTGGCTCGTGCTTGTCCTCCAGATGCTCATACCTTCCGCCATGCTTTATGGGGAGGAGCGCGGAAGATTGTCCGAGGATCATCGAGCCGTATATCATCTCGGTTGGTCAGGTGTGCCAGCGGCTCGGGTTACTGCGGACGTGCTTTGGTTTGGGCCGGAGCTACGCCTGGTCGGAAGAGGGCAGACCATGGGTATAGCACGCGGTTTGTTCACCCTGGATGCCGCGTATCATTCGCACATCAGGGTGAAAGATTTTCTTCCAGTGCATTCGGTGTTAGAAGAAACCTATCCGGAGCGGCATCAGGTGATCACCCTAGACTTCTCAGCAACTCGAGCCGTTTATCGGCGGGTCGATACTCCCGCCGACGAAAAGCATCGGGTGGCCACGCTGAGGCATGCGAATATTCGCGATCTTTTTTCTGGGCTTATGGCGTATCGAGCTCGGCCGCTGCGAGAGGGAGATGTGGAGACCTTGGTGGTCTGCCAAGGGGACCGGCTGTATTTGGCCACGTTGCAAGTCGATGCCCACCGGGATCGCCGGATCGCCGGACGTGTCTGGCCGACCATTGAATGCAGCCTCAAGCTGGAGCGAATTTTGGACGATGGCAGTCTTGAGCCGCACAAAAAATTCAAGTCAGCCTCGGCTTGGCTAACTAATGATCATCATCGGCATCTTTTGCGGATCGAAGCCCAAGTGTTTGTGGGCAAAATATTCGCCGAGTTGCGGACCCTCGAGCCTCTGACCGGATCCGCGTTAGAAGAAGCCCGCAAAGCCGCCACACGTTAAAATCCAGCGCTGATTCGCTTTCAGCTGGTCCCTTGTAGCGGGCCATTCTCAGTAGTAAAATTTTTCTACCATGACCACGGTTCTCTCGAAGAAAGGCCAGATTGTTTTGCCAAGCTCGGTGCGGGAGCAGCTGCATTTGGAGGCCGGCCAGGACTTCGAGGTGCTCATCGACGACGGGGATACTATCCTGCTCCGTCGTACCTCCCATCCGCCGAATCGGGGGCTGGTGGATCATTTGCTCGCCTGCCCATCGCCGTTTGAGGTGCCTCCACGGGCCAAGGACTCCTCCCTACCGATTGGTTTTGTGAGTTATCTCATTGATACCAATGTCTTCAGCGAACTTGCCAAGTCCAATTGACGTTTCCCGTGCCTGCTGGTATTTCCCACTGCATGAACGATGGAAAGGCCAGCCCGGCGAAGATGCCGCCGCCCTATCTGAGCCGATTGAGGGTGAACCCGGATGGGGTGGATGATTGGTCCGTTTTTCCGGGCAACCTGCCTTGGTTGCGTGAGCTTGCGATGGAGATCACCAGTGGAGTGACTTTTTTCGTAGGGGAAAACGGAACAGGCAAAAGCACTTTGATTGAGGCCCTCGCCGAGAAAGCGAGATTCCCCCACAAAGGCGGCAGCCGCAATGAGTGGGTTGGTTCCGAAGAAGAACGCAGCGAATTGGGTCGCGCGATTTTTACCGATTGGAAAGCCCGCCCGATGGACGGTTTTTTCCTGCGAGCCGAGCATGCCGCCCATTTCGCGGACCGACTGGCGGAGCGGGGAGAGTGGGCATTTGAGCGTTATGGCGGGAAGGATCTACACGCCCAGAGCCACGGTGAAGCGTTCCTCGCCATTCTGCAAAACCGGCTGGATGAAAACGGTTTGTGGATCCTCGACGAACCTGAAGCCGCACTGAGTCCGCAGCGCCAATTGGCATTGCTCGTGCATATGACTCAGATGGTCAACACGGGCGCGGCACAATTTGTCATCGCCACACATTCGCCCATCCTCATGACCTTTCCCGGCGCCCAAATCGTCAATTTCGACGAGCCGATCTGCTTGCCGGATATCGCACTGGAAGACACTCCACATTACCAGATCACCCGTGGGATTCTGGAGAACCCCGGGCAATACTGGCGGCATCTACAGCCGCCAGCAGAGTGACGGATCGTTTTGTTAGCCCTTTAGCCGCGCCGGAGTCGGCGATGACGACCGATACCCCTGGTTTGGTCATGCTGGTCGGATTCGAATGCGATCAGGGTCAGCGGTGACAATTGCTCCGGCCAGAAGCTCATTCTCATAGCTTGTGGCTACGTGGTGAATGGCTTTGGCCATTTGCTGTGCCTGAAAACCGGTGAGTCGGACAATTCCCGAGTGGGGAAGTCCCTGCAGAATGGCGAGTTCTCCAAAGTCTTTATCCAAGGTGATAAATATTCGCGATTGGGAATGGGCCGTAGCCAAAATGGAGGTGTCTCCAGGATCTTCAAGCCACGATCCTGACCAGATGACATTGTGGCCAAGGTCTTTAAGGGCTGGCAAGACACCGCCCCACACACAGGTATCAAGCAGGACGGACGCCATTAGGAAGCAAGCCCGGCAGGGAATAGCTCGATGCGTTCGTGGCGGGCGAGGAGCGACGCATAAACCAGACATGCTTGAATGTCTGCCGGTTCAAGCCACGGGTAGCCGCTGAGAATCGTCGCGGCGTCATCACCTGCCGCAAGCATGTCGAGGACGTGCTCCACCGCAAGCCTTCGCCCCCGGATGATCGGCTTGCCACCGAAGATTTCCGGATTGCAGGTAATGCGTGCCATGAGCTCTTCTTGTTTCATGGTTGAATGATAGCGAACCATTGCAAGGGATCAAGTCAGGTGCGTCCAGACGAGAGGACAGCAAAACCGCTCACTTCTCCTGATAATATTTGAAAATCACAAAAAACGAGCCGCCTATAAGAGTCCAAAATGCTAGACTTTAGAAACCGCAAGATTTCTTGACTGGCCCCAAAAGTTCCCGATGGACGGTTTTTTCCTGCGAGCTGAGCATACCGCCCGGCAATACTGGCGGCATCTGCAGCCGCCAGCAGAGTGACGGATTGTTTTGTTAGCCCTATATAGCAGTATTCGAACAATCGATATTGGGGCCGGGTTTTATCATTGAATCGGGCCACTCAAGCGAATGGCACGGGATTTTTTTGCATTTTGTCGTAGTCAGCTTTAAGGCTGCTTGATGAGTATTCCCCCCTCTTTCCGAAAGTTTTCCATTGCTGTTTTTCTTATTCTGACTGTGATAGCCCCAAGCGTGGTTTGGGCCGAGCCGGCCTCAATTGCCGAACGCCTTGAAGCTCTAAAAGCGGAGCGCGAGAAGCTTGTGACGAACAACCTACGAGGCGCGTTTCAAGCATTACGCGAAGCTGTAACAAGTGAGAGCCAGGCAGCCACTTTATATGAAAAAGCCATCCGCGCCGTGCAATTCGGAAGTTCACCACAGGAAGGACAGCGCTTTAACGAGTGGCGTCGCAAAAACGTGGATGAGCTTAATAGCAAAGGATTTCGTCAGGGAGTGTTGGCGTATCTAAATTACATCGAAATTTCTCTGCAACACTCGGCTGGCGCAGAGATTAATACTATAGAAACTCGCCTCCTGGAGCACGTGCAACAAATCCAGGAGAACCCGGAGTGGTATGCAGAAAAGGACTCTCTGCATCGGCAGGACATTCCCGGCTCTCCGCTGTCCCGTTATCTTGGTGCCGATCTTATTCTAGGAAACTTGAAAAACTGGGAGATGAATCCCAGCAACATCAACGGAATTTTTGACAAGACTCTTCTGCCAAGCTGGCGTGAGCGAAAAGACCGGCGAGTGATCGAATATTGGACCTTACGAATCGAGGAGGAGCAAGCTCGCGCGGAAGAGGAGCAGGTGGATCTACGTCAAGAAGACATATTGAACCGAGACATCCCTAGCCTTTACTGGTCGCGTGCTGAGGAGCTTGTTCACCTGGAACAACCTCGTGAAGCCGTGCAAGAGATGCTGACAATTCTGGAGCGTTACCCGCACCATCAGAACTTTGAAGAATGGAGCCAAAGACTGCTCCAGTTAGCCGAAACAGAACCGGTCAATGCCGAGTAGCGCACGCCAGCTACCGCTAAGCCCGCGGTTCGGATCACCATGAGGGCCATAAAGAGCATGAAGAGATTCATGTGCGGAGCGTACTTAAAAAAGATCTTAGGAGCCTTTCTCAGCGAGGAGAAACGAGCGGTTTAATTGATTCATGCTCCCCCGTCTTCCCTTCATGTCCTTCGTGCTCTCCATTGGTTAATTGGCCGGGCCACATGCTTGAATTGGACTTATGTTTCCCCCAAAATTTCTTGGATGACATGGCCTACGTAATCTACCTCGTCCCGGTCATATCCTAACGGCGGACTTAGGCTTAGGCATTGGCCTTGCATCCCGCCCGCCAGAAAAATCACCCCGTGCTTTAATCCTCGTTCCATGAGCGTTTGCACAAGCACCGGCCCTGATTCGGGATCAAACTCCAACACCTGCAGCAGACCCAAGCCCCGATACTGCCTCACACGGTGATCCGTGATGCTAGAAAGTTCCTCCGCCCACCATTGCGCCTCGCGTTCGACCTGTTTCGCTGTTTCGACCCGCATGTGTTGTTCGATAGAGGCGCAGGCCACCGCGCAGCCGAGGGGATGACCCAAAAAGGTTGAGGTGTGCAATGCTTCGCCTTGGCTTTTTGGCCAGGCATTCATCATCTCCGCCTTGCCAACGCACGCCGACAGAGGCAGGCAGCCGGTTAAAGCTTTGCCCACGCAAAGCAGGTCCGGCACCACCCCACTATGGTCACAGGCAAAAAGTTTTCCGGTCCGGTTCCACCCCGTATAAATCTCGTCAAAAATGAGAAGCACCTTTTCTTCATCACATATTTGTCTGAGCAAACGCAAAAAATCTTTCGGCGGAATCCGGTCGCCGGCGCGTCCTTGAATTGGTTCCACCAAAATCGCCCCCACATCGCCCCTCTGTAAAACCGTGCGAATCGCTTCACCAATCTTTTCCAGGCAAGGATTGCAACAGTTCGGAAAGTTGGCTTCACCCAAGCGATGTCCATGCGTCTCGCCCCAAGGACAATCAAGGCAGCTAGGAAAAGGCACGTCCCGCACAAACGCGGGCAGTTGCTTGCGAAAAGGTTTCTCAAAAAAAGGCAGCCGTGTTCCGGCCAAAGCGCCGTAGGTCAGTCCATGATAGGCGCCCTCGAAAACCAGAACGCCAGGCAAGCCGGTGAAAAGCATAGCGGTTTTCATGGCGATCTCAATGGCTTCGCTTCCGCTATTGCCCAAAAGCGTCTTGGCCGGACCAAATCCCCACCGCTCAAAGGTGAGCTCGCTCAGGCTTTTCAGTAAGCGCGCTTTGTCAGCGGCAGGATGCACATCACCCATGGCGTGGAGTAGAGTGCGACTCTGCGCACTCAGCACTTCGGCCATCGCGCCATGGCCCAGGGTGGCCACCCCAAACCCCGAGGTGGTGTCTAAATAACGGTTCCCGTCTGCATCCCAAACATTAATTCCTTCCGATCGCTGCCAGAAAATGGGCCACTGCTCGGAGAGCAGGGTTACGGTGGGGGCTTCGTATTTCTTTAGATCATCCGCGAGAGCCTTGCTTTTTGGTCCGGGCGGTGTGGTCGCAATATGCGGTAGCATGAAGGATTGACCGGGGGCGATGACCGCTCAGGGTGTGCGAATGATAATTTCCACGCGTCGATTCAGCTGCTGTTCTTCCACCGTGCGGTCGGCAGGAACGATCAGTCGCGTTTTGCCCATGCCTTGGGTTTGTACGCGGGTTGGGTCCACATTCATTTGGCCAACCAACCAAGATTTCACTGCTTGAGCCCGTTGGGTGCTCAGCCACATATTGTATTGATCTGGCCCAAACGCGTCGCTATGGCCTTCGATCAAGAAATTCGCTTGGGGATTGCGTTGAATGAGCGAGCCAAGTTTTTGCAAGCTTTCCAAGGCATCAGATCGAAGCGAAAAGCTGTCATAATCAAAAAGCAGATCGCCCGGCATCAAAATCGGTGCGGTGCCTTCACGCAAAGGACCGACCTGATTGAGTAAAGTATCGAGATCGCTAAACTGACCGGCTGCGCCCTGGCTTAGCCCTTGCAGACTTTGCGCCATGGCCGCACCGGTTTGGGCTTCCATACTTTGCAGAGTTGACGGATCGAGCATGGGCCGGGCTGGACTGGGATCGACGGTTTCGCTCTCGAGCATTTGTCGGGTTAACTGGTCGAGGTTCGCTTCCATTTTTGCGGTCTGCCCACTTTCTTGTTGCTCGGCCAGACGACTGAGCGTGCTGGTATCAATCTGGGGCGCCTCTTGCAGCAAAGGATTTTCTATCGGCATAGGAGCCGGAGCAATACGCACTTCGCCGCTAAAACTATCCATGCCGACCTGCGTGTCTGGCAGTTCAAAATCTGCGAGGTCATCAAGCGGACGCGCTGGGGGTCGCTCGGCATCGGCCATGTCTTCGAGTAGCCCGGCATCAATCTCCACCCGGTCGATGTTAAAGGACGGCGGCACCACTTCCATCAAATGAGTTTGATCGGAGCGCAGGGTTAAGCCGAAGGCAAACATGTAAAAGGCCGCATTCAACAAGAGGGCGACGCCCCAAGCCACCACGGTAGGTGCGGGGCCGGAATCATCGTGTTTCCCGTATGCTTGGTAAAATGCCATATAAAAGTTGGACCACTGCCAAAGAGTAATGTTGCAAGAAAACACGTCGAAGTCGAGAAACTAATTCATACCCGAGACTCACGCAGAGATGACGTGCACAATTTGAACCACCATGAAGGCCATGAAGAGCATGAAGGGAAGAGCTGGGGGTAGGAGGTCGAAAGACTTCACGTAGAATCTGAGTGATAAGGCACTGCAGGCCAGGGGAAAGCTTCAGATTTCAAGAAAAGCGAGATAATGAACTATTTGATAGGTCTGTATTTTCTCTTCATGCTCTTCTTCTCTTCATGGTGAATTTATTAAGTGTCTTTGCCCTTCGACGACAGGAGCGGGCCATGCAGAGAAGTTACAACACAAAACTCTTAAGCCCGTCTTTGAGCCGCTTAACGTTAAAATTAATGAGAAAACCGTGCTTGATACCGGCCAGCTTCAGGTAGGTGAGTATTTGGGCCTCGTGGATGGGGAGCAAGTTCTCCACACTTTTGAGTTCGAGGATGATTTGATTGTCCACCAAGATATCGACGCGGTAACCGCAGTCTAGTCGGAGGCCCTTATATCCGACCGGAAGCGGATGCTGCAACAGGAACGGGATGCCTTGAAGCTGGAGTTCGTGGGCGAGGCATTGTTCATAAGTTGATTCCAAGAGGCCAGGGCCGAGCGTCCGGTGAACCTCAATCGCACACCCGATCACCCGGTGAGATAACTCGGAAAAACTCATTGGGAAGCTTATACCAGGAACCTAAAAACTACAGCCGATTTTACCGTGAAGAGAATTTACCATGAAGGCCATGAAGAGCATGAAGATTATGCTTTGGGAAGTAGGTCGGGGATT
>DAIRSW010000068.1:585-14922 GCA_036804205.1 Verrucomicrobiia bacterium | reverse complement strand
CCTTCCAAAGCCCAGGCAGTGTAGCTCAGCGCCTCTAACGGCTGGTAAAGCATAGTTAGATATGCGGCAAACACTAAAAGTGCCCCTAAAGAGAGCTCCGCTTCCAAGACCAAGTAACCACCATAAAAATAAAGTGCCGCAGTAGCAGCAGCCATTAAAATCCCTAAAACCCAAGTACTCTGAAGCGTCGTCCGAGTTAATGCCATTTGCGCATCCACACTCTTATTGACCGCAGCTTGCATGGCCGATCTTTCCCTCGCTTCCTGACTGAAGGCCTGCACCAAGCGCACCGAAGCCAGGCCTTCTTGGGCAACACTTAAAACAGCGCTCTCACTTTCCTGGATTGTGGTGGACTGATCGCGAACTCGACGCGCATACAAGCGTATAGCCAGCAGCAGGAACGGCACCACGCCTAACGACACCAAGGTCAGGCGCCAATCCATTGCAAGCATGACGCCGAAAGTTGCCAGTAACGACAGAACCGCCGTGAAGACTGAACTGACCCCTTTATTAAAAATTGTTTGAATCGCCTGAGAATCATAGGCAACCCGGAAACTGCTATCGCTGCTCGCTCGCTGTTCATGAAAATGCAGCGGCAAACTGTGCATTTTTTCATAAAGCTCCGTCCGCAAACGGAGCAGGCCCATAAGCCCAATTTTTACCAGCAAGCGTTCCGTAAAGTAATGCACCCCACCCCAAACTGCATGGATGAGCACCAAGCCCAAAGCGAGGCTCCCCAAAATCATCCAAGCCGGCCAGTTGAGCCAATCCTCGCCTGCGTCCGGGTCGAATGATCCTTGGTTAGAATCTAAGCTCTCAGCCGTTCCTGGTAGACGAAACTCAAGGACGTCGTCCACCAGCACCTTAAACGGCCAGGGTTTCAGCAAATTGAGGCCAATACCCAGGACGGAAAGAACCAGCCCAACGATAATAGCCCTCTGGTAGGGCTTAAAAAACCTGAGACAACGCGCGTAGACACCCATGATTGGTGAGACAAAAACGGCCTTTTGAGCGAGGCCACATGGTATGCCTTATTTGACTAGCGACTAGGGCTCTCCCCAACAAGAAGCAATGTGGCCGTGGCAGTATAGCACCAAGCCCATTGTGTCTCGCAGGCACTAAATAACATCGCCTGCCAAAGTCCATGCCTGCTGGTTTAAGAAACAGAAGAACTGAGAAACTGGGGAACTAAGAGACTACGCTCCGTCGTTGCCGATTGCTTCGACCGGACAACCTTCTAAGGCTTCGACGCAAAGCTTCTCCTCGTCCTCAGATTCGGGTTGCTTATAAACGAACGAGTGCCCTCCGTCGTCATTGCGTTTAAAATTCTCCGGCGCGGTTTCGCGGCAGAGATCGCAATCGATGCAGGTGTCGTCCACATAAAATTTTCCATCAATGTTATCTGGATATTTGTTGTCTAAGTCGGCCATAAAAGTATTCCCTTTGTTCAGTTGAAAGAGAACAATAAAAAAAAACAAGGCTAATGCAATGGCAAAAAGGCTAATTCATCCCTAAATCTTCCGGTTCATTGGCCTGCAATCGCCACCAACCTCCCAGGGAATGCATCAGAGTTCTCCACATCAGCTCGGGGGCACCCAAAACAGCTCCGGTAGGTTTCATTAAAACCCACGACCCCTGCCCGAGCTCCCCCAGAAGCTGACCCTGACTCCAACCGGAATGTCCCAGGTAACATTTCAATGCTCGACCCGGTCGGCGCGAGTCCTCGATGGCCTCTTCAAGAGTTTGGTGCCCTGCGAAAGTCAATCGCCCATTGGCCCAACGCTGCACCATGATCCCCACCTGGTTCGTCGCGACCGGACCTCCCCATAGTAGTGGAACCGAACTGGGCAAGGCCTCTAAAGCTTCCTCCGCCAGATCTGCCAAATTTTCCGTGAGAGGCTTATTCAAAACAAAACCAAAAGTCCCCTCCTCGTCATCATGGTCCGCTAAATAAATCACCGTTTTTTCAAACGGCGAATCCGCGAGCTGTGGCTGGGCGACTAACAGGTACCCTTTTTGTATGCGAGTTTCCATAATTTTCAGCAGGACATTCCAGGCAGATTTTCCTCATGCAAACTGCCCTGCGTTCTTCTAGAATAAAGCATGCAGCCGGGCTTCATTCAACCTCACCGATCGCGAGCAAATGCGCTCCCTCATCTCCTGGGTCTTGTCGTTGCTGCCTGTCTTCTTTTACTTCTGGTCACGCGCTCCGATTTGAGAAATGCTGCATCGACCTCCACGCCCAGCACGCCCACTCCTATTCCGATAAGCGAACCACGCCTCTCATCTTCTCCAGATGTTCGGCAGGACCTCATGCAATCCTTAGAACAGGCTGCCGACGATGTTTTCGGGCAAAAACCCATTGCCGCAGACCCAATGCACTGGGCACCCCTCAATTCCGAGCAAGGCCCAACCACACTCGTGAACATCGTCGAAACTTTTCAGGGCAGTGTTTTACTCGAGCAAACCTCACCTCCCCGAGCCTGGGTTACCTTACCCGGTCAACACCTTGCTGCCTTGCGTGCGGCTTTAGGACAGCCAGCAAATAACCTCGACCCGCTCTTCGCAGCCGACGCCAAGGTCACCGTTGAAATCTCCCCTCCCTAGAACCAAGCCTAGCGAAGTTTCACCGGAGACTTCTCCGCATCAGACAAAAAGCAGGCGTCCAAAGCTTTTTGGATCTTAGCTCCAGTCGCGAAATCCGGTTGCGCGTTAACCCCGGTCTTAATGCTTTTGATGAACTGTTGATAAACACTGGGCCAAGCGGGTGCTTGCATCGATCTCCACTCTGCTTTGTCAACATCTGCCCCAAGACACACCTCAATGGAATCCCGAGATTTATCCAGATCAACACGCAAGGCACCCTTCGTCCCAAACAAACGAAGCGTTAATAAATTCTTATGCCCGGTCGCCCAGCGGGTGGTGTGAATGGTGCCCAAAGCACCATTCTCAAATTCAACAGTAATAATGGCTGTATCATTAGCGTCCAAAACGTAATCACCCATCTTTGTTCCCTTGTGCTGCGGATACGTTGCTAAGCGACACTGCACCGAACGAATATCACCAACCGGGTACGAGGCAAAATCCAAAATATGAACCCCGACATCGCCCAGAACGCCACGACTGCCATGCGCCGAGGAGAGACGCCACAGCCAGGTTGGGTTGGTGCGCCAATCTCCCCAAACCTTACTACTTAGCCACGATTGCAGGTAGCTAGCTTCCACATGCACAATGTCCCCAAGCTTTCCGGACGCCACCAGTTTGCGAGCCAGTTGAATGGCCGGGGCATCCCGATAGGAAAAATTCACCATGTTAATGACCCCGGCTTTTTGCGCAGCACGCACCATTTTGGCTGCGTCAGCATGATTGGTAGCCAAAGGCTTCTCACAAAGCACATGCTTTCCAGCTTTAATGGCTTTCAAAGTGAGTGGAGCATGAAACTGGTCTGGCGTCACATTGGTCACCGCATCCACTCCGCTTTCTGCCAGCATACGGTCGACATCTGTATAAACTTGCTTGACGTTATGCTTGTCTGCCATGGCCTGCGCCCGAGTCTGGTCCACATCCACCACCGCCTCGAGCTTGACTCCTTTCATCTTAGAAAAGTTTTGTGCATGCCAGCTGGCCATACCGCCAGCACCGATTATCGCGAGTTTGATCATCGAAAGTCTTTAGTCGGTGGCTTCAAGAAATCAAGCTCAAACCCAAGCCGTCTTCTGCACAGTAGTGACGGGGCGGCGGACAATGCTGCTACCACAAATAAACGCTGGTCGTAATCAGCGCCGGCGCGGTCTTTCTAATGAACAGCAGATGGCGATGAAGCAAGGAGAAAGGGGTGTTGATGGCATGCTCTGACGAGTATCCCATGCCCCTGCCGGGGCAATTGCTTTTCTGTGAGGTCCGGTGGCTTGCGCCACCGGCTAATATCCTTCAGGCCCTGCCGGGCCGATAGATTCCTTACGTTAGCGCTTATATGACAAAGTTCCACGTGAGCTGCGCCGACTTAAGAATTTAGGAACGGGCCACTACGAGTCCAATGACTTGTCTCGCCCCGCCATCTCTGAGTAGCGTAGCACAAGCGTGCATGGTGCTACAGGTGGTCAAAACATCATCGACCAACAGACAACAGGCGCCTGCCAATCTTATTTTAGCGTGGGACCTCACAGCCAGACTGTTTGCCAAATTTGCTTTTCTCTCCGCCCGGCTCAGCTGCGTTTGGCTTGGAGTCTGCTTGAAACGACGCAGCGCCTTGAGCATGGGAACTTTGGTCAAACGGTTCACCTCCAGGGCCAAGAGCTCCGCTTGATTGAAACCCCTCTTGAGTCTTCGTAAAAAATGGATTGGCACAGGAACAATCCAATCAAATTTTTGATCCACCAGCCTTTCGTCTTCCAAAGCCACTTTTAAAAGGCAGCCCAAAGGTCGCACCGGCCAGCGTTGCTTTCGATATTTTAAGTCATGCACAAGACGTCGGACACCCCCGGCATACCGCCACGCTGCGGTCACACTCTCAAAGGCGTATTGCTCATCCCCGCAATTCGGGCACCGCCATCGTCGTTGACCCTGAGTTTCAACCGGCAACGAGCACTGTTCACAGCGGGGGTGTCGAATCCTAAGGTTGTCCCCAGGACAGCAAGCGCAAAAGAAGCCCTCCTCACTGGGTTGGTCGCAACACACACAACATCGGGGATAGACCAGATCCAAGGTCGTTTGCAGAACACCCTTGCCAAGTTCTGTAGTCCGCTTCAGCCGCAAACTTGAATGGGCGCGGTCAAACAGCTTTTTCATCCTCCGCTATCACTCGTTTTTTTCTTAAAACAAACAGCCATAACACTAGCCACATGAGACCTAACAAAATCAGCGAAAAGACTCCCACACGCAGTTCTGGCCCAATCCACGGCAACCAGGTGTCGTGTCGTTGAGCCAAAATGCTAAAGCTTCGAGCAGCAACGATTAGCCCGGCATGCAGACCGAGTGCTAGCCACAACGACCGGGTTCGCAATGTGACATCACACAAAATGATCGAAAGCAAAAACAACACCGCAAATCCTCCCAACACAAGCAAGGGCTCCCCAAACTGATGAAATGCTTGCGGGATTAACAGAAACCCGGACGCCCAGGTGACCTCCCCGGCTTCCCAGGCCGAGTCGGGTGGCTTAAGAAAATGCAAGATGCTGAACAAAGCGGAGACCAAAACCACCGCCACGCCTTTGTTGGCCGTTCGCAAAACCAAACCAAGAAGCGCTCCTCGAAAAAACAATTCTTCAATCGTTGAAACCGCAAAAGCAGTTGGCAAAACATTCGTCAAACGCGCCCAAGGAAGTGGGTCTTTCATGCTGTAAATTGGGGTTTGTAGCAGAATGAAACCGTAGGCCCACAGCATGATGATCGGCAGAAAAAAGCCCCAAGCAAAGTGCTCCCAACGCCGTGGGTTTTTCGCTAAGCCAAGCTCGCTTAGGCGTCGCACCTTCAGCCACCAAACCAAAGGGAACAGGAGCAAAACCGCTGCCACCAAAAATGCTCGGCTGAAATATCGCGTGAAAGGCGTTTCCTCAAGCATGCCCAGCCCCGGGAGAGTGTGGAGCCAACTGGTGCCAAGCCAATAGAGCGGAGGAGCAATCAGCGAAGCCAGGAGGGCGGTCGCTATGAAGTAGAAAAGTATTTTTACAAAATCACGCATAATTTATAAGTCCTGAGGGTTCAAACATTGAGCCGCTTGCATCACCTCCGCAGCCGCTTGCTGGAGGGCCGTTTCCGGATGGCTAGCTCCAAGGATAGTACGGCCCAGCACCAAAAAATCGGCCCCATCTCCAATGGCTTGCCCAGGGGTGGCCACTCGCTTTTGATCTCCATGATCAGATCCGGCTAGCCGTATACCAGGCGTCACCAGCTTGAGTTCCGGCCCCAAATTTCTTCGCAAAAGCGCAAGCTCCTCCGCACTGCAAACCAGCCCGGTCACGCCGCTGCGTTGAGCAAGTTGTCCAAGCCGTAGCACTTGATCAGCTATTTCACATTCCAACCCGATTCCCTGCAGTTGATCAGAGTCGAAGCTGGTGAGAACCGTGACCCCCAAAACCAAGCCGTCCGAGTCCATGGCTTCGACTGCTGCCTCCAACATCTTCTGCCCGCCGCTGCAATGCACCGTCACCATTTGCGCCCCCATGCTCCGAGCTTGAGTCACACCAGCCTTTACGGTGTTGGGGATGTCATGCAATTTTAAGTCGAAAAATATTTTCCCTTGTATCAAGCTTCGCAAGCGCTCTACGCCGGACGCGCCCATCTGCATAAATAACTGATACCCCACTTTCCACCAGCCAACCAATCCGGTCGGCTCAAGGCGCTCCACCCAAGCTTTTGCTTCTTCAAAAGAGTTCACATCAAGGGCTAAGACAATTTTTTCGGATGGCTTCATGTATCAGTTGAATGAGAGTCACATTTTTGTGCTTCGTTCTGGTTTTTACCCTGACGTCGGGCAAGCGTAGAGGCAAGTTATGAATGTGCTCAGCCACGCCAAGACCAACTTATTTCTCAAAGTTCTACGTCGCAGACAGGATGGTTTCCATGAAATCGAAACCTTGATCAGCCGCATTGCTTTAGCCGATGAAATCGAAATCACCCCTAACCCCAACGAAGAGTTTACCCTAAGCTGCTCGGATCCGAGTGTTCCCACGAATCAGGAGAATCTTGTTCTGCGCGCAGCAGAAACACTCAAAGAAGCTGCACCAAATTGTCTTCCGGGATTGCACTTCCACTTGGAAAAGCATATTCCTCACGGAGCTGGGCTCGGAGGTGGCAGCAGCAATGCCGCTACTGTGTTACGGACCTTGCGAGCCGCCTACCACCTGCCACTTGATGATGAACAGCTCCGCCACCTTGCCGCAAAGCTAGGGTCAGACATTCCCGCTTTTCTTCTGGATGCCCCCTCGTTGTGTCGCGGTCGAGGCGAGCAAATCTCTCTCTGGCCAACGAAACTTCCTGCGCTGCCGATTTTGTTGTTAAAACCAAGCTTTGGAGTTTCCACCCCATGGGCCTACAGCCAGTGGTCAGTCAGCCAAGAGCTGCCCAACATTAGCTATTCAGCGCAGAGCCATCAACATCTGCCCGGGCTGAACATTGTGAATGACCTCGAACGACCGGTTTTTCAAAAATACATCCACCTTGCACAACTCAAGCGCTGGCTGCTCGGCCAAAACGAAGTGGAGGTGGCTCTCATGTCCGGCTCAGGCAGCACGATGCTGGCCATCCCTCGCCAAGAGGCTTCCATCCAGAAGCTCCGCGAAAAATGTGAGGCGACTTGGGGGGCGGACCTGTGGCTCCAAGCAACTGAACTACTTCCGACGGCCAGTATTGACTAAATGCCCGCCATTACAAAAAGCGGTCGCGCCTTTAACAATCGTGGCAAGGAATGTTCCAGCATAAGTTCCGGCTTGGATTCCGCCCTTTGATACACTCGCACCAAGCGTTCACTTTCCCCGGATTCCTGAGAAATCATGGCCGCAACCTCCGCGTTGCGCACGTCTAAACATAAGTTCACTGAAGCCCCGTGTGTTTTGTGGCGCACCGTCCAGCCGGGGGTGTGTCCTACAATTTGATGACAGAAGCTCAGCGGAATCAGGGAGCCCCAGTCCATCCATAAAATACCTCCCACTCGCTGATGGGAGCTTAATCCCCCGCGATCCTGACCCCAGGAGAGCAATTGATGATACTGGCTTCTAGCGAGATCCTGCTCTGCTTGCTCGATCAGGCTGGCGGCCTCCTGATGCACTTGCCGGCGTAGCCATCCCGGATGAAGTCCTGCATGACTCAAAAGCAAATCCGGAGCAGCCCAATGGCCAAGCCGGAATCTTGAAAGCCAACCCCGAGGTAGCTCACCCTCCATCGCTTGCCGTTTTGCCAGGGTAAACCCTGGTGCGATCACCCGATCATCCGGATCAGCGAGATAAGCCAAATCATGGTTACCAAGTAAAAAGACCCAGTCCGGCTGGGCCAGCATGTGCTCCCGAATCCACGCCGCAGTGGACTGGGTCAACTGCGGCGAATCTCCAAAATCATCAAAATAATCTCCCAAAAACACCACTTGATCATAGCTCATGGTGCGGAGCCAATACTCTGCATTCCCAACATGGTGGTGCACATCAGGAATTACCAAAATTCTTCGTGCTTTGCGGCGTACGGGCATGGAGGGACGACCAAGTTTTGGCCAAAACGAAACAGTTGAAAAAAAGAGCGCCGAAGCCAAACAGCCTCGGCGCCTTTTTTTAACGAAACTTTACGTAGTGAAGTTGTTAGAAAGTGGCGCGAAGCCCCAACCAGTAACGACTGCGATCATATTCGCGGAAGGCCACATCCGAGAAGACCTCTGAGTATGTGTAATTCGCGCTCACCGTGAAAGTTCTGTTGAGGGCGTAGTCAAGCCCAACGCTGATGCTTAAAAGCTCCTCACTGAAGCTGCCCACCGACAGTTGTTGTCCAGTCTCGACGTCAAAAGCTTGATTGCCCCGATCGTAGTCATCCCACACATAAAATGCGCTGACATTAAGATTAGTCCGAGGAGTGAAACCGTGGGTCAAGCGCACCCCGGTGCGAAGAGTGGTTCGCTCTTGGAGCTGATCAAATTCAGATTGCTCGAAACCATATCGACTGATCAGACTAATCGAAGAACGCTCCCCGTAGGCGTAACGAAGATTTGCTTCGACGTAGGGGCTTGTTTCATCGCCGCCATTATCAAAGTCACGAAATTCAGCACCAGCACGAAGTGTCAGTAAGCTTCTTGGATTCAGCTGGTGATCGATACCTCCCAATAAATAGTGAGAGGTGGAGTCACGGCTGGAGCTCCCATCATAGCTGACAATACCAAAGCGGTACTCTCCGACCAAAGTCGTGGTAGGACTGTAAAGATATCGTAGTTCCTGCCCAAAGAAATGCTCTAGACGATCGCTCGAGCTAGCAACATTACCGTCTTCGTAAAAGATCGCATTTAATGAGTACGATGTGATCGTTGAAAACCGCGGCGACCAGCGATAGGAGGCGAAAATTCTGTTCCGGGAAAAAATGTAATTTCCCAAACGGCTGTTGCGACTGAAGGACTCTTCGAAATCTGGCTCGGATTCATAGATCAAGGAACTGGCCAACCCGACCGTAAGCCTTGGACTCATGCGATGTGTGATTCCCAATTGCCCACGAATTCTCCAGAAAAAATCGTCTTCTGGGACATCCCAGTAGTAATCACCGCCAACGTCAATTCCAATGTCGACCTGAGTGCGCTCACCACCCAGGTTGCGATTCACGCCAAGATTGATCCCGGTAAACATACTACCAACCTCCTCGCCTCTGGGGTCAGTATAGACGTTATCGTCATAACCGTGACGAACATCCAGCGAAGTGCGAAAACGGGAGCTTTCAAATTCGCCGTCATTGGGCTCTGCAAAATCGGAGACAGCTGGGGCTGCGGGAGCCGGAGAGGCAGAGAATTCCTGAGCGTGCAGGCTTTGTGTCGCAAGGGCGTAGCCCATTGTTACTGTAAACAAAGCCATCCAGTGGCCACTAAGATTTTTTAATCGGGGAGCTTGGTAAGCAGTCGGTGCAGTATTTGGGGTTTTCATGTGTGGTTAAGAAATCCGAACAAGATTAGTTTCTTTTCTGTCAAATGCAACTTTTTATGGAAACATCATTCGGCATTTTTAGAAAGTCGGAAACGTGGTTTTTCGTAATGGAGCATACCAAAGAGCCCCATGCCGCTTTTTGAGCATCTTTCCAGCCCGGCATTTAAGGAGTCAGCGGCGCTTGAACTTCCTGCTCAGGGGCGATCATGGAGGGAAACCGCTTGCGATCCTCTTGAAGCTCCCGAAGCCCGCTTCGAGCGGCGGTTCCCCTAGCACCTAATGCCACGGCGCGACGGTAGGCGTCTTCGGCTTCGTCGAACTTACCTTGTCGGTGAAAATGGAGACCACGATAGGCATGAGCGAGTCCGAGATTAGGGTCCAGCTCCTCTGCACGTTGGTGCAGCTCAAAACTTTTCTCGTAGTCTCCAAGCAAGTCTAGGCTAAGCGCCAGACTTAAAACCAGCTCAATGTCGAATGGGTATACTTCGATTCCCTGCTCCAAAGCTCGAACACTTCCTCGAAGCATCGCAACCTGCGCCGCAGGATTACTTACAGAAAGCGCGATCTCCCGTCTCGCATCGCCCAAGGTGAGAGCAGCACCGGCATGCCCAGGATCATGCTCTAACGCCTGTCTTGCATGCAAACTGGCTAAGGTTGGACTTCCGAACTTCAGCTCTAAGCGCCCACGTTCCCGGTGATACTCGGAATACGCAAATCGCCCCACAAATGCCAAGATTCCAAGCGCACCAAGCACTACCAATATCCGGCTCAAACCCATCACCCATGTGCCTCGCCGTTTATCCTCCGATTTGGTCGGGCTATCCCCCAGCGCTTCCCTTGTCCAACCCGGGTTGGCCAATATCCCAAAAACAACAGCCATTAACATGGCATTGGCAGCAATATGCAGGTTAAAGTCAAAGACTGAGTGGATCACGTAAGCACCTAGCGCTCCCAAGGAGCCTAAAGTCAGCGCCGCCGCATCGCTTTGTTGCCAGATGCCCTGCGCCCTTCGTGCTTTCATCCATCTTCCTAAAGCGAGCAGCCCAAGCCAGCCGTGCACCCCAACCATCAATAGTCCTAGCGCCACTCCCACTGCTCCATACTCCGCGAGAAGCTGCAAGTAGTCGTTGTGCGCGTAAATAATGTCACTTTGCACCTTCGGATCGCGTAGCGTCCGTCCGTAGTGATGGAACGTGCCGGCACCCGTTCCCACCACCGGCGAAAGCTCGGCTTGTCTTAAAGCCGACTGCCATACTGGGATACGAATATCCGAGGTGTCCGCAACCCGTGAGAAACGCTGTTGAAGCAAATCGCTTTTAAGAACAAACCAACCACCACCAGCTCCAGCCAATACCAGCAACATTACCGAGACTGCCGTGATGCGTCTCCACGCCGGTGCATCAATCCCTCGCATTAACCAAATGCACAGAACAAAAAGGCCAAAAATCATGCCCGCCGTGCTCAAGTATCCACCCCGGCTTCCGGAAAGGACAACACCTAAAAGACAAGCTCCAGTAAAATATAAAAGCAACAGTTTCTGCCAGATCTTGGCTCTTGACCAAACCATCAAGGCGATCGCAAACCCTAACATCACCTCCAAAAACCCAGCGAAGTGGTTTGGACAAATAAACAAGCCACTAGCCCGCTGGCCATATTGCGGTCGGGGATAGCCTAAGATCGTAAACTCGTTGTCACGAAAAAAATGCACTAAACCGATCAGCACGTTGGGAATGACCGCGACAAACAGGATCCACAACAGCACCGAACGTGATTTTGGGTCCGTGGTGACCAGTGCCACAATTAAATACAAGACCAAACAGGCCAATCCATTCTGCCAACCAAAGCGTGCGAGATAAGAGACGTCCGAGGTCGCGGCCCTCACAAAGATCCACCCGAAAAAGAGGAACACAGAAATGATCGCCCAGCTCGACGGCTGCACCTTTTGTCGACGCAAGGCAAAGATCGATAATAAGCCCGCCAAGGCAATAATGACGTAGCCGGGATAGGCGTAAATGGGGGCTGCTCCGCCATAAAGGATTTGGGCTAGAAAAATTCCAATCCCAAGCAAAAAAGCGACAAAAATTCTCATGTTCCTTCTTTCACGATTTTAAGCCTTAGAACAAGCGAAGACCGCAAAAAACCCGTGAAGATTTCTTCACGGGTTATTTATAAGCTCGCTCCTCAGACCTAAGGTCAAACCCACAAGTCTTGAGCGTTGAAAGCAGACCCCAAGGACCAAGCTTCCCTAGAAAATCACCTTAAGGAACTGTGGGAGTCATGGGAGGCATTCCGCCCCCGCCTGATGTGCTGGTAATCGTCGTGGTAGTGGTAGTGCCAGGTGGTGTTCCCCCACCAGTGGCACCGCCTGGCTGTGTAGGAACAGATCCAAACCCAAGTGGCTGATATCCTCCTGGGATCCCGCTGACACCAATTCCCAACTCGGTAATCATGTCAAGATGATATGGCACCGCCTCTTTACAACACGCAAGGAGGTCCTGAGCTGACTCAGGTACGGCTTCCATGGCGGTGAGCAAAATATCCGCAACCAAATCGGCCTGCAACTCGCTGCCGTCTTCAGGTGCTAAGCCTTCTAAAACCCCGACCATAGCTTCACAGGCGCAGTCTTTTTTGATGGTAAGCGCCGTGAGCAAAATGTCTTTATAACGTTCAGGACTCGCTTTAGTTGCATTTCGGACGGCCAATTGAAACTGCAAGCATGTGGCCTCATCAACCTCTAGACCCTCCATCATTTTTTCGAGCTCATCTTCAATAAGCAAAAGCGCAGGCTTTGGCTGAGCCATAAGCGGAGATTGTCCAACACCAATCACGCCAACCAGTAAGCTGAACGCAGCTACTAGGGCTAGTCGACTTGAAAGCTGGGTGTGGGTAAGTATTTGGCCCAATTGGCCCAATTGGCCCAATTGGCTTTGCTCCCCGCTTCCACGCAGGGATCTGGCGTAAGTTAAGGGTTCTCCAACAGGTGTTTTGTGACGGAGTTTCATGTAAGTTGGGTGTTTAAAGAGTGGTCTGGAAGAGGTGGTGTGAGGCGAGTTTGTAAAGACAATATGAAGTCTCGGATAGCCTCGAACCAACCCTTTCCTTCAAGATCATAACCACTTTTTGCCACTCGTCTAGCTCAAAATTCTTGGCGTGTCGGAGGGCAAAAACCCTGGCGAAAATTGCTCTCAAGTTCGACTCCCATAAATTACAAAACACTGGCTGGGGCCGCGCTTTCAATCACGCCAAAGCAAGCGGCTGGCCCCTTTCCCAAAGTGCGCGCGCTGCAGTTCAAAGGCTTTTCCGTTATCCGCGATCTCCATAACCAGAGTGCGCTGTGTTGTTCGAAGCGCCAGACGCACCTCGGTGGCTTCCGCATCCCGCTCCACATCTGACACTGACTGTGCAGCACTTGTGTTCCGTCGTAAGCGTGTCATGGCGCATGCCCTGCTCGATTACATTGACGCAGGAGATTCATTGGAACTATTTCTGAAGCGTTTCCTCGGCGGAGCCTCTAGATCGAATTCTCGCTCGCTTAGGCCATCGGGCTTGCCGCGGTGGTGATCAGCATTGAAGTCCAGACTCTCCACTTTAAAGACATTCCACCGACCGGGCTCGCCCCCGTGGGGAAATGACTGAACGTGCACGACTTCGGCGCGGCACTCAGTCCCTGCTCCTGCTCAAGCTCGCCCATCAATCGCCTCCGCCGCCGTCTCCGCCGCCGTCTCCGCCATCACTCCCGCTCGCAACCTCGGCAGCAAAAGAAACCTGGTAGTCTGTCGAGATAATTCCTACGGAATACTTGAGCTGCTTGATGTGCTTCTGCCAAATAATAGCTCCAGTGCTCGGCTCAATTCGATAAAGGGTCCCATAGGAAAACGCCAGCAAACCTTTCTTGGTTTCGAGCAATGAAACAAAGTCATTTGCCGATTTAAAAAATCGAGGATTAAGTTCCCTCTCCCAAAGTATCTCGCCAGAATTACGACACAGCGCAATAACATGTCCCGCGCCGCCAATGAAAATTTTATCCGGATTCATTGCTGTTTTACCTAAGCAGAAAAGCTGCAATAGCGCAAAAGAGACCTCACCTCAATGGATTCTGGCTCAGAAATTTTAGCGCACCTTGCTGCGAGGCCTTTTCTTTAGTAGGTGGCGAGATTGCGATAGTATTGCCGGACCTGGTTGTTGTAATCGCGGGGAGCAGTCTCACGCTGGAGCACCGCAAGTGCTTCACGCTCATGAGCTGGAAGCAGCTCAGCAATGATGTCAGGCAGGGCGTCTCCCGACTGCGAGTTGTTGAGCTGGTCAAGCGATCCGTGCTCGCCGGGATTCATCTCGGCTAGGGCACCCTGGCCTGCAAATTGCTCTTCTCCACCGGGCATAGTCTCCTCACCGGCTGGAGCAGGTTCTTGACCGCTGCGAGTCGGGGCTACTGTTTGCAGAGCATCGGCAATTTTTTCCTGGGCGTGCGCACTCGCTTCGAGAGCCTCTGTATTTTCGGAGGCAGCCGCGTGCTGAATAGCTTGCTGGAGGGCTTGATGGGCCTCCCTGAGCGCCTCCGGGACATGCGGCA
This sequence comes from Verrucomicrobiia bacterium, assembly GCA_036804205.1. GTDB lineage: Bacteria > Verrucomicrobiota > Verrucomicrobiia > Chthoniobacterales > CALDSX01 > DAIRSW01. The sequence continues at coordinate 750 of DAIRSW010000068.1, read as the reverse complement.
TGGCATGTTCCACCTGATTTCTTGCCTCCACGAATTGCTGAAACGCCTCCATGCGCGCAGCCTGATCCTCTGGTTCTTGTTCGAGGTGTTGATCCGCCTTTGCAGCAGCGGCAGCGGCCCGATCGAGAGTGGCAGCCAGCTTTTCGAGAGCTTCTTGCTCGGCGG
>DAIRSW010000068.1:0-575 GCA_036804205.1 Verrucomicrobiia bacterium | reverse complement strand
CTCCTCCTGAAGCTGCTGATGAGCTTCGGCAATGGCTTCCACGGCGCGAGGGCGGTCTGATTCATCAAGCATGCGATCTGCAGCCTCGGCAAGAGCCTGAGCGGCTTCTGGGGAGATTGGGGCAATGTCCTGCCGCAAGGCATCGACGGCTTCGGCAAGCTTCTCTTGCTGTTCGGCGAGATTCTGCTGTTGTTCCGCAACTTTCTGTTGCTCTTCTGACAATTGCGCCTGTTGGTCCGAGTTTTCCTCCGATTGCTCTCCTTGTGCAGCTTCCATCTCATCTTGCAGCCTAGCGTGATCCCTGTCGAGCTGCTCCTGTCGGCGGAAGGCTTCGGCTGTTTGAGCAGCGAGTGCGCTCAGAGTATTAGCATCCTCAGCAGTGTTACTTGGGGGGTTGGAGTCGACTTCCTCTGCTCGTTCGGCTAAGAGTTCAGATGCCTGTTGCATCAGTGTTGCTCCGTCCTCCTGAAGTTCAGCGGCACGCTCAAGCTGTTTTCGGGAATCGAGTTCGTCCTCAATGCTCGCGTCCATCTGTTCTACCGCTTTCGCGACGGTTTTGGCAGCCTCAGGATCAA
>DAIRSW010000067.1:0-14957 GCA_036804205.1 Verrucomicrobiia bacterium | reverse complement strand
CTGCGCCTCAGCGCCTCTGCGGGACAACCACCCACTGAAATCAGCGAGGAGCCAACTTTCGCGCCCACCCTCGGTCGTTCCAGGTTCCGAAAACATAGAGCATCTAGCTGGCAGCGAGCGACAAATTATTGTTAGCATCCGGATCACTTAGAAATCTGTCATCCCGGTGATGATGGCAACAAGTGGGGCGGTGAGTCCGTGCCAGATGAATACGGTCAGAAAGAATGCCGCGAGGGTCAACACTCCCATTGCATAGAACGCAGTAGTCAATCTCCTCACGAACACGAGCGCGATCGCTCCGATTGGGATCGCGCAAGACACGAAGACTAATAGCGATTGGTAGTTGATGAGAAATGTGGTCAGAGCAGGCAATGGTCTTCCTCCAAGCATGTCAGCAAATATCACGCTGGATGATTCAATAGTGAGGCTGCTACGAATACTTAGGTAGGACAGACCGACGACAAGACAGGCAAATGGGAACAAAATTGAGCGCCCGATTGCTCGGACATCTTCGGATGGCGGTGTAGTTTTCATGTAGTTCTCAACATTCACTTTCCTTGCAAGTTATAGGTCCGGATGGCGCATGGCGGGGGTCCACCCTCTCCCCCGCGCGTGAGGACCGAAATTCGCTCCGAATTCCGCTACACGTTGTGCTTTGTCGGTGCTCATCCAGAGAATGTGGTCCACTATTTTAGTCTGTTTTGGCGTCTTTGCTTCTTTGCGTGAGTTCCATTCCACGGCGTGAGTGGTCGACTGGCTCACTCGCTGGTTCCCCACCCCACCTCGCGTGCGGACCGAAATTTTTTCCGAATTCCGCTACAATCTTTATTTTTATCCGTGGTTCAGCTCCTTACTCTTCGGAAGGTTCGTCGGTCGGTGAATCCATGGATTCTTCGGGAGTAAAAATCGGTGCCGGTGGCTCATCGATGACGGGGGCCTGAACAGGCTCTGGTGTCTGCGGCATGAGGATGGCATCTAACCCACCTTCGTTTTCGGAGAACAGCCACAAAGCCGCAGCGCTGGTGCTGAGTAGCGCTCCGAATGCGGTTGCCGGAGTGATGATGCCCTCGGATTCTACCATGGTGCCGCCGACGAAGTCGCGGGCCTGCGAGGTGATCGGGCTCAAATGTTGGGTGATCGCTTGCGTGGACGGAAATTTGCTCATGTCAACGGTGTCGCCAACAAATCCGCTCATAAGCATCAGGAACGGACGTAAGGAGTCAATAGCGCGTCCGGTTAATCCGGCGCTGTCTAACCAAAATACCATGGTTTCTCCTGGCACCGCCGCCGGGAAGTTGGTTAGGTCCACTTCTTGGCTTGGGGTTTCACTTGCGTAAAGCTCGAGCCAGGCGTTGGCAACGGCAGGGACCGAGCCCACGACCAAAGCATCACTGCCGACGGCCACGGAGGTCTGATCTCCCCCGCCGGTGAAGAGGGCCGCTAGACCACTAACTGCGGCCGGTTGACGAAAGAGTGTGCCATGATCTAACGCCTGTTCGGTCCATTGCTGACCGGTTTGGGCACGAAGGGATTCCACGCTCATGCGGGTGAGCTCAAGGACTTCGGCCTGGTCCGCAAGAGAAATCGCAAAGCCGAATTGCGGCTGCATCACATTCCTGGGCCACTCAAGAGCAAAGGCGATTTCTCTACCTAAAATGTCGCCGAGTCGTTGGCTGGAGTAGCCGAGGCCCGCCATTTGTTGAAGCCAGGAGACCAAAGGACCAAAAGCTTCCGCTCCACCTCCTGGTGCCGCGAGGTCTTCCAGACCGTCCAAGGCCAGGTCCTCGTCCAGTTGCATCCCCATGTATAGTAGGGTTTCAGGCGTTAACGCGGCGAGGTTCCGGCCAAACCCGGTGGGTAGGGCCACCAAATCGGGGATATCGGCGAAGAGAGTATCGTGGAACAGGCCTTTTTCATTGATGCCCCATCCGTAGGTGAGGTGTTGAATCCTGCTCAATTCATCGGTTTGGTCTGTAGGCAAGCCTTGCAGTTCTAGGATTGGCAGTAGCACCTCAAAAATGCTGCCCAAATCGACGTACAACTTCACCGCATGGTGTTGATTCAGCCGGGCCTGGCCTTCAGTGAACTTGGGCTTTTGTTGGAGCGACCCGCCTTCCACCACGCCGGGCCCGACCCCTTGGCGGTCCAGGATCTCACGCAAAAGGTCAAGGGAGTTCGCTGATAAAATCAGACCGTCGTCCAGGATGGCATAACATACCTCAAGGGTCGGGGCCGAGAACACTTCGACCGCCACGCCATGCTGAATGAGATCAGAGGTGCCGATGGGATGCTGAGCCTTGAGTTCTGCGAGGAGATCGCGACTTAATTGTCGAAGCTCCTCAGGGCTCGCTTCGGAGCGAAGTCCCACCACGACTTGCGGACGTCCTTCAACCAAAGTCATGGCGGCAAAACCTCCTTGAACCTGCCACGCATCCCATTTTTCCATCCAGCCCGAGCTTTCTGGCACCGGACTGGCGTTGAGTTCGGCGAGTGGTTTTTCAAAAAATGCTTGGATTTCTGGCTCATGAATGAGCGCATGAAGCTTGCTGCCTCGCATCGCGGTTTCCAACTCTGCCCGGTCGGCAAGGTGGAGGAAGAATGAGGTGTCCTCAGGGAGCCACTGAGTATAAAGAGCTCCCCCGGATGCTTTTGGTGGGAACAGTTGTGCCAAGGGAATGTAGCCTTGCCAATACGCCCAAGCGCCTCCGCCAAGGAGGACGAGAATGGTCAGCAGAAGAAATTTTGCTTTCACGATTTATGGGTGGGGTTGGGGCTAGTCAGCCCGGGGAGGAGTAAAAGGGAATCAACCGGACGTAGACGCGGTTAGGCGATTAGGCGATTAGGCAGCAGAGCCTTTGGTGGTTCGGGCCGGGTTGTCGGTCTTGGGTTCAACGGTTTTCGTAGCTTTCTCCTCGTCGTCTTTGGGATAGGCGATCCTGCTGTGCATCATGCTGAGGAGGTTGGAGCGAAGGGTCTCGGCGATCAACCGGATTTCGTTGAGCGTAAGATTCGAATCATCAAGCTGATGATCGGCAATCCGGCTGTCGATGATGTCGTTGACTAACTGCTCTATCCTCTGAGGCGTCACTTTTTGGAGGGATCGAGAGGCGCTTTCCACACTATCGGCGAGGCTAAGAATAGCCGACTCCCGAAATTGCGGGCGAGGTCCACTATAACGGAAGGTTTCTTCCTTGACCTCTGGAATGTCTTCCTCGCGCATGTTCATGACTTTGCCGCCGCGTCGAGCATCCTCTTGCTGTTGAAGTCCGCGATGATAAAAATAGGTGACCAACGATGTTCCATGATGTTGCTGGATCATGTCGATAATGGTTTTGTTCAGTCGATGGCGCAGCGCAAGGTCAACGCCTTCTTTCACGTGAGCCATGATGATGAGCGCACTCATGGTCGGGGTCAGGTCATCGTGAGGATTGCGGGAGGCGTTGAGGTTTTCGGCGAAATACTCGGGTTTCACCAATTTCCCGATGTCGTGAAAGTAAGCTCCGACCCGACATATGGTTTCGTTGGCACCGATGGCTTCGGCGGCAGCTTCGGCAAGTTGAGCCACGGCCATGCTGTGGTAGTAGGTGCCCGGAGCGCGCAGAGACATATCGGTGAGCAGTGGATGGTTAAGATCGGCCGCTTCGAGCCACGAGATGTCAGTGGTCATATCAAACACCGACTCAAAAATCGGGAGGGCACCTCCCACGATCATGGCGGTGACGACCCCCGCCCCAAGAGCAATGAGCATCTGTGAAGCGGCCATGGACCAGTCCACGCTGGTTTGGCCGGCTTGAAATGGGCCGACCAATCCAAAAACGACCGCCAGCAGCCAGGTGGCGGCGCCGACGTAAAAACCGGCTCTGATGAGGCGACTGCGACGCCGGATTTGTTGGGTAATGGAGACCGCCACAAACCCACTGATGAGGCTGATGACGAGCAGGAACGCATCGACCTGGAAGGTTAGAAGGGATGTCCAAAGGCTGATAAAGATCGCGGCGTAGAGCGCGTGGTTTTTGCCTAGCAAGGCGGAGATCAGCAAAGGCCCAAAGGCGTAGGGAATAGCAACGTAAACGGTTTGACTCCACGCCAAGCTGTCGAGATTGCCGACGGTGGCCAGCACGACTTTGGCTAAAGCCAAGTGAGCCAAGATCACGCTAAAGATCAGGAGCAAGCGCGAGTTGCGAGCAAAGCTTTCGGGATGGTTGATCCAGAGCTGTGCCAGAGCTAGCAGAAAAATCAGAAAAGCCGTAAGCAGGCGTTTTACTAGGTCAGCACCTCCATCGTAGGTGAATAAGGAGACCATACCCACGAGGAAGCCCGCAAAGATAAGAAATCGAAAGCCGGGAGCCGACTCAAGTCGACGGACAAAGTCGCTGTTGGAACGTTTGCGACGCGTTTTTCCACAGGCCATTCCACGACGGACCAGTTGGTTGCGTTTAAAGTATTTGAACATAGACACGTTTCGGGCAGGAACTCTTAAGGCTAACAGAGAGAGTCTTTAGGGTTTGGACGTCCTGAGGGGAGGGGAAGTTCAGAGTTTATTCGACCTTGGAGGGCGATGGGAGGGATCTCCCACCTCGGCACGGTGTGTGGCGTAAGCTTCAATGATGGCACGAACCAGTGGGTGCCGAACCACGTCGGATTGCCCAAGCTCGTGCACAGAAATTCCGGGAACATTTTTCAGAGCGAGTCGAGCCTCTACCAGCCCCGACATTTTATTTCGGGGAAGATCAATTTGGGTCACGTCGCCTGTAATCACACATTTTGATCGTTCTCCGAGCCTGGTCAAGAGCATAAACATCTGCTCGGTGGTGGTATTTTGCGCTTCATCGAGGATCACAAAAGCGCGGTTCAAGGTGCGACCACGCATGTAGGCGAGTGGGGCGATCTCCACAATGCCACGATCCATGTAACGTTGGACCTCCTCAGCATCCAGCATGTCGTGCAAGGCATCATAAAGGGGGCGTAAGTAGGGGAAAATCTTCTCTTGAAGATTGCCCGGCAAAAACCCTAAAGCTTCGCCCGCCTCCACCGCGGGTCGGGTCAAGACAATGCGGTCGACTTCTTCCTTTTTGAGTGCGTTTACGGCCATGGCCATGCCCAAGTAAGTTTTTCCGGTGCCGGCTGGGCCGATGCCGAACACCACATCGTTGTGGCGCAGCGCCTCCAAGTATCCCAATTGCCCTGCGGTGCGCGGGACGATGGGCGGACGTTTGGGGCTGGTGAGAATGCGCATGGAGGCCATCCTTTCTACCAGATCATCTGCTGAAGCTTGGTCGACGCTCGGTGAAGGATTTTGCATGGATTGAGTACTGTTGAGGGCGAAGCGGAACTCGTAGGGGCCGATAGAAATTCCTTTGTTACGCACGCTTAGCAGTTTTGAAAAAACTTCTCGGGCTCGGGCGACCTGAGAAGAGTCTCCCACAAATTTCACCCAGCCATCGCGTGTGGTCACACGAAGGTCGAGTGCTTGCTCCATTTCTTTGAGCAGCTTGGGATCATTGGCGAACAGGGTTTGTAGTGTCCGCGCGTCGGGAAATTCGATCGTCTCCGTCATGAATGGCACGATGAGGAAAAGCCCCCCAGAATGTGAGAGGGGCCAGCAGGTTTAGCGGAAGCCATAGGTGAGGCCCCAACTTGTTCGTTCCTCAGGCGAAGTGTGCACCGTTACCACTACAAAGTAGGTGCCGGTGCGTTGGGGTTGTATTTTTGAACCGGCCAGATGGCCATTTTGAAAACTTTCGCCTTCGACAAGATTGCCTTCGTTGTCGTAAAGATGTACGGACACGGTCGCTTCTTCGACATCTGATCCAAGCCAGAACCAATACTCCAAGCCTCGATAGAGTTGGTGGTTCACCGCTTTACTTTCGCCTTCGGCAAGATCGCCGGCCCAATATTCTTCTCGAACCGTAAAGCCCTCCTCGACATAAGGAGTGGCCGCTTCGAGAGCAAAAGAGATGGCGTCTTCCACGACGGCATACAACGGGCGAATTAGGCTCAGCAAGATGAGCAGACTCAGCATTACCGCTAGTGAACATCGTGCGCCGTGCGCACGCACAGGTTTGCTGCTTTGCGAGAGTGAATTAGGTGAGCCTACTAGGGAAGGTTCACCCTTGGAAATTAATATTTTCATGCCAATCAAGTGACTTAGGTGACCCTAAGATCGGCGAGTGATCCGGTTAATAAGACGGCTGGTGGTTGCATGAATGTTTTCAACCGCTTCAGCCGAGATGGCCTGATTTTCATCAATCATAATATGGGGTCTGATCTCATCAAGCCCTGCTCTGATGTCGTGCACTAATTCGTTGCTGCTAAGCGGCTCGCTCAGGCCCCCGAGTCTCCGCTCAAAATATTCAACAAGGAGGGGTTGATGCAAGAGTTCTGAAGCGTCCTCGGAGAATGTTTTGCGCACAATAGATGTCAAGGTTTCGGTGCCACGCAGCCAGCCCCCTAAACTTACCAGCTGAGCCAGTTCCTCGTCGTTAAGTTCAATCATGGCTCCCCGCACGTCCTGAAGGGCCTTATCTAACTCCACCTTAACAACCTGCCAATCGCGCGTGTCTGCAGCCTCAATAATGCTTTTGGAACGGCGGACCACCGAATCGCGCACGCCAATGGCTCCAGCTAAACGAAGCACCTCACGCCCCACATCCTTGACCCGCTCCGAGTCCTCCGCTTGCACGGAAAGAAATCCATCGGCGATCACCGTGCCAAGAAGAAGCGCAATATGGGGTCGATCCCCTAACTCGATCGATTCCATGGGTCGCAACTCGGAATTCCAGTCAGGCGCACCTAATTTGTTTAGCACCGTGAAGACTTCGCTTGGCACGGGCACAACCACTTCTTCAACCATCTGTGCCGGAAAATCGGAAACATCGATTCTGGCAGCCGGGGTGTTTTGGGCAAGCACATGGGAGCTCAACGCACCAGATGCAAAAAAAGCCAGTGCGATGTATTTCGCTCGAACAGTGTTTGAGGAAAAATCTGGGTTGGAGAGATGGGCAGGATTGCAACAATCTTTCCTGCGAGCGTAAGAAATCTTCATAGTCAATTCGACGATATCAGGAATATTCGATGGGAAACAGGTCTTTGGCAAAGGAAATCTCGGGCCGACCTGGGAACCGTATCCGGAACTCTGCAACGCATGGGCGAAAGACCGGCACCGCTGGTGCACTGAGCCCAACGGCACGCCACCCAAGGCTTCCACTAATCCTTCACAGTCGGTGAGTCTACCGACTTATCTGGCACAGGCTCCTCCGCTTCTTCCTCATCATCCGGGTCCTCCTCGTCAAAGCGTCGGGGCTTCTCTACTTGTTTAAAGTGAAGTTGTCCGATGCTTTTTTCCTCCATTTTGGAGACACGCACCAGGTAATGCTCGATCCGCACCTCCTCACCCTCCTTAGGCAAATGACCCAACAGATGAGTCACGTATCCGCCAATGGTGCTCACCTCGGTGCTTTCCAACTCTAGATCGGTATGCTCCTCCAGCTCGTACAAACCCAAGCCGCCGGAAACCAAAAACTCCTCCTCATTCAACCGCACAAACTCTGGCGGTTCGTGATCAAATTCGTCCTGAATATCGCCCACCAGTTCGGCCAACACATTATCAAGCGTCACCATTCCGACCGCGCCACCATACTCATCCACCACCAAGGCGATATGCGCATGCTTCGCCAAAAACGTGGTCAACAGCTTTTCCAAAGCCATAGTCTCCGGCACTGGGAGTAACTCACGGGTGATCTTTTCTAAATTCGTTCCGCCACGATGAACCGAAGCCAGCACATCTTTGATATGCACCAAACCTAAAGTGGCATCCAAATGCCCACGGCATAAAGGAAAACGGGTGTGCCGCGTGCTCACCGCCACCTCGATATTCTTCTCGATCGGATCGTCAACGTCCAGAAAAACAACCCGGTTGCGCGGAGTCATGATGTCACGCACGACACGGCGCGACAGATCCAAGGCGTTCAACAAAATCTCGCGACCGACCGGACTTACCTCATCCGAATGCTCACTTTCCTCAACCAAAAGCCTTAAGTCCTCCTCACTCGCTGCGGCGAGTTCGGACTCGTTCAGAGGGCTCAGTCGGAACACGTGCTGCAGCAGCGCACTGGCCAAACGATTCAACACCCAGACGAAGGGACGGAAAAACAAATAGAACAATCGCAGCGGATACACGGTCCATAAGCTGGCGGCGATGGGATATCGCAAGGCGAGCGATTTAGGCACCAGCTCTCCAAAGACCACGTGAATCGTCGCGATCAATCCAAAAGCCAGAACCAACGCCAGGCCGCGTGCTAAGGGCTCGTGGGTAAGACCGATGCCATCAAACACGGGTGTGAGAAGAGCGCTAATGTAAGGCTCTCCTAACCAGCCCAGGCTGAGACTGGAAAGTGTGATCCCCAATTGAGCGGCCGACAAATAGGCGTCGGTGCGATTGCGAATATGCCGAGCCATGCGGGCGGCCTTGTGACCTTCCTCGATCAACTCCTCAAAATGGCCAGCTCGCGCTTTGACGATGGCGAATTCCGAAGCCACAAAAAAGCCATTGAGCATGATCAAAAAGATCAAAATCAAAGCGGACCCTGCCGGAGCAACATCCGGCAATCCCAGTGCAGGACTCATATTCATGAGCCAATAAGAAAAACCCTGGGTCATCGCCCAAGGGACATCAAAAACGTTCATGATCCTAGCTCATCCTTTGTTGTGCAACGGATACAACCCCGCCGCGCAAGAAGTCGACCCCAACCTGGATCATCGACGCTGCGATAAAAGACGCTCTGTAATTGTATGTTTGCATGAAAAGCAGCAGACATTGCGATTTTTTTAGCCTTTTGTCCACTGCTAGTTTTTGGGACTCCAGGATTCCTCGACCTGGCCTCAACCACGAACTTCTGGTCAATCTCTGATCACCCCTTGATCAGCCCCTAACCAAAAACCAGCCAGGGGTCGCCCGGGCACCATTACTCAAGTCACTCACTATCAATGCTTTATGACTCACTCAGAACGTTGGCACGCTCCTAGCTAATAAGAAAATCGTCTAAATAAGCGGTCTTCTTCACTCAAAGAAGCCGCTCACCAAAACACCAACCTCTAACTATCCTAAAAACTATGAATCGTTTAACTGCAATCATCCGCCCTCAGAAACTTAAAGAAGTGACTGATGCCCTCCTCGAAGCCGGCGCCGAAGGCGTAACCGTAACCGAAGTTCGCGGTTGCGGTCGTCAAAAAGGCCACACCGAAACCTATCGTGGTGCCGAATATGAAGTCAATCTTCTGCCCAAAGTCCAAGTCGACGTAGTGGTCGCCGAAGACATCACCGACAAAGCTGTTGAGGCCCTAGCCAACGCTGCCAAAACCGGTGCCATTGGTGACGGACGCATCTTTGTGCAACCCGTTTCCAAAGCGGTCCGGGTGCGCACTGGCGAAACCCTCTAAGCACTGCGGATTTTATCCCGCTCTCAACCCCGTGAGCACGATCCTAGGATCGGCCCGCGGGGTTTTTTATTTGCGCACCCATCAAGGGAGTCGAGGTGTCGATTTTTGTTCCTGCTTCGCCAGTTTTCCTTCATGCTCTTCATGGTGAATTCCTTGAGTTCTCTCGTGGGTATTCACGTTAACCTTTCCCAATAATCGAGACAGCCACCTCGCGCCGCATCGCCGCGCGGCGATGTTCAAAAACAAAAACGCCCTGCCACGTGCCCAGAGCCAAACGGCCTTCAATAATCGGCAAACATTCCGAGCTGCGCGTCAACGCCATCCGGATATGGCTTGGCATATCATCGGCACCCTCATAGGTGTGCACAAACCCCGGATAATCTTCCGGAACCAGTTCTTCAAAGAACCGATGCAAATCCGTCCGAGCAGAAGCATCCGCGTTTTCAAACAGCACCAGCGAGGCACTGGTATGGCGCAGTAACACACTCAATTGACCGCTCTGCACCCCGGACGCCCGGACTGCTTCGTGCAGCTGGCTGGTGATTTCATAGGTGCCTTTTCCTCGAGTCGACACCACAAAAGTTTTACAATAGACCTCCATCATCAAGAATGGTGTCACAAAATTCCGTCAACTTCATCGGGGGTCTTGAGTATTTTGTCTGAAACAAAAGCTTTCCTCGCCTGTCTCGCGGTCGTAATCATCAAAAATGACAAACTTACCAAGCAGCAGACTTTGGAAAGCAGGTCACCACACTTGGGAGTGCGGCCCTAAAACTCTGATCATGGGAATTGTCAACGTGACCCCTGATTCTTTCTCCGATGGCGGTAGATTTCTAAACCACCAAACCGCGGTTGAACATGGACTCCAACTCATGGAACAAGGAGCGGACCTTATCGACGTAGGAGGTGAATCCACGCGGCCGGGCGCACGCGCTGTCCCGGCCGATGAAGAAACCGAACGCATCCTTAAAGTGGTGCAAGACCTGGCCGGACACCACCGACTCCCGGTCTCCATCGACACCCAAAAAGCCGAAGTGGCCCAGCAAGCGCTTGCGGCAGGCGCTTGTGTGATCAACGACGTGTCAGGATTGCATGCTGACCCCGAGATGATCCGGCTAGCAGCCAGCTGCACGGTCGGCTTGGTGGTGATGCATATGCAAGGCACCCCCCAAACCATGCAGCAAAGACCTCAGTATGAGGACGTGGTTGCTGAAGTACGAGGCTTTTTTTGCGAACGCCTGTCCCTCTGCGAACAACACGGCGTTGACCCAGCACGCGTCATGTTTGATCCCGGAATCGGTTTTGGCAAAAAGCTCGAGCACAATCTGGCTCTCCTCCAAGCCGGGCAAGCCTTGCGCGTTGCCGACCGCCCTATCCTGATCGGCCACTCCCGAAAATCCCTGCTGGGGGAACTCATTGGAGATCGCTCCATGGACGAGCGCAAATGGCCGTCGGTCGCACTCAGCGCGTATCTCGCCCTGCAAGGTGCCGACTGGCTTCGGGTGCACGACGTGCAAGAATGCCGCGACGCAGCGCGGATGGCCCAAGCCATCGCGACGTTCAAGCCCACTTGCGATTCCAAGACTGAGATTGTGAAAACCGACTGAGCACCCAGAGTCGCAGACATAACGTTCTATTTTCCAAACGAATGAATCTTTGGACCGGCAAAATCTCTCAATGGGAAAGTCATGATGGCGAATCCTTCGACTTTCATCACTGGGAGGAATCCACGCCGTCAGCCGCGTCCGCTGGCGTCTTGGTGTTAATCCATGGAATCAGTGGCGATCCCACCGACTTCACTCCTCTCGCAGAAGCTTTTTGCCCCAAAGGATGGCAGGTGTTCGCCCCGGCCATGCGGGGCGAAGGACGCGACCCCCGACAAGCGCGACGTGGCGATAGCCACGGAATGAAGGCTGAGGTGACCGACGTCCAGGCGTTTTGGCATTACATTCGAGAAAAGCACGGATCATGGCCCATGCTGCTGGGAGGCGAAAGCAAGGGGGCGCTACTTTGCTTGCATGCCCTAGCCGAGAAACAAGATATTCACCCGGATGGCCTGCTCTTGTTTTCGCCGGTGGTTGAGCCGAAGATGCAGATGGCCGGGTGGCAAAAGCATCTTTTTTTGGCTGTAGCACGTCTTTTTCCAAAGAAGCGGGTGGATCTTTCCCAATTCGCCGATAAGGATGCACCACCGCCGGAGGTCTCCCGTCTACCGGAGCGACAGGTAGCTTTAAACTCGGCCGACTACGCGGTAGGGACCTACACGCTGCGAGGCCTGGTGGCCTTGGCCACGCTATCTCTGGAGTGCATGCACTTGGCTCCGCAGATTCGAGTGCCCACCTTCCTCGCCCATGGAGGGGATGATATTTTCGTGAATGCCGAGGCCGTCGAGCGATTTTTTCACGCCTTACCAAACGCGAAAAACCAGCGTGTTTATTTGCCAGGGTCAAAGCATTTAACAATGTTCGATTTAGAAACGCCTCAAGTTTGGGAGGCGTTGGACCTCTGGTTGCACGAGCTCGGACGAATAGAAGACCTGGATCTTTGAGCTCTTTTTTTCGCCAAAAGGCTACGGCTCTCTTCCTCGGACAGCGAAGCCAAAATTGTGTTCTGGGTGAAGAAATTTCCTGAAGAGCGCAAAGCCTCGGCGGTGATCCCGGTCCTGTGGATCGCCCAAAAGCAGGATGGCTCGGTGTGCCGAGTGCGCCATGTGCGAGATCGCGGCGCAGCGCTGCGCGATGGCCTGCTTTTGCTCTCGTGTAGCTCCCTTGCCCAGGCACCCGCAGATACCTTTGCGCTATAAAAAAATCAATCCCCTGTAATTTGCTGTTGATGAGCCTATCTTCGGCGGATAAGACATTGCATAACCTCATATCCGTTCCTACTCAGAATTGACGTCCATAGCTGCAACCACAAGGCCTGTCCACGCTGTGGTCGCGCCGAGACTGCTAAGTGGGTGGAACGCGAGTTGAGTAAACGGGTCAACGCCCCCTACTTCCTGGTGACCATGACCGTGCCCGAAGTGGTACGTCCGATTTCCGTTGGTCGCCATGCCAAAGTCGGCTACGATCTGTTTATGAGCGCCGCGGCACGAGCGCTTGCTGAAAAACTCCAAGACCCGAAGAGCTTGCGCGCTCAAGTCAGCGGGTTCACCGCCGGGCTTCACACCTGGGGACAGCGTATGCAGTTCCATCCGCACATCCATTTTTTAGTGCCTGGCACGGGGATCGACGCCCAAGGATCGGTGGTGCGGGTGCGCTCGGAAAAGATGTTGGTTCACCACAAAAAGCTGGCCGGAGCATGGCGCGCTCATTTTAAGACTGGCCTCGAAGCACTCGGCTGGGAGCTTGATCCGGCGGTGTGGCGTTGCCAATGCTGGGGCGCTCATATCTTGTTCGGGTTACTTCATTACTTTGGCGTGAGTGCGTTGAGCACTGATTTCTCGCGCAAGTGCCAGAGCGCCCAAGTCCCAGGTGAATCACCGTTGATGTCCCGAATGGTCGTGTCTCCACCAGCTTCCATCAAGAGCATAATTGTGTCGGCAGGTGAATAGGCGGCCGCCCGATGAAGCGGCGTCTCGGCCCGTGTTCGTAGGTCACCTCCATAGTTAAAACTGTAGATTCCGGGCTTCGTTTTTGCGTTGGGATCGGCTCCGCGGTCGAGGAGTAGCTTGACGAGAGGAGTTCGGTCGGGAAGTCGGGAAACAAGGGCATGGTGTAATGGTGTCTCGTCCGATTCTTCACGCCCACGATGCACATTCGCTCCAGCATTCAGGAGGAGCCGAACGCACTCGAGCTGATTCACATAAGCAAGGCCAGCGAGGACAGAAGCGCCTGCCTGGTTTTTTTGGATGTTTGGATCTGCTCCTCGGGAAAGGAGAAACTCGATCATCTGAGGATGAAAGGTCAGAAGAGTTCCGCAACCGTGTTCATCAGCAGAATTCGGGTCAGCTCCCTCGTCAAGTAGATGTCTTACCTCCTCTAATTTGCCGGCGGAACAGGCGGCGTTGAGTTTCAGGGATGTTGGGTTCATATGGATGATTTATGCTTTTTGCCGAACGAGGGAGCGCATGCACCTCTACCAGCGGGAGCGCGCGTCGATCACGGGGTTGGGGTTGTAGTCAGGTGAAATCATTGAAACAGGGCGGCTGGTAGGGGTTGCACGACGCGGCTTGTTCTCCTTCTATTTTCCGACTGACTGTTCATACCAGTAATCATCAGTAACGTAGCAGAGGCAATCCCAGCAGTAGTTCTTCTTACCGTTCTCCTCATGTTCTCCTTGGAGCATGAGCTTCTGGCAGCGTTCACAAACGATTACTGCCTCAATGTGGCCACATACGTAACATGTGTCCTGCTTCGGTTCGAAGGCACTCAGTGCATTCCATCCACATCTGGGGCAGGTCATCACGGCGTCGTCCCCAATATTGTCAGTCGCCATTTGCGAAAGAGCTCGACGGAATATCTCCTCTCCATAGTCGCGAACCTTCACACCAGCCACCCAAAGGTCCCCGGATACCAGGTCCTGGAGCGAATCATCAAGATGCTTGCGGTGAAAGTCGTTGAGGAAGCCAATTAGCCGCGCGAACACGAGCTTCAGGTCGGCAGTCGACTCATCCACGTGGTGATGAACAATCTTGTTCCGAACAGCAACTGCGGTTTTGAGAGCCGATGATTCGTCAGATGAAAGTTCTAGATTGGCAATCTGGCGTAGTCGGGAGACCGCTTGCTCGATGCCAACGGTCACCGTAGGGTTGTCCACGTTCTTGTAAATCAGGTATGGGTGCTGCCGACTTAGCAGATCCTTCAGGCTCAGTTCGACAGCTTGAGCCAAACTAAAAATCGCGAACTTCCACCTTGCCGGAGTCTCCTCTGCGGCTATTGCATTGGATAGCGCCTCCTCCGCGAATGAAACTGCGTTCTCTGAGAGCGATAGGTTTAGGCGACTCATTGAGGGGTTATTTTTGGAGAACGTAAAGCGCGTGCACCCCTACCAGCGGAGGGGTTGTCACGGCGCGTCTTGTTCGGCTTGGATTGTTTTGAGGGGTCTTGCTGCTTGACCATCGTGGAACTCCCCTTACAAGGCACCAACATACACTCCATCTTCAGTCCTCTTCAAATACAATAGGTAAAGAACGCCTTCACGCAGCCATATTCTTGAGACCGCATGGGTGGCGACGATCTGATTCGAGTAGGCTATTAGTAATTCTCCTCCCAATTCATCCCCCTTGATTACTTTGTCAATTCTCACTTTGGCTTCGTAGTAATTGAGCGGAACAACCTTACCACCATGAAATTGGATATGACCTTTCTTATCGGTGAGCTTTATCTCGATAGGCTGCGCCACGATCACAACATCTGCCCGCTGTAACATCTCAGCCGGTGTGAAATGCGGGACTTCACCCCCGCAGGCGATACGCACGATTGCGAGAGATGCTGCTATGGAAATTAGTGCCTTCATGCTCTTGTGGGTTAAGTCAGATTTTTTGCCGAACGATGAGTGGTGGCACCGGCGAGATCAAG
>DAIRSW010000066.1:0-14999 GCA_036804205.1 Verrucomicrobiia bacterium | reverse complement strand
ACTCGACTCGAAATCGAGCGTGGGGTTAAACCTACCGTGGGTTCGAATCCCACCCCTTCCGCCACCATTGCACTATTGGGAAAGTGCATTTGGATTTTTGCATGCGCTTATAGTTAGTCGCTATTTTTCTTCACATCTGCATTGTTTTGCCCTTGTTCAGGGTGATGCTGAGGGATACCGCAACATTTAGGCAAACACAAAATCGAACATGAAGCGCATCATATTCCCGCAAAAAGAACATGCTGAATTGGAGGAAACGGGCAGCCCACTTCCAGAGCCCGAGGCCCATGAAGTCACCGTGCAAAGCATTGGCTGCGGTATTTGCCAGGTCGAGATCAAGAGCTACAAGGGACAACTTGGCGGGAGCTTTCCCGAAACGCGACTCGGTCATGAAAGTATCGGACGGGTGACCAAAATCGGGAGAGATGTGAAGCGTCTCAAGGAAGGGGAGTTTGTGACCACGCTATGGGCACCTGGGTTTCAGGAGTTTTTTAATGTCCGGGAAGATTGGGCCATCGCCGTGCCCGAGCCTCAACCAGGCCAGGAATCGAGTTGGATATCCGAACCCGCCTCTTGCGCCCTGAACGGATTAATTAGCGCCGACGTGCAACCAGGCGAACGCGTGCTGCTACTCGGAGCCGGCTATATGGGTTTGCTGCTCACGCAAATTTTCACCCGCACACCTTGTGCCGAGTTTGTGGTCTGTGACCGGATCGAGAGTAAGCTAGAGCATGCGCTCAAGCTAGGCGCGACGTCCGTCATCAACGGGGCCAAGATGGATGTTTTTGAGGAGGCAACGCGCAGCGGCGGCTTCGACTTAGTCATTGAGGCCACCGGTGCCGCAAATATGATCGCCCGGAGTATACTTGCCAGCAAGCACGGCGGTCGTGTGATTGTTTTTGCTGATCACCGTCACCATCGCAGTGAGGAGATGGACTGGGAGCCGTTTATCGCGAAAGGCGTGTCGCTCCTTCCGGCCAACCCCTCGAGTCATCCTGACTTTCCTGAGGTCTGGCGCAAAAGCGTGGCCTTGCTGAAAGCTGGCATTTTCGACCAACGCACCTTGATTACCCACCAATGGCCCGTCGAGGAGTGCCGTGAAGCCATGGCCACCAGCGCGAACCCACCCGAGGATTACATCAAGGGATACTTCAGCTGGATCTAAAGCAGACAAATTCTTGGACGGAGAAATCTTCTTCTCCAGCCAGATGGGTCTTTGCCAGGCGCAGGTCGGTTTGCGAAAAAAACGAACCAACCAGCGTCGCTTTTCCAGAAAGAAAATCTGAGATCTATGTTGCGGGTGTAGTCTTCGAAACGTCGCCGGTATGGAGACGCTTCTTGAGGATATGCTTCCTTTGACGACCGATCGTATCGGCAGTGAACCCGTTACGCTACGGGTCGTAAGTAATGTGAAAGTAGAAGAAGGCAGCTTCGTGAGAGCGGATCTAGTCGAGTCCGCACCTTAAGTCTGCGATCCTATGAAGCATTTCGGATTGGCTTTGGGGCGTTAATCGGTTTAAAATATTTAAATGTCATTCATTCGCGACCGTGAGTACTCGCCGCACAAGCCTGACCCATTTTGGCGGGCGTCGCGGATTGCCGCGCGCCTGCTTCTTAAACCGACCTGGAGCATGCGCGACAGACGGATTGTGGCGTCGCTTTTGGAAGATCCAGGAGTGGAGGACCGGTTGATTGATCAAGCGCTTGCTACACTCCGAGCGCGGCAAGGTTCCCGCAAATGAATGCATTCTGGGAATGGAATCCCAAGATCGATTGGAACGCGCCTGCCGGTCGGCTTCTCCTGCGCTTGGCTTCGGCGCTGGAAGGCTCCGAAAGTTTTGCGATCACGGTCTTCGGTTCTGCGCCTTTGCAGTTATCAATCGATAGCGCGTTCTTGAGCGGCGATGTCGACATCTTCTCGGTGAACGACTTTACCCCATTGATTGAAGAATTAGGTCTGGGTAAGGGACAGGCGGAACCCTACATCGAACAAACTCCGCCAAATGTTTTTATCGTAGACCCCGCATGGCACATACGAGCGCATCGTGAAGCAAAGGGTGGCGTGGAGTGGACATTTCCTCATCCTCTCGATATTTTGGTTTCCAAAATTAAGCGTTGTGCGGATAAGGATGTGCAGGCATTTCGCCTTGTGCAGTGCAATATGGGGCATCCCACAGAGGACGAGCTGCTTGTGGCTTTGCAAGGGGTTGTGGATATGTATAGACCAGCGTTTGATGAAGAAAATCCAGGCGGCGATGCTGTAGCCAATACACAAATGCTCTGGCGGACGCTTTTCAATCGCGAGATTGACGTGCGATCACAGATTATCCGACCTGCGCTTGAAGCGCGTCGGTCGGCCTACGGTTTGGATCTCGCTCATAAAGATGAGCTTCGCCGTCGCCTTGAGCGGTGAATCCTGATTTGGTGGTTGGAAGATGCCGTTCTTCAAGCGACTCTTGAGGTCAGATGCATGGTGCTGTTACCGATCCCGTATTTCGTCAAAAAGTCGCAGTTTTAGTTCTGGCCAGGAATGAGGAGTCGGCCCTGCCCAAAGGGACGCGGGTGAGATCGTAAGCCGGATTGTTGAATAGGACTGTGAACCTCATTGGGCGGTGAGACAGAGCAAGGCCTATTGTCTTGCAAGGCGTAAGACAAACGTTTATCATCCGCTTTATGAGCACATCCACTCTTACCATTCGGCTGCAGTCAGAGTAGAAGCCCTGAAGCGATCCGCCAAGGCCCTTAAAAAGACCGAGTCCGAGTACATCCGTGATTTTCTGCAGCGGGATTTGGATATGCAATCCTTTACTGAGCGTGCGAAGCACCTGATCGGCTGCCTGGATTTCTCAGAAACGGTTGGTGTTGCTCACCCCTTGCGTGAACTGATCCGGGAAAGAAATTGGCGCAAATGAAACCCGCCCTGCTGGACACAGGGCCGCTGGTTGCACTTCTCGATGGACAGGATTCCTATTCTGTCGCTCACAGGATCCACGCGAACGTCGCAGAACTGCCAGATAAATGCCCCCGGAACGGCAGGGGTGGGATCACTTCGAGGAGTTCACGCAGGAGGTCTGCCTGGCGGTTCGATGTGTAAAATTTTGGGTTGACCCGAAATTACACATGAGTAACTTTGGTTTTATCCGAAGTTGCTCATGAATAGCAGATATCTTGAAAGTCTGGTCAGAGAGGATCTGCGCCGTAAGATGGTTTTTGTAGGTGGACCCCGCCAAGTGGGGAAGACATCCATGGCTCTGTGCATTCTGGGCGGCCATCGGAGAGAACGCTCGCCGGCATATTTGAACTGGGATTCACTCGGCGACCGGGAAAAGCTGCTTGCTGCGGAATTTCCCGCAGGACATCCGCTGCTGGTGCTGGATGAGATTCATAAATTCTCAGGATGGAGGAATCTGGTGAAAGGATTCTACGACAAACACCGCAGTGAGGTTTCCGTTTTGGTGACCGGCTCCGCGAGGCTGGATTACTACCGGAAGGGTGGAGATTCGCTGCAGGGGCGATATCATTATTACCGGCTGCACCCCTTTTCGCTTTTGGAGGCCGACCCGGAGGGATCCAGGGAGACGCTGAATCAACTGCTTCGTTGTGGCGGTTTCCCTGAACCGTTCACGGATGGAACCGAGCGCTTTCACCGCCGGTGGCTGAGGGAGGTGTCAGCCCGGATCACAGAAGAGGATGTGCGGGATTTGGAAAACTTACGTGAGCACACCACCATCGATTTGCTTCTGCATCATCTGCCGTCCTGTGTTGGTAGTCCGCTTTCGATTAACTCGCTGCGGACGCTCATGCAGGTTGCTCATGATAGTGTCGAGCGGTGGGTGCGTGTGCTGGAGAATCTTTATGTGGTCTTTCGGATTGCACCTTTTGGAAAGGGGAAAATCCGCGCGGTGAAAAAGCAGCAGAAATTGTACTTCCGCGATTGGTCCAGAGTCCCCGATCCGGGTCCCCGGTTTGAAAATTTCGTCGCGTGCCAGCTTCTGAAGTACTGCGATTTGATTGAGGATTCCGAAGGGCATGCCATGGAGTTGCGCTATCTTCGAGACACCGACGAGCGGGAAGTGGATTTTGTGGTGCTGCGTGACGGGCACCCGGAGTTCGCTGTCGAATGCAAGCTTGGTGAACGATCGGCATCGCGGCATGGAGGCTATTTCCGGGAGCGCACAGAGATTCCGGAATTCTTTCAAGTGCACCTGCATGAAAAGGACACTGGCAGCGAGAAGACTGGCACGCGGGTGCTTCCATTTTCAGAATTTTGTAGGTTGAAGTCCATGCCCTAAACGTGCAGGGGTAACCGTTCACCTCAGTGGCCTCCGATCACCCGGATATTCTCCCCGCGCCAATGCTGGCTTCAAGATATTGGCGGGGATCCAGCGATCCTCCGGCCGCCCCTGCTGCGTTTGCTGCTGGGCGCAGGCAGCGAAGTCAAGCGCCGGGTCTTCAGGCGGAACCCTATATCGAACAGACTTTGCCAAATGTTTTTGTGGT
Source organism: Verrucomicrobiia bacterium (assembly GCA_036804205.1). Lineage (GTDB taxonomy): Bacteria > Verrucomicrobiota > Verrucomicrobiia > Chthoniobacterales > CALDSX01 > DAIRSW01. The sequence continues at coordinate 10,499 of DAIRSW010000066.1, read as the reverse complement.
GAGTCCGGCATGGAACACTCGAGCGCACCGTGAAAAGAAAGCCGGCGTTGCATGGGTGTTTCCGCATCCTCTGGACATCCTTGTTTCGAAAATAAGGCGTTGCGCGGATAAGGACGTGATGGCATTTCGCCTTGTCAAAGAGAAGACCGGGCACCCGACTGAGGAAGAGCTTCTCGCGGCGTTGCAAGGTGTCGTAGATATGTACAGACCCGCGTTTGACGAGGAGAATCCTGGTGGCGATCCCATAAGCAACACGCAGATTCTTTGGCAAACGCTATTCGGTCGCACGATTGACGTGCGTTTGCAGATCATCGGACCTGCGCTTGAAGCCCGTCGGTCGGCGTACGGTGTAGAAGGGGGCAGCTATCGGGATGCGCTTCGCCGCCGGCTAGACGAGTAGACGAGTAGACGATCCGCAAGTCTAGCGCTCACGGTAAAGAGCTTTTGCTGCTGTGGGCAGAGGCAATTTCTCGGTTGGAATATGCCTTGGTCCACACGACTCTTGAGACGAGATGCATAGTGTTTCCAACCCTGGGTTTCGCCGCAAGGTGGCTGTTTTGATTCCGGCCAGAAATGAGGAGTTGGCTTTGCCCGTTCTACTCAAAAAAATCCTACCCATGGGTTGGGGGCAGGTGATGGTGGTTGATAATGGAAGCACTGATGCGACCGCAGCGGTGGCTCAATCTTTTGGGGTTACGCTTGTTCAGGAATCGCGTCCGGGTTATGGGCAGGCTTGCGCCACCGGTTTGGAATCCTTGGACTCTTCTGTGGAGTGGGTGTTGTTCGCTGATGTGGATGCTTTCTCAGAGTGGGAGGCTTGGCCCGCGTTTGAGGAGCTGGCCCAGAGCGGGGAGTTGGAGCTTATTTTGGGTGACCGGACTGCGAGCGCGAAAGGGCGAGAGTCGCTGAGCCCCGTGCAGAGGTGGGGGAATGCTTTGGCGTGCTTTTTGTTGGCTTGGTTAGGCCGTCCGGCTTTTCGGGATCTAGGGCCTTTCCGGCTGATCAAGCTTTCCGCCCTGCGCGATTTGGAAATGAGAGACCGAGGCTTTGGATGGACGGTGGAGATGCAGGCCCTCGCTCTGTTGAAAAAGATTCCTTGGAAGGAAATTTCCGTGCCGCATTCCGAACGAAAGGTGGGGCGATCTCAAATTGCTGGCACACTTCGCGGGAGTTGGTTGGCCGGGCGAGCCATTTTGGCCACTCTGATCCTTGCGTTGCTGGAGCACTTTAGGCCCTTTAAGAACGTGCCTTCCAGCTTGCAACAGGGTTTGACTTTTCTTTTTCTGCTACTGGGGGCGGGGACGGTCCTTTTTTTTGGGAGTTATCAAGGGCCCGATTTCGCGCCGCCGTTTCTGCTGGGGGCGGGTCTGTTGATGCTTGCCAATCTTTTGGCACTCAATGCGAAAGCTTGGCCAACTCGCTTGTTTTGGCTGGCCGTGGCATTACCGCGCCTGATTTTGCTTTTTCATTGGCCGGGCGAAGACACTAGAGATCAGCTCGAGATGCATGGCTGGTTGATTTCGAAGGTGCTCGTTGTGGCGGCCGATCTTTGTGTGGCTTGGGTTTTGATGCGGTATTCTCGAACAGTGGCGCTGGTTTACGGACTAAACCCTTTGGTTTTGTATTCATTCGCCGGCGCGGGGTATTTAGATAGTCTATTGCTGTTGCCCATGGTGGTCGGTCTGTTGCTTTTTGCTCAGCCCGATCAAAACCGGTCGGGCTTAGTTGGAGTGTGCCTAGGACTTGTAGGCGTGCTGAATTATGTGATCGCGCCACTCTCGATTGGGTTGGCCGGGTGTTATGCCAAGGGGCGTGAGTGGCCTTTTCTGGCGCGGTTTTTCTTTGGCTTTGGAATCGTGGTGGCGCTGGTTGGTTTGCCGCTTTTGTTTTTGTTTGATAATTTTGATTGGTATCCAGAGTATCCTGACGAAGCGAATCGGGGTGCCGCTTTGTTTTCGTGGCCGGGAACTTTCTTTGCCTACGCCGCCATGGCGGTTTGGTGTGTTCTTGTGTTGCTTTGGCAAAAGGAAAAAGATCAGATCGGGCTTTGGCTCATCCTCGGGATTCTGACGATGAGTCCGATGGTGCAAGGCTCCTTTTTTACGTGGCTGGTTGCTGCTGCGGCCGTTGCCAAAAGATTTTCTGTCGCAGTGGCGGCGTCGAGCAGCTGTTGGTATTTTTTGATGCCCCACCCTGTCTACACAAGTGGCGAATGGCACTGGCAATTGTGGAACACCACTTTGTTGTGGGGTCCGATCCTTGCGGTTTTGTTGCTTAGTCTGTTTTTGCGAATCCCCCGGGGGAGACCGGTGCTTTCTCGATACGATGACGCCGAAGCAGCAGATAACAGAGCAAGCCTGTGATTGTGTAGAGAGCCAGGTAGATCCATGGGAGCCACATTAGGCTGGCGGTAAAGACCTCCGCACTGTCCGCTTGCTCGGACCCAAGGTTTTCCCGGAGCTGCGCGCTGAGAAAAGAATACCAAAGGCCGGCGACACCATAGGCAAAGTTGTTGCTGAGACCGCGCAGGCTCAGCACGGTGGCTCTCATGCGGGGCGGGGCGTCCTGGTTGATGTAGTGGGAGACGAAGAAGCCCAAGAAGGACATGCTCATTCCTAGAGGAATAAGCCCTAGGAGACCAACAGTTGGCCATACTTGGCTGACCATCCACAGCCCACTGAAGGCGAAGCAGGCTAAGAGAAGGAAGTTCTTAACACGACCTTGTTTGTTCACCAGCCACTCGGCGATCGGGGCGGCTACTGCTCCTAGTAGGGCAAAGCTAGCGCCAATCAAGCCAAAGCTGGCTTCCGGCAGTTCAATGGCTCGGAGGTAGTTGCTCTGCAGGGTGATGAACAGGCGAACGCCGCTATCGAGAACCAGGCTGGCCAGGATCACGCACAGCACCACGCGATGTCCGATGACCCACCGGGCACTCGCTAGCGTTTGCTTGATGGCGGTCCGCACGGTGACTTGCGGTTCGCCGGCTTGGTCCGGCTCTTTCAGGGCCAACGCTGCTGCGAGAGTTACCAAGGAAGTGAGGAGGGTTGCGTATAGCGGAAACCGTAGCGTCGTTTCCGGATCTAGCGACCAGCCGAAAAGGCCATTCAGCCATTGGCTATCGTAAAGGGCCGCACCCAAAAGCATGGCGCAGAAAAAACCGAGCGATTGCAGCTGTCCTAGAACCCTCAAAACACGGGGCCATTCCTTCTCTCGGTTTACGGCGAGCAGGGAGTCGTAGGCAAGGGCCTCATCTGCTCCGCTGGCAGCAGCCTCTGATGCGCCACTGAGGACCCTGTTGATCACCAACACCCAGAAGATCAGCTCTGGATTGCCAAGTGGGACGAAGGCGATGAGGACCATCTCGCAGACCATCAGGAAAGCGGCGATGATGACCATGCGTTTTCGACCAATTTGGTCTGCTAATGCGCCAGAGGGTACTTCCAGTAAAACGATGGTGACCGCCCAAACCACATTGAGCAATGCGAACTGCTGGAGAGTAAGGCCCATATCCAGAAACAAGACCCCAAAGACAGGGTAATAAAATCTGGCGTTGTAAAGGACTCGAAAGAGAAGGAAAAAACGAACGTTTTTGGACGCCGCCGCGTGGGTGTGCTCGAAGCTCATAAACGACGGGAGTGATTATTTTGCGTCCGAGCAACCGGATGCCAAGGCAATATGGAATTTGACATGCATCCAGACTGCCAAAAAGCTCTGCTCGCGCAAGTCACAGGTGTCCCCAAATCCCTATAGGACCAGGCGACTAAGCAGCTTGAGGAATTGGGCGATCGCGAATCTTGTTTTCTACCGCCGTAAAGCCCACGAGATCACCAGTGGTCGACCGCAATGGTTGAATGGAAATGGATACCCAGTAAGGGCTGCCATTGCGGTGATAGTTTAGGATCTCGGCCTGGCAGGGCATGGCTTGTCGTACGCACGCACTCATGTAGTCGGCGGTTTCTTTATTGGTTAGCTCACCTTGCAAGAGGCTGCCTGGCTTTTGGCCAAGCAACTCGGAAAGTTGATATCCACACATCGCAGTGAATGCGTCGTTGATTCCTAAAATCCGACCTTCTTTGTCTGTGAAAACGACGGATGGTTGTTTGTCAATAACCGCGAAAATGCGTGATTTAAGGCTTAACCGAGGCTTGCGCAAGGGCGTGTCGGCGAGCCCCATCAATGCAAGCACTTCGAAAAACTGGGAATAGCTTTGGAGGGAATCGTCTTCCTTAGCTAGATCGAGTTGAAAAAGCTCTGATTCATTTGCCTCAAGGGCGGTGATGAGTTGTTCAAGAGCGAAGTTTTCTTCGTCTGAAAATTCGGGTTGCATATTGGATTGTAGGGCTGGTGTACGTGTGAGCCTGGACTGATTGCTGAGGGGTGCAATGCTGATCCGGTGAAGTAATTAGAGTGTTAAAATATATATTTGTTTCGAATCACCCTCATTTAATGGATGCGCCAATCATATTTTTTTTTGGGACAAACACAACCGCTTCTGAGCAGGAATTAATCTTGATCCCAAGAGTTTTCGTGCGGGAGCTTTCTCTCGCCTATCGATTGAAAAGCTCAAGATTTTCCAAAGCAAAGCCGATTTTTCAAGGAAAAGGCTTGGCAAACGCAGGCTTTACCTTGACTATCCAGTTTTTCTTACACCCTACCCCATGTCAGAATACCAATTTGTCAGTGATCTTTGGAAAGCCAGCGAAGTCGAAAAGTTGAGCCCGGTCGAACGACTCGTTTATCGTTCCAACAAACTCGGTGAAGATCAACGAATCACCAACACTGGGGGGGGCAACACCTCTTCTAAGCTTTCTGAAATTGATCCACTTTCTGGAGAGTCGGTTGAGGTTTTATGGGTGAAAGGCTCCGGCGGAGATTTGCGGACATCCAAAAAGGAAAACTTCAGTTCGCTTTACCAAAGCAAACTGCTGTCGTTACAGGACGTTTACGCTAGAGAAGAGCCGCGCGGTTTAAAAAGCCCCGCCGAAGATGCCATGGTGGGGATGTATTTCCACTGCACCTACGATCTTAACCCAAGAGCGTCGTCGATTGACACCCCGCTCCATAGCTTTTTGCCCGGTAAACACGTCGATCACATGCATCCCAACGCTATCATTGCCATCGCTGCAAGCGAACGTTGTCAGGAGATTACTCAGGAGGTGTTTGAGGGCCGGATGGCTTATGTACCATGGATGCGCCCTGGATTTGAACTGGGCCTGGCGATGCAAGAAATCGCCAAGCAACAGCCGGAGGTGCTCGCCATTATGATGGGCGGGCATGGCTTTATTTCGTGGCACGATGATGACCGGGCTTGTTACTACCAAACTCTCGATTTTATTGAAGAAGCCGCTCGGTACATTGATGCAAAGTATGAAGCCAAAGGCGGAGACCAGGCAGCTTTCGGTGGACAAAAATACGCCACGCTTGATGAAACAAAGCGTCGGGCGACTTTCGCAGCGATCCTGCCATGGTTGCGAGGGCAGGTGAGCCAACAGAAGCGTTTCATTGCCACGATCCAAGATGATTCAAGCATCCTGCGTTTCGTGAACTCCCATGATGCGGCCCGGCTAGCCGAGCTTGGCACAAGCTGCCCGGACCATTTCTTGCGCACGAAAATCAAACCGCTGTATGTGGATTGGGATCCAGCGACCGGTGACCTTGATGGCTTGCGCTCTTTACTGCGACAAGGTTTGGAGCGGTATAGGGAAGATTACAAGACCTACTACAAGAGCTGCCGGCGACCCGACAGTCCAGCCATGCGCGACCCCAACCCGACGGTGATTCTAATTCCAGGACTCGGAATGGTGGCGTGGGGAAAAGATAAAAGCGAGTCACGCGTGACCGCAGAATTTTATAATTGCGCGGTCGAAGTGATGCGTGGCGCAGAGGCCATCGACCGGTATGTATCGCTGCCGCAACAAGAGGCTTTCGATATTGAATATTGGTTACTGGAAGAGGCCAAACTCAAACGCATGCCGGCGGAAAAAGAGTTGGCGCGTCATGTTGCTGTGGTGGTCGGCGCTGGAAGCGGTATTGGGAAAGAAACAGCGCACCGACTGGTGAAAGAAGGTGCCCAATTGGTGTGTGTGGACCTTAACCAAGCCGCAGCCCAAAGCACCGCCGACGAAATTACTGCGAAATATGGTCATGGGATTGGCGTGGCAGGCTCTGGAATCAGCAATTGTGGGCCGGCCCTAGGGATCTCCTGCGACGCAACCAAAAGAGAAAGCATTCGTGCCATGCTTGATCAGGTTGCTTTGGCATACGGGGGTTTTGATACGATTTGCGTGACCGCAGGAGTCTTTGTGGCGAGCGACACGACCGGCCATATTCCCGATGAAAAGTGGGCCATGACTTTCGCTGTCAATGTGTTTGCGGCCTACCTGGTTGGTGATGAAGCTGGTAAAACATGGCGCGATCAGGGGCTGCCAGGGAATTTGGTGCTCACCACGAGTGCCAACGCAGTGGTGGCTAAGAAAGGCAGCGTGGCTTATGACACCAGCAAAGCGGCGGCCAATCATTTGGTGCGCGAGCTCGCTGTAGAGTTGGCTCCTTTGGTGCGAGTCAATGGTGTGGCACCCGCGACCGTGGTAAAAGGCTCCGCCATGTTCCCCCGAGATCGAGTGATCGGGTCACTTGCAAAATACGAGATTTCTTACTCTGAGGACGAGGCAGATGACAGTTTGGTGAATAAATTGGCGCAGTTTTACGCCAATCGCACCCTGACGCGTTCGCCCATTACACCCGAGGATCAAGCCGAAGCCTACTTTATTCTGGTTAGCCAGCGGCTGAGTAAGACCACCGGGCAAATCATCGCGGTGGATGGGGGCCTCCATGAAGCCTTCCTGCGCTGATTTAAAGCGCTGATTCTCAGATGTTTGCGGGTAAGCCCTCAGCTTGCAAGACGCGGAAAAACTTTTTTGATTTTTTTAAAATTTTCGGTGTTCTTTTTGAGAAGTCATGTATCCTGGCACAGGTTTTTGAGTCCTGAGTTGGTGTTCGACACGTAACTGCCCAGCAAGGGGATACTTTCGCCCACCGTCAGCAATTGTTCGTCAGTTCCTCATCAATAAGTTGTCCTGGTCATGCCGTATCGATCCTACTCAGCTCTGCCCGTAATCTGCGGTCTCTAATAACACTTTTATTGTCTCAATGTCCTTTCAAAATATACCTTTCGATCGAGTAATCTGGCCAACCACCATTTTTTTGGCTAGCACCTTCTTAATTAGTATTATCGGCATACCTCTTTACATCATCTTTTTTGATGTGGATTGGCTTTTTCAAATCTCACTGTTCGTGGTTTTCTTCATCCTGACCGGGTTGAGCATTACCTTGGGATATCATCGCTTGTTTGCGCATCGAGCCTTCAAAGCTCGATTTCCTATTCGATTTTTTACTCTATGCTTCGGCGCGGCTGCCTTCGAAAACTCATTGCTGGATTGGGTGTCAAGCCATCGACGCCATCATAAGCACACGGATCATGATGAGGATCCTTACGACGCCAGCAAAGGTCTTTTCTACTCCCACATAGGTTGGTTGCTCTTTAAACTCCGAGCCGAGCCACCCATGGACAATGTTCAGGACCTCGAAAAAGATCCCTGGGTCGTCTGGCAGCACAAGTATTGGCACATTCTGGGCTTAATTTTTGCTTTCGTTGTCCCAACCATCATCGGCTTTCTGTATGGCGGCTGGTCAGCGGCTCTTGGGGCCTTTCTCATCGGGGGTGTAGCCAAAGTCGTCGCAGTGCAGCAATGCACCTTTTGCATCAACTCGCTGTGTCACCATCTAGGCACTCAGCCTTATTCAAAAAAATGCAGCGCTCGTGACAGCTGGATCATGGCTTTGGTGACTTTTGGTGAGGGTTATCACAACTACCACCATGAGTTTCAGCACGACTACCGCAACGGAGTGAAGCCTTGGCATTGGGACCCAACAAAATGGGTTATCTGGACCCTGAGTAAAATCGGTCTGACAAATGACTTAAGGCGTGTGTCGGCAGATAAAATCGCTGAGGCTGAAGCTGCAACCAGAGCCGAGGAACAGAGACTTGGGACCGGCACTGGTGATCAACAGTCGACCTAACCGCCCTTTTTCCACGGGTCCTTCAAAGCACCTACGGAATTTTTCTAAATGCTTAGTCTTGCCATCAACAGCGAGACGTGTTCATAATTCTCGTCTATGCGTGATTCCGTTCTCATCGTGTGGGGAGGTTGGGAAGGGCACACCCCAAAACAGTCTGTAGAAGTCTTCGCACCGTTGTTGGAGGAAGCTGGGCTAAAAGTCATCGTGGAAGACTCTCTAACCGCCTTTGAAGATGCGGAAAGGCTGAAGTCTCTTGCCCTGATTGTCCCTGCCTGGACCATGGATAAAATCGCACCCCGACAGCTCAATCCGTTATTAGAGGCTGTTCGAGCTGGCACACCCATTGGGGGATGGCACGGCTGTATGGGTGATTCTTTCCGCGAAGCAACGGAATACCAGTTTATGGTTGGTGGACAATGGGTCGCACACCCGGGCAACATGATTGACTACTCGGTCCAGATCGGACCAACCCCTCATCCCATCACTGAAGGTCTCCAAGATTTCACCATCCACTCCGAGCAATATTATATGCATGTGGATCCAGGCGTTCAGGTTTTGGCGACAACAACCTTCGATGGTTCGCATGCGTCTTGGACAGAAGGCGTGGTTATGCCTGTAACCTGGACCAAGCACTACGGAAAGGGTCCCGTCTTCTACTGCTCGCTTGGGCATACCTTTGAGGACTTTAAGGTGCCGGAAGCGCGCGAAATGGTGCGTCGAGGGTTGCTCTGGACAACCGGACGATATCCGGCGGAGCAAAACGCATAGTGCGGAAAAACGCAATTTGCGTTCCTCCTCTGGAGTCACTAGATTGAGTGTGCTTTAGCCGATCCCGCACACCCATCACGCCTCCTTTTTCGTCACCATGTCCAATCAAGTTCCCATCCCTCCTCGGCCAAGGATCCTAGGGGGTCGTCAATCTTTCGCCCTGGTTGCAAGCCAGTACAATGGGGATTGGGTGCAGCAACTCGTAAACCAAACCACCGAGGAGCTGTATCGCCTTTCGCCCAGTGCTTCCATTAAACTGTTTCAAGTGCCGGGAGCTTTCGAGATTCCAGTAATCATTTCTGAACTGATGGAAAAGCAACAATTTGATGTCTTTATTGCTCTTGGCATTGTTCTGCACGGAGAAACGGATCATGGACGGTTAATTATGCAAAGCGTGACTTCTGCACTACAAAACTTAACCATTACAAAACGTGCCCCGGTTATTCATCAGGTGCTCGGCGTCGAGTCGGAGGCTCAGGCTCTTGATCGTATTGGTGGCAAATACAATCGAGGAGCAGAAGCTGCTGCCGCTGCGGTAGAAATGGCGAATTTGGTATGTCACATCCGTCCTGGTAAATGAGTGTTCGTAGGAAGGGAAGGGAAGCCGCAACTCAGTATCTGTGTGGCCTTGATGCACAAGAGTGGCCGGTTGAGCGAGATATTAGTACATTTTGGGCCATTCGACCGACAGATACCCAAGCTCAGAGATTTGCCGCTAGCCTTATTGAAGGGGTTCTTAAACATCGCGAGAAGTTAGACGCCCGGATTGCGGAGCTGGCTGTCAACTATCAGCTTCATCGGTTGGCCTTGGTGGACAGAAATATACTACGAATCGCACTTTATGAAATTCAGGATTGCCCGGACGTACCAGTTCCTGTTGTGATTAACGAAGCGATTGAGATTGCTAAAAAGTTCGGTACCGAAGAAAGCTCGAAATTTGTGAATGGCATTTTGGATCGGGCTGCGAGTCAACCAAACACCTCCTGGGAACCTGTTTCAACCTCATGACCGGATCGGGATTTTTTCAAAGATTACGTGAGCACCTCCAGGGCGAGCAACTCGATTTGGAGGACGTCGAGGCGGCGCTCTTGCAAGCGGACTTGGGGCCCAGTCTCACCGAGGCAATTCTGGCGGAGCTCCAAAAATCGGCCACCCACGTGAACTCCGACCGGGTCATTGAGTTGGCCAGGGAAAAGTTATTACGTCGCTTGCAGACTCGGGTGCCAAATTTGCAGCCCTTCTCAGATAGACCTAAGACGTGGTTGGTCGTTGGAGTGAACGGCTCGGGAAAAACAACGACCGTGGCAAAACTCGCCTACCAGATGCGTCAGAAGAATTATCGAGTCGTCCTTGCCGCAGCGGACACCTTTCGGGCCGGGGCTATCGAGCAACTGCAGCAATGGGGCGAATGGTTACAAGCTGACGTAGTAGCCGGGCAATATGGAGCAGATCCGGCTGCTGTTTGCTTTGACGCGTGGATGAAGGCAAGTAAGCAAAAAGCGGACTTTTTATTATGCGACACGGCAGGGCGTTTGCATACCAAGACCAATTTGATGCACCAACTCGCTAAAGTGAAACGCGCGTTAACAAAACAAGACCCGACCGCACCTCACGAGACGTTTTTAGTGATCGACGCCACCACCGGCGGGAAC
>DAIRSW010000065.1:0-15043 GCA_036804205.1 Verrucomicrobiia bacterium | reverse complement strand
GGGGGGGGGGGGAGCGTGAGAGTCGGTTGGGGGTTGCGAGTGCGGAGTGCGGAAGGACGTACGAGCGCTAAAGCGTAACATCGGGCTTTTTGCCATCCGGCTGAGGATGGGGCTGCCTTGGAAGTTGCGGAACACGCCTGCTGGGTAAGCGATTGAGCGAATCGCAAATAACTGACCGGAACCCACAACAGCGCGCTGCCAGGGCGTATGCAGAATTTTGCATGCGGTCGTATGAAACTTCACAACGAAGGAGTTAAGCCACATTCGGATGCAGTTGGCAAGGATTATTTGGGTGGATGAATAAGCGGTTTTGCGTAACTTATTGTGAGCGAGGTGGTTAGGTGCAAAAAAATTTTTGCGCTTTGCCACTTTGGGGGGCTTGGCTCAGACGGAGCTTCGCCCTCCCGGGTAATGTGACCCGGTGGGCTTGAGGGGGATTTAGGTCCCTTTTGTCCCTCTATTTCGGCGTGGTTTCCCCAAGAATCCCTTACCCCGGGAGCTCTTTCAGCAAGCTCGCGCGTGATTCGGGGAGTTTTGCTCCGTGGCTTCCTAAGGCCTCAATGACCGTTCGACCGGATTCCGGTTCCCAAAAGCCGAGCAGTATGGCGAGTTCTTGCTCATAGTGATGTAAGGCTTTGACCCTGGGCTGCTGTCGCACTAGGTAATCCAAGGCGCGGGTTAGTAGATCAAAGCATTCTTGACTGGGTTCTTCTTCCTCGAGCTGTCCTTCCATCAGAAGACAGAAGTAAGCAGCCAATCGCATCCTGAGTAAGTTGTTTGCCAAGACCCGCCGATCTTTGCTCATCAATGCTTCTTTAAGACGATGGACTCCTCCTCGCTGGCTGTAGCTGATGGTGATGTCGCTTTCACAGAAGATTTCAGTCTGCCCATGGAAGGGGTTTCCTGGTTTGCGAATGCCGTGAGCGAGCATTTTAATTTTCCCGTGCTCAACCGTCAGCCAGACTAAAACCATGCTGGTGTCTCGATAAAGGTGACGCCTAAGAAGGATGCCCCGCATGGATTTATCTGCACAGAAGAACAGCAGCGTCCGCCTTTGTGCTGCGAAGGCCCGGTTTGCTAGGCTTGCACCAAAAGGCGGGCCGGTTCTTCGATGCACTCTTTGATGCGCACCAAGAAGGTGACTGCTTCTCGTCCGTCAACAACTCGGTGGTCGTAAGTGAGAGCGAGATACATCATTGGCCGGATAACCACCTGACCATCTTGAGCGATGGGCCGTTGCTGGATGGTGTGCATGCCCAGAATTCCGGCCTGTGGATAGTTTAAGATTGGTGTGCTGAGTAGGGACCCAAAAATGCCACCGTTGCTTAAGGTGAAGACGCCACCTTGCAAATCTTCGATGGTGATTTTGCCCTCGCGCGCCTTTTGAGCATAGTCCGCAAGGGCTTTTTCGATGTCGGCAAAGCTTTTGGTATCGACATCGCGCAGAACAGGAACCATAAGGCCTTTTTCGGTGGAGACAGCCACGCCCACATCAAAGTAATGGTTTTGGATAAAAGTGTTTTCTTCAATGCGAGCATTGAGTTTAGGCACGGTGCGTAGAGCCTCGACCACGGCTTTTACAAAGAACGACATGAGTCCGAGTTTGATACCGTAGGTGTCGGTGAAATCGTCCTGCAGTGTTTTGCGAAGACCCATGACCGCACTCATGTCACATTCATTGAAGGTGGTGAGACTGGCTGAGGTGTGTTGCGCTTTGACCAAGGTGTCCGCCACGCGACGTCGCAGTGGACTGAGGTTGGACCGGGTTTCTCGATCAGTGCGTTGCGGACGGGTCTCACTTGTGGCGAGTGCGGTAGATTGCGATTTTGCTGGCTGCGCTGGTGGTGCCGCTGCTTTTGGAGCTTCGTTTGGTTTTTCAGCGGAAACCTCTGCTTTGGCAGCGGGTGCCGGCTGAGTGTCTTCGACTTTTTTGGGGGCGGCGTTGCTTTCGTTGCGTGCGGCGGCCTCGGTGTCGATGATGCCGACCACTTGGCCCACGGCAACGTCTTCCCCGCCGGGAACTTGAATTTCGATGACCCCAGCTTGTTCGGCGTTGACTTCGGTGGAAATTTTGTCGGTTTCAAGAAGGAACAGAATATCTCCGGACTGCACGCTGGCTCCGGATTCAACTTTCCATTCGGATAAATAACCGCTGGTAATGGATTCCCCGACCGAGGGGATTTTGACCTCAAGTTTCATGATGATAATTTAGCAAAGACGCGAAGAAAGTGGCGATGGACGAGTGGAAGTTAGGATCAAACGCTGAAGGCTTGTTCGACAAGTTCAGCTTGTTCTCGGTGATGCACGGCAATGGAGCCAACCGCAGGGCTTGAGCTGGCGTCGCGTCCGGCGTAGTGGATGTAGCGGCGTCCGAGATTCCCGAGAACTGGGAGGATGTGGGTCCACGAGCCCATGTTTTGAGGCTCTTCTTGACACCACACCCATTTGGAGGCGCTAGGATAATCCGCGATGCAGCGGTGGAGAAGCTCGGCGTGCATGGGATAAATCTGTTCTACCCGGATGAGTGCAGTATCAGTTCGTTGATTTTTGTTTCGGTATGCCAAAAGATCGTAATAAACTTTGCCGGAGCAAAAGACGATCCGGTTAACTTTGCTGGGGTCTTCCAGTGCTGGGTCAGGCAGAATTTCCTGGAAGCTACCCTGAAGAAACGCTTCTTTGTGTGAGCCGGCGGGTTCAAAACGCAGTAAGCTTTTCGGGCTCATAATGACTAGCGGCTTGCGGAAGGGCCGTTTCATTTGACGCCGAAGCACATGAAAATACTGAGCGGCGGTGGTCATGTTGCAGACCTGCATGTTGTTTTCCGCGCAGAGGTTGAGGAACCGTTCTAGACGCGCACTGGAGTGTTCTGGGCCAGCTCCTTCGTAGCCGTGGGGCAGGAGCAGGACAATCCCGCTGGAGCTTTGCCATTTACTTTCTGCGGAAGCGATGAATTGGTCGATGACCACTTGGGCTCCATTACCGAAGTCGCCGAATTGTGCCTCCCAAAGAATGAGCATATCCGGGTATCCCAAAGTGTAGCCGTAGTCGAACCCAAGCACAGCTGCTTCGGAAAGCATACTGTTGTAGACACAGAAATTAGCGTCGGCTCGACTTAAAGCTTTGAGCGAGATATGGCGCTTCCGGGTAACCGCATCGTAGATGGCCGAGTGTCTTTGACTAAAGGTGCCTCGGCGGCTGTCCTGACCGGAGAGCCGGACGGAAATACCTTCTAGCATGAGAGATCCGAAGGCTAAAGCTTCAGCGAAAGCCCATTCAAAGGGTCCGCCGTTCTCAAAAGTTTTTCGACGACGTTCTAGCACGTTGCGTCGCACCTTATCGATGACCTGAAAATCTTCCGGGACAGCGGTGAGGGCATCAACCACTTCGGCCATGATTTCCTCGGAGATGGCGGTGTCGCACGATTCGTGAGAATAGGCCGGTTGCAGAGTTCCGCTGCTCTCAGCGAAAACGCTAAGGGAGCCTTTGGCTTCTTCAACCGCTTTGACCTCTTGTCGGGCGGCATCGAGGATTTTGGTCATTTCGGAGCCGATTTCATCGACTTCTTCTTGGGTGACCGCCCCGGACCCAATCAGTTCACCAGTGAAAATGCTCGTGACACTGGGGTGCTTATCAATAAGCGCCATCATGTCCGGCTGGGTAAAGACCGGCTCATCCCCTTCGTTGTGGCCATGACGTCGATAGCAGAGCATGTCAATAAAGACGTCGAGCTTAAACTGAGTACGGATGTCAAAGGCCAACTTGGTCACGTAATGAACCGCAAGCGGATCGTCACCGTTCACATGAAAAACTGGGGCTTCCAGCATTTTGGCGACGTCGGTGGCGTAGGTCGAAGATCGGGCGTCGGCCGGGAGAGTGGTGAAGCCGATCTGATTATTGATGACCACATGAACGGTGCCACCCGTACGATAACCTTCAAGTTGGGAGAGGTTCAGGACCTCAGCCACAACCCCTTGGCCGGCAAAAGCGGCGTCCCCGTGAAGCAGAAGCGGAAGAACCTTGCGGCGCTCCGCAGTGTCTTGTTTAGCCCGCTGCCGGGCTCTAGTGATGCCTTCGACGACTGCGTTCACCGCTTCTAGGTGACTAGGATTGGCGGCGAGGATCAGGTCTATTTCGTGACCGGAATGCGTGGTGCGTTTGCTTCGATAACCTAGGTGATATTTCACATCGCCATCACCCATGTTTTGGTCGGGGATGTAATTTTCTGAAAATTCCGTGAAGACGTGTTTCAATGATTTTTTAAGAAAGTTCGCTAAGACGGTGAGTCGCCCGCGATGACTCATGCCCATTACGATTTCTTCCACGCCTTGAATAGGGCACTCTTGAAGAATGGTATCGAGGATGACCATGGTGGCTTCAGCGCCCTGCATGCTGAATCGCTTCTGACCTTTATACTTGTCATGGAGGAATTTCTCGAAGGTTTCCGATTCTAGAAGTGACCGGAGGATGCTAAGTTTGCCTTGATGATCAACTCCAAAGTCTGAGGCGCGGGTTTCAATACGTTCCCGGACAAAATTCCGTAGTCTTGGATTTTGCACGTGCATGAACTCGGCCCCAATCGGGCCGCAGTAAGTCCGGTGCAGATCCTCTAGCATGGCCTGAAGGCTCATGACTTGACCGCCGCGGAAAAACTTCGAGGAGACCTCGGTCTCCAGCGGTAGGTCTTCAAGACCGAACTCCGCAAGACTCAGAAGGGGCTGGGTAGGCTGGGTGCGGGCTAGGGGGTCCAGGTTAGCGATGGTGTGACCTAGGGTGCGGTATCCGTAGACCAGGCTGTGGACTTTCGTTTGTAAGGTGACGTCTTGTTCGGATAAGGGAGTTCCTGGGCCGGTCTTACCAAGGAAAGAATTTCCAAGGTCAAAACCTTCGCAAAAGGCCGACCACTCTGGATCGACCGAGCGAGGATCTTCCTTCCACCTGGCATAAACGTCTTCCAGCACATCGAGGTTGAACCGCGTGGCGAAGAGATTTTTCATGAGAAAACTAAATGTAGATGAGTCAAGTTACTTCACATTCGGAAAGTCCCGAGAAAAAGCAAGCGCTGGTGATGAAGAAAGGACCTTTTGCGTTTTGGGAAAGAGCCTTTGTCTCAGCGTGGGAACGGGGATCCGTCCACGCCAAGAATCCTCGGCGAGCTCTCATTAATTTCGTTGAGCTCCCGCAAGCATCATACTCTTGGGCCTCACTCCCGCAGAGATCTGGGCCGGGAGTTTCCGTTAGGCCAACGGGAGGACTTTTACTCCTTGGCAGCGAGTTGTGGGGGTTCAACCCAGCCTTCCGATGTGATATTGGCGGGTGAAGATGTCTCATATTTAATGTTGCCTTCCTCATCCACCACACGCAGCCAGATGCCTTGCAAACGATCTCGCGAACGAGGCCGAGCCCCTGAGCCCCAGCGATAGTTTGCATCAAGCCTGGTGCTGCTCAGCTCTACTTCATCCGTACGAAATTCTAAAGTCCGATTGTTTCCCAGTTCGCTTGGTGCCACAAACGTTGATGCATGTTGCCTGAGTACTGGGCCAGTTGTGGTGCCAGGCATGTCTTGAGCGTAAAACAGGTTATACTGAACGATCAACGGGGGGAGTTCCCGAAAAGTTTTATTGGTCAACTGAACATCGTAGGCCCAGGTTTGTGTGGTGACCGTAGTCGCTATTCCCCGCTGTCCACGTTCGACATCTAAACGCACCGCCGTTGTTTTCGTGTCAAAATAGAAGATTTCGGGCAAATCCTCTGTGGCCGTGGCGTGGTTGACAGCGAATAAAAGAAGCAATGTGGCAGCACATGCTTGGTGGGTCAGTCGGAGAGACGGTTTTGTGTTCACATTCCAGTTCTACAAAACCTTGGCGTAGTACGACAAGCAAAAAATAGAGTTTTTTTGCATTTCGAAGCTCATTTTTATCTTGGGTTTGGTAGATCCGCAAGCTTCTGCATGATATCCTTAGCCACCTCAACATACCTCTGGCGGGCGTCTTTTCCGTCTAAGGAGTAAACCACAGATTCTCCCACGTGCACCCCAAGTTTTCCAAGGCCGGGAACCTTTTTGTGTCGAGAAAAGACCTCAAAAGCCCCAAAGATTCGCACCGGGACCACCCGGACCTGAGACTTGACCGCTAACCAGCCCACTCCTGCCTGCGGTTCTTGCAGCTCACCATCGCTGGAACGGGTTCCTTCGGGGAAAATGACCACCCGATGCCCTTCCTTCAGGAGACCCAGCGCCATGCGCAGGGCCGAGGAGTCGGCGGCTTCTTTTTCGATAAAATGCACGTTGAGACGGGGTAACAACCAGCGCATCGGGGCGGTTTTCAGGAGGGATCTGCGCGCCAAATAGTGCAGTTCAGTGCGGCAAACCGAGCCCACAATCGGCGGATCAAAAAAACTCGTGTGATTGGCCACATAAATCGCAGGGCCTTCTTCAATAAGGTTCTCCCGACCAGCGATTTTCCAGCGGTAAACACACTTAAAGGTCAAAGCACTGGTAGCACGACAAAACGCATAGACAAAAGTCATGTCCTAACCCACTCAAATTTTGGCGTTTGTCTTGCAAAAAGTATTTCTCAAAAAATTCGATTCCCGTATTGCACAAACGGCACATGCCCTTAGAACTACGACATGCTGCACGCCATTTGGGTTGGGTTAATTGTTGTTAGCCTTCTGGTTGCCGGTTGGAAAGGTCAGGTCGCGGACCTAACCACCGCCGCTTTCGATGCCTGCAGGATTGCGGTGATGGACATCGCCCTCCCCCTGATCGGGGTGAGCGCATTGTGGCTGGGGATGATGCGACTGGCCGAACGCGCTGGTGGTGTGCAAATCGTAGCTCGGCTGCTCCGCCCGCTTATGACGCGCCTGTTCCCTTCCGTGCCTGCCGACCACCCCGCCATGGGCTCAATGCTGATGAATATGTCAGCAAACATGTTGGGCTTAGGGAATGCCGCAACGCCTTTGGGCCTTCGTGCGATGAAAGACTTACAGACGCTGAACATGGCCCAGCCGCACACCGCAACGAATGCCATGGTCATGTTTTTGGCAATCAACACCAGCTCCATTCAGCTGCTGCCGACCAACACCATGAACTATCTTTATGTGGCCGGCTCAACTGCTCCTGAACGCATTATTGCGAGTTCGCTCATTGCCACTGTCATCACAACTTTGGTCGCCATTGTGGCCGCTCGGATGCTGCAAGAGCTGCCGTGGTTTCGATTGGCTCCGGGCACGGCTGCTTCACCGGAGACCATCGCAAGCCACGAGCCCGAACCCGTAGAGACCTCTGAGGTCCAAGATTTGCCTGAGCTTCCACCGCTTACCGGTCGACGCCGAGCCCTGCTTTGGTCCGTATTTATTCTGTTCTGCGCGGGCGCTGGTCTTCTGGTCGGCATGGAGGCTCGGCCTGATTGGTTTGGTCGACCCATCGATCCAGAGAAAGCTACAGGGGTCAGCGCATGGGTTAATGGCTTCAGTTCTGTGGCGGTGCCCCTGGTTTTGGCTTTCATTCCCCTGATGGCTTATGTTCGTGGACTCAAGGTGTACTCGGAGTTCGTGGACGGGGCCAAGGAAGGCTTCGACCTCGTGATCCGGATCATTCCTTACTTGGTTGGAATGTTGGTAGCCATTGGTTTATTTCGCGCTTCTGGAGCGATTGATTACATCACCCAATTCACGGCGGGATTTTTGGCTTGGTTCGGGGTGCCTTCCGAACTGCTGCCCATGGCTTTAATGCGCCCCTTGAGCGGCGGCGGCACGGTCGCCATATTCAACGAGTTGATCCGCTTAGAAGGACCCGGCTACGGACCGGATAGCCTTCTTTCTTCCATGGCCGGGACTTTGTTTGGCAGCACCGAAACCACGTTCTATGTGCTAGCCGTCTATTTTGGTGCAGTTGGCATCCAGCGCACGCGTCACGCCGTTCCGGCTGGCCTCGCTGCTGACATGGCGGGCCTTTTCGCCGCAGTCTGGGTCTGTCGCCTCCTTTTTTCTGCTTAACTTTTGGCCACGCCGCCAATCTTACCAAATCCCCTTCTTATGAGTCGCTCAACCATTCTTCTAACTCTCCTAGGCCTTGCCCTTTCCGCCTGTCTTTTCCCGATCGATCCTTGGGTCGGGGAATGGGTTCGCAGCAATGTAACGAAAGATTGGCGAGATGTGATGGGCCCCATTTCGAAATTTTTTGATTGGCCGGGGCTCATGGTTATCGGTGCTAGCCTGTGGCTATTGTTTCGCTTTGTGCTTAAAAACCCAATCGCCCGTCGTGTCATGGTGGTCCTCATGATCGGGTCTACGCTAGCTGGCCTGAGCGTGAACGTGTTGCGGCTTACCACCGGTCGGACCCGGCCCAACAACACCCAAGCCGAGCAAGGCTTTTATGGTTTACGCCACGAAGGGCGTTGGCTAATTGGTAGCAACCGATTTAATTCTTTTCCCAGCGGTCACACTGCGACAGCAGTGGGATTTGTTGTTCCTCTGCTTTGGATTAGCAAAGCCTGGGCCGTTCCCGGCATCATTTTGGCTCTTTCTGTGATCGTCTCACGTTTAACTCTGGGGGTGCATCATCCCACGGATGTGGCGTTTTCGATCGTGATTAGCACGCTGGTCTGTTGGCTTGCCTGGCAACGATGGGGGCGTTCGTTCGTGATGAAGGCGGATTCTGCCCCTCCCGCCTAGGAGTGTTTTTTTCATTCGGGCTTTAGTCGCAGCCTGGCCTGGAGTAACAGGAGCATCACTGCATCATAAAATGCGTGGCTGATGATCGCAACCAACAGGGTGTATCCGGCTGCTAGCATCCAACCAAACCAAAGGCTGGCCACAAAAGCCAAGATCACGTAAAGCCGAGTGATAGGATGAAGACAAGCAAAGCCAATCGACACGATCACAACCGCTCCCCAGGTGCTAAGCCACGGGCTTAACCAAACTTGCAGAAACCCGCGAAAAAATATTTCCTCGCCGAGACCTGCCGACACCGCCACCAGAATTACCTGCCAACCAGGCATCTTGCGAAAGCACGAAAGAGCCCCGGTCTGTTCAAAAGTTGTCCACACGCGATGGGCGTCCTTTTTGTATAGCCGAAGGTAGCCTGCCGCTAACAAAAAGAGCGGAATAGAAAACAAAAGTCCCCACACGAGATCGTGCAGCATGCCACCGCTCCAAGCGCTTGGCTCGCGTACCAAGAGGCCGATTCCGATCAACCCAAGAACAGCCAGGCTCAGCTCAAACGCTGTGCCGGAGAGAAAAAGTCTCCAAGATGGCTTGGTCATGACGGAAGGTTAAGGCTTCACATTGCGGCCTGTCGGCTTCCTTCCTAAAAATCGGTGGAAGCTTGTTTATTCGTGCCCGTATAAGCATTTGGCCAAATATCCGCTCAGGGCGGTGAGCCGATTTTCGGCTCGGTATGCATCAATCCGTTGGCGGTCAACGGCCAGAGCACGTTCCCAAAGCCATTGAAGATTCTGAATGCTCACTCGAAGAACGTCCTGAATATTCGCCGGGTCATCGACTCGAGGTGCTTTCACGTCGAAACACAAAATTCCTTCATATTTGGCATCTTGCAGCACGACGCAAAGAGCCAGATCTTTGAGGGGCTCTGTGTAACCAAAAGGCAGATCCTGATCATAACGCTGACCGTCTTGACTGTTCAAGTGGATGTGAAATAGCTTATCCGCTTCAAGGCACAGCTCGACATCCCACAAATAGTCAAGCCCGGCGATGCGGCTGTGGGCCGTCTCTGGATTCACTCCAAACAAAGGCTGTAAGTCTTGTTCAAGTCGAGAAATCAAATACAAAACCTCACCGACATTAGCCAAATACATGTTAGCTCGGGGCTCGTTAGGTTTGGGCTCCAGCGCGAACCGGACTTCGTCTCCATATTTTTCCTTAGCGTAGGTACCGACCGTGTTAAAGCCGTCTACTAGGCGTTTGAAAGCGTCGCGACCATTCTTAGCAAGAACGAATTCAAACCCCTCCCTGCCGTTCCAGAAAACCATCACTTTCGCCCCAAGCTCAACCGTGGCATCAACAGCTTTTTTGGCATTCTCGATACCGAGGTTGCGTACTTTGGAATCATTCGAGGTCATGGCCCCGTCCTTAAATACGGTGTCGGCGAAAAAAGAGGGGGTATACATTGCGCAAGCCAAGCCGCATGCGTCAGCGCGTTTTCTCGCCTCAGCAGTCTGAGAGGGGGCAATCTCCACATCGTGTGCCTCGTAATACGATAAGCCGGTCTCAGCCAAAAGAGGAAGCCGGTCCAGCATCGGGATCGCCTCGCGGGTTGGTCCACCGAAGGGATCGTTGCCAGGTCCGATGTTCCAAACGCCAGCGCCAAGGCCACGCGCTCCAGATTTTCCGTGCAAAAGAATGGGGGAGTTGCTCATAAATGGGGTGTTATTTTAAAAAATAAGAACAGACAAATAACCATTCACGAAAGTGGCGCAACCGAAGACCTCAAAATCGCCTTACTTTTTTCCTGCCTTACCCAGAAGCTGCTCAGGGTTTAGTTTGGCAATTGATGCCGGCACAAATAAGCCGTTTTTACGAATGAGTTTGCCGTCAAACCACACTTCGCCTCCTCCGTACTCTGGGCGCTGAATATTCACCAAGTCCCAATGCACCTGGCTACGGTTTCCGTTTCCAGCAATTTCGTAGGCTTGTCCGGGCGTGAAGTGAAACGACCCAGCAATCTTTTCATCAAAAAGAATGTCGCGCATGGGCTCCTTAATATAGGGATTGAATCCCAGAGCAAATTCCCCGATGTAGCGGGCGCCTTCATCAGAGTTCAAGATTTCATTGAGCCGTTTGCTGTTGTTTGCTCTCGCCTCAACGATTCGCCCTTTTTCAAAGCGGAGAAACACCCCATCAAAACTCACCCCCTGATAAATGGTTGGGGCGTTGAAAGTAATCTCACCTTCCACCGAATCCTTAACCGGGCAGCTGAACACTTCTCCATCGGGAATATTGTGTTTTCCGCCACAGGCCACCGCTCCGATCCCCTTAATGCTAAAGCGCAGATCCGTGCCTGGGCCTTTAATTTCAACCCTGTCGGTTTTCTCCATCAGCTTCTGCAACGCTGTCATTCCAGGCTTCATCCGAGAATAGTCCATGCCGCAAACCTGAAAAAAGAAATCGGCAAAAGCCTCGGTGCTCATATTGGCTTGCTGAGCCATGGAGGATGTTGGCCAGCGCAAAACACACCAACGCGTTTTGTTCACGCGATACTCTTGCACCGGGCGCATCTTAGCCGCCACCATACGCATGCGGGCGCGGGGCACATCTGAGGTCTCCGCCACGTTGTTGCTCCCTCGCACCGCAAGAAAAACCTCCACATTCTTCATGCGTTGAAACTCGAGCTGAGAGATCAGCTCGTATTGCGCCTCGGTTGCACCTAGGGCCATCTCTCTGACCAAGCGGTTGTGCTGCAGATTGAGTAGAGGAATGCCTCCCATTTTGCGGGCGACCCGCAAGATCGAGATCACAAAATCATCGGGCACATCAGAAGCATCAATGAGAATACGATCCCCATTTTTCAACTCGACTGAGTGTTTGAGCAAGTTCTGAGCGAGCAATTCATAGCGTGGGTCTGTCATCATGTCTTTACCATTCAAACTATAAGAGTCTGGACAGAAAAGAAAGCACGATCACTCCAGCAGCTTGAGAAAATTGTTTAACAAATCCTTACCGTGGCTGGTCAGAATCGATTCTGGATGAAATTGCACACCATGGATTGGTAAGTCGCGGTGCTTCAATCCCATGATTTCTTTTTCGTCGGTCCATGCGGTTACGTGCAAGCACTCGGGAAGCGTCTCGGGCCGCACAATCAGCGAATGATATCTGGTCGCTTCAAACGGCTCAGGCAGTCCGACAAAGAGGGGGCCGCCTTCGTGATGCACCATAGAAGTTTTGCCATGCATCAGACGACCAGCTCGAACAACTTCCCCCCCATAAATCTGTGCCATACATTGGTGACCCAAACACACCCCTAAGGTCGGGACGCGAGCACTCGTCAGCCGGAGTATTTCGTTGCTTACCCCGGCGGACTCTGGAGCACCAGGCCCTGGCGAAATACAAATCCCGGAGGGCTTCAGCGCTTCCACTTCCCCAATGCTTATCTGGTCGTTTCGAACCACCCGAAGTTCGGCTCCCAACTCGCCAAAATATTGCACCAGGTTGTATGTGAAAGAATCGTAGTTATCGATGATTAGGAGCATAGTCTCACAAAGAATTTAGTCACTGTCACGCCCGCTGCCAGTCTGCGTGCGGGCCAGGTGCACCGCCCGATGCATGGCGCTCGCTTTATTGATTGTTTCTTGGAATTCACTCTCAGGATCAGAATCGGCAACCACCCCGGCTCCGGCCTGAAAATACGCTTGCCCCTGATGCAATACCACGGAGCGCAAAGTGATGCACGAGTCCAGCGTGCCGTCGAAACCAAAAATCGCTACCGTCCCTGCATAAGGCCCGCGGTTAGCCTGTTCCAAGTCATGGATGATCTGCATGGCTCGCACCTTGGGCGCGCCGCTCACTGTCCCGGCCGGAAAAGTCGCCCGCATCACGTCAAATGCATTGCGATCCTTGCGCAAACGACCCCGAACATTCGTCACAATGTGCAAAACATGGCTGTATCGCTCAATAGACATAAAATCTTCCACCACAATGCTATCAAAGTCCACCACCCGTCCGAGATCATTTCGACCGAGATCCACCAACATCACATGCTCGGCGCGCTCTTTCGGATCCGCCAAAAGATCCTCGATCAGCGCTTGATCTTCCTCCGGCGTGTGGCCTCGCTTTCTGGTCCCGGCAATAGGCCGCACACTCACTTCGCGCTCCCGATTCATGCGCACATGAACTTCCGGCGAACTGCCGACCAAGGCCATATCATCACCAAACTGCAAACAAAACAAATAGGGAGAGGGATTCACAAAGCGCAGGGCCCGATACAACTCAGCGGGTCGTCCGGAAAAAGGCAGAGCGAATCTTTGCGACAAAACCACCTGAAATACGTCGCCCGCCGCAATGTGCTCCTTGCTTTTCGAAACCATATCCACGAATTGCTGGTGGGTGGTATTGCTGGCTGCCTCAAAACTTTCTTGCTGCCCCGGACGAGGCGGCGGGTGAAGCAGTGGTGGTAAAGAAGGAATCTGGCGCAGTCGCCTTAACATCTCCTCCAGCCGGATGCAACCCGCTCGGTAAGCCTCTTGAAAATCCATACCCTCACCACAATGCACAAAACTCACCAACTTCAGTCGCTGTTGACGGTGATCAAAAATCAAAAGATCTTGTGCCAGCAAAAAATCCAGCTCCGGCAATCCCAGTGAAGCCGCCGGAGCCGCTCCTGCGGTTGGTTCGAAAACCCGAACCATATCAAACCCTAGATACCCAACCGCTCCGCCGGGAGCAGCCTCTAGCTCAGGCACTTCTGGACTCTTGAATTTTGACAACAATTCTTCCAGGACGGCCAGCGGATCAGCATGCTCAAAGCGACGTTCGGGCAAGCCCTGTTCCCGAACCGTGACCACACCCTGCAAACTGGTCAACCGGTGGGTTGCATTCCAACCAACAAACGAATAATGCCCCACCACATCGGTACTCACCGCTGACTCCAATAAAAAACCGGGCCCCGGACCAACTAAATACTCAAAAGCGGCGAGGGGAGTGATGGTATCATTCATCAACTCTACCACCAGGGGGATGTGATTGTAATCAACCGACTGCTCTAGAAACGTTTCCAGTGAGGGTTGAACTGGTAAAGGGGACTGCATACAAATACTCTGTTTAAGAAAGCGGCCCTCGAAAAGAACAACGCGCGGTCGGTGTTTCGTGGAGCACTACTTCACACAGGCCAGGAAGTTGCGGGCTAAGTTTTTCCCAAAACCACCGACACATCAGCTCGATGGTGGGGTTTTCCAAACCTTCAACCTCGTTCAACAAAGCATGGTCAATCCGCGCGAGTAAGGGCTGCATGGCGCGACTGATTTCAGCGTGATCATACACCCAGCCGCATTCCGAAGAAATTTCTCCCTCCACACTGATTTCAACTTTAAAGCTATGCCCGTGCATTAATCGACACTTATGACCTTCGGGCGCGTGGGGCAATGTTTGCGCTGCCTCAAAGGTAAAATCTTTGGTTAATCGAAAAACGGACATCTTCCAACTTCCTCAAAACCCACTCGGCTGGCAACGTTATTTCCCAAAAGAATTTTCAAACCACCGCGAGCGCCTGGTGCTACTTTTTCTCACCTTCATGCGCACGTGCCAGGCGATAAAAAGCGCCCTGGCCGGCCAGCAGCTCGGCTGGTGAGCCGTCCTCGATCAACCGCCCTTTCTCCATCACCACCACTCGAGAAAATGAATGGATTGCTGCGAGACGATGGGTCACCATCAAAGTTGTTCTGCCGCTCATCAAGCGTTGCAGCGTCTCCATAATCGCGGCTTCGGTCTCCCCATCCAGCGCCGAAGTAGGCTCGTCCAAAAGCAAAATCGGAGCATCACGCAAAAAGGCCCGCGCCAAACCCAGACGTTGCCGTTGACCCACACTCAAGCGACAACCGCGTTCTCCCACCGCCGTATCGAATCCGTCCGCTAAGTCTTTGATGAAGTCTAAAGCTTCCGCCATTTCTGCGGCATGCTCGATCTCCTCATTGCTTGCTCCAGGCTTTCCGTAAGCAATATTTTCCCGGATGCTCGTTGAAAAAAGCAAGGTCTCTTGCAGCACAATGGCCATCTGCTGCCTTAAACTGCTCTTGGTGACTTCTACGAGTGGCTGACCGTCCAGACGGATCGATCCCTTCACCGGATCATAAAAGCGAGGCACCATTCCGAGCAAGGTACTTTTGCCGGCGCCCGTTCCCCCCACAATGGCCAGCCGAGTGCCGCCAGCGATCGCAAGATTTACCTCATGCAAAACCGGCTGCTTAGGATCATAATGGAAGCTTACGTTCTCAAACACAAAGCTCCCCTCTTTCAACTCCAATGCCTTCGCTCCCGCTTAGTCTGCAACCCGGTCAGGTTCGTCCAGCACCTCAAAGCATCGCTGCGCCCCTGC
>DAIRSW010000064.1:11505-15045 GCA_036804205.1 Verrucomicrobiia bacterium | reverse complement strand
TGGACGCCCGTCAAGATATGATCGGGCTAAGTCATTGTTTAGCCCAGATTCTCTTTTACCGACCCGCCACAAACGAAGAACTTACCCAATTCCAATCCGTCTTTGTGGAATCCGATTTATCAAACGAGCGGGTTCTTGCCGAAATGCTGCATCTTCTTATGAGCACTCCGGCTTACCAACTCTGTTAGCCTGACCTTCCTTTCCTAAACAACTCTCACCACCAACACTTATGGCTCTTCATACTCGTCGCGACTTTCTCCGCACCAGCGTCCTCGGTGCGTCCCTGGGATGGACCATCCCGGCGTTTTTAGAACGCACCTTTTTCACTCTTCACGCGCAAGCCGCCGATTCCCTCACTCAGGGCATCACCGGACGAGACGGCCCCATTTTGGTGGTCATCCAGCTTGCCGGGGGTAATGACGGGCTGAACACTCTGGTCCCGTACGGCCATGACGCCTATTATCGAGCACGGCCGCGTCTTGCCCTCGGCGAAGATCGCCTTCTCAAAATTAATGACGAACTCGCCTTCAACTCCCGACTTGAACCCTTTCAAGATCTCTACGACCAAAGCCTGCTTAGCATCCTCCAAGGAGTCGGCTACCCTAACCCCAACCGATCACACTTCCGTTCCACGGAAATTTGGCAAACCGCCTCGGACGCCGATCGAGTCATCAACCAAGGCTGGTTAGGTCGTTATTTCGACGCAGCCTGCTCGGGTGAAGATCCAGAGGTAGGCCTGGCGTTGACTTCCACCGTGCCTCAAAGTTTCCACAACGAATCAGGCAAAGGACTCGCCGTGTCCCGCCCCGAATCGTTCGGTTGGAACCAGGCCTCAGACCCAAGCATGAACGAGGCCTTCGAAGCACTTCATCATAATGACGACGAACCTATGGAAGGATTTTCGGTTGCGGATTTGGCCAGCACACATGTCGAAAGCACCAACAACCTAAGCTTTCTTCAACGGACCGCGCTCGACGCCCAACTGAGCTCCGCGCAAATCCAAAGCCTGGCCAGAGAAGGAAAGAACGAAGTTTCTTACCCAAACGGCAATAACCTAGCCAACCAACTTTCCGTGGTGGCAAGACTGATTTCCGGTGGCTTACCCACTCGGGTTTATTACGTAAGCCAAGGAGGATACGATACGCACAATAACCAAGCCAGCTCTCATGATCGGCTCTTGCAACAGTTGGCCACCGCCACTCACGCTTTTGTTAATGACATGAAATCACAAGGAAACCTCGACCGGGTTATGGTGATGACCTTTAGTGAATTTGGTCGCCGGGTTGCAGAAAACGGAAACCAAGGCACTGACCATGGAGCAGCCGCGCCTCTCTTTGTAGCCGGCGGACGGGTTCAACCGGGCCTGATCGGCAAGCATCCCGATCTTGAAGAACTCCACCGAGGCGACCTGCAATTCAGCACCGATTTCCGATCTATCTACGCAACCATCCTCGACCAATGGTTGGGGGCAAACAGCAGCAGCATTCTGGACCAGACCTTCCCACATCTCCCCATCATCAAGCCCGCATAGGGGCTGAACTGAGCAGCACCCGTCACGGTCCGCCATTAGGCGACACCCCGAAAAAGGCTATAAAGCCGGGGCTCCAGCCTTGTGCGTTCATCCGCTCGTTATTTCCGAACGGCATCGGCGGTGGCTCGGAAATATTGATCGTTGGGTAGAGGGCAAGAAGCTAGTCTAAGTAGACAATCGGATGCCAAAGAACTGTTGCAGATCTTGACTTCCGCGGATCGATTCCCGGAACATGCTGTCCTCCAGCTCACTCATGCGTGGCAGCCCGCCGCCTGCTCGGGGCTCACAAAGCTGATACTCGTCGTCCTCACCCGGAGCAAAAAACCTGCCGGATCTTGGATCAACGTAAAGTCTGCCGGCTTCAGAGGCAGGCCTAGACCGTGCGAACATTTTAGCGGTGGCAAGGCTTTTTGCCCATTGCGCATGCAGATCATCCAAGCGAACATCCGGGGTGAGGATGAGTCGATCCAAATCGCGTTGCTGGATTTTTCCCTTCCTAGAAAGCAACCCGAGCAACAGGTCGGGGTTCATGCCGGGATCTTTACCAACTGCGGCCCAGACCATTGCCCCAAGAGAAATGAAATTCTTATCCAGATAAAGAATATCGACCCAATCGCGCGGTTCCTCACGACCACCGAGCGCAAGCACTTTATTGACCGCCAAATCGACCGGATGCAGCACATGGCCAATACCCTCCAGAGAAATCGTGGGCATAAAGCGCCACGCCGAATCGTGTGCCCAATCGATCAGTACACCTTGGTCTGCCCGTGATACCTGGGCACGGATGAATCCAGGTTGAGAAAGAAGCGTTTGGAGGGAGAAATGTTCGCTCTGAAGAGCTGCGCGATCCTTTTCAAAGGCCTCCGCAACTGCCATCTCCGTGTCATGAAAAGGATCCAGATCCTTGCTGTAACGAATG
The DNA here is from genome assembly GCA_036804205.1 of Verrucomicrobiia bacterium. Lineage (GTDB taxonomy): Bacteria > Verrucomicrobiota > Verrucomicrobiia > Chthoniobacterales > CALDSX01 > DAIRSW01. The sequence goes on along the minus strand of DAIRSW010000064.1, from coordinate 12,595 downwards.
GAGGAAGGAGAGGCTTGAATCGCAGCTGCGCCAGCGAGGTGGCTCGTCTCGCTTCGGTTTTTCCAGATCGCAGCGAGCACTGATTTTTGCAAATCCGTTAGCGGCATAATCTGGAAGCGGCTTCCCAACCGGAGCGCCCTCCGTTTTCTCTCAGCCTTTGAGCAACCCAGTCAATGTCGTCGCGTCCAATGCACAAATCCTTTGGAGCGTTCCAAAAGCAGCGGTCATAAAAAATCTGATAAAGCTTGCGTGCCTCTCGGACCCGAACCATGGCGCGCGCTTGCGCGCTAGTCAGCACGCGTCGGCTCCGTCGACCGCCCTTTCGACCTATTTCACGGAAATAAGATCTCAATTGGGCATCCATAGTAGCACTGAAGATACTCATAAGCCGCTTATGATGCAAACGTATCCCCATTCCAGAATTTGGCGATCACGGCGCTCCTGAGGATCGCCCGTTCAGTGTTTGAGCGAGCCGCTTTGGTTAGCCTCTGGCGGTGATTCTATGGGCAAAAACGCTCAGCAAAACTGTGCACATGATCACGGATATGGTGGGGTCGTCCGATGCAAAGGGCATTTGATTCTCATACGTTTGTTTAAGGTAAACCCGTTCAAGCACGAAAGGAACCGCAATCCCATCGTTCAGCCCAGACTCAACGTTGAGTGCCTCTCGGATATTTTCTGGTATCAGCGGGTTTTTTACGCGCGAGCAATGTGCCCAGCAGTAAAGTGAGTGGCATGCCGATGCTCAGTAGACGCAGCGGCAGAGTTTTCGGTTAGCTTTCGTTTGGCCTTGCCCGGCAGGAGCTTCGCCGACCAGTAAGCAGGCGTTTTCTAGAGGTTTTCGAATTGGAATTGGGTCTTTTCATCCTGCCAGCCGGCTTTGATAATGGCCGGCGCGTGAAATTTGCCTTCCAACAATTGTAGGCTCAATGGGTCCATGAGTTCACGCTGGATGACCCGCTTCAGAGGGCGGGCTCCATAGACGGGATCATAGCCCTCATTGGCCAAATGAACTTTTAAGGCATCACTCACTTCAAGTTTGAGTTGCTGACGGGCCAAGCGATCTTGCAAGCGTTTGAGTTGTAGCTCG
>DAIRSW010000064.1:0-11495 GCA_036804205.1 Verrucomicrobiia bacterium | reverse complement strand
TTCAAAATCAAGTAAGTTGTGACGTACTGATCCATCGAAGATGATGGTTTCATCGACGCGATTGAGAAATTCCGGTCGAAAGGTAGCGCGCAAAGCTTCCATGGCTCGCGCAGATCGTTGCTCGGCATTGCTATCTTCCAGGATGGCCTGGCTGCCGACGTTACTGGTCATAATGATTACAGTGTTCTTAAAGTCCACAGTGCGGCCTTGTCCGTCGGTAATTCGGCCATCATCAAGCACTTGCAGCAGAATATTAAACACATCCGGATGGGCCTTTTCGATCTCGTCAAAAAGCACCACCGCGTAGGGGCGGCGCCGGACCGCTTCGCTCAATTGCCCGCCTTCCTCATAACCCACATAACCGGGAGGAGCTCCAACTAAACGTGAGACCGAGTGTTTTTCCATGTATTCACTCATGTCGATCCGCTGCATGGCTTGCTCGTCGTCAAAAAGAAATTCGGCCAGGGCCCGGCTGAGTTCGGTTTTTCCAACGCCGGTCGGGCCGAGGAAGATGAAAGAGCCGATCGGTCGATTTTCGTCCTGGAGTCCCGCACGGGCTCGGCGGACCGCATTAGAGACTGCAGTGACCGCTTCCTTCTGCCCAATAACCCGGTCGCCCAAACGCTGTTCCATGTGGATGAGTTTTTCTTTTTCGCCTTCTTGAAGCCGACTTAGCGGGATACCTGTCCAGGTGGCCACTACTTCGGCAATGTCTTCCTCTGTAACTTCTTCCTTCAGCAGGACGGTGGCATTGGTGTTTTCGCTTTTGGTCTCAAGCAGATTTTGCAACTCGGGGATGCGTCCGTAGAGCAGTTCGCTGGCGCGGCCAAGTTCACCCTGACGTTGAAGACGTTCGGCTTCGAATTTAAGTTTTTCGAGTTCTTCTTGCAGCTTACGACCTTCTTCGACGTGCGCTTTTTCTTGTTTCCATTGCGCTTGCAGTTGTTGAGAATGCTCGCGTTTGTTGGCGAGTTGCTGTTCCAGAGTGATCAAACGCTCTTTGCTGGCCTGATCCTTTTCTTTGCTCAACGCTTGACGCTCCATTTCCAGCTGCATGATTTCGCGTTCGAGCTGGTCAAGCTCGGTGGGCATGGAGTCCAGCTCAATTTTGAGGCGGGAAGCCGCTTCGTCCACCAGATCGACCGCTTTATCCGGAAGAAACCGGTCGCTAATATAGCGATGGGAAAGGGTGGCCGCAGCAACTAGAGCCGAATCTAAAATGCGCACACCATGATGCACTTCGTAGCGTTCTTTCAGACCACGCAAAATGGCGATGGTATCGGGAACACTCGGCTCTTCGACCATGACCGGTTGAAATCGGCGCTCCAAGGCGGCGTCTTTTTCAATATGCTTGCGATATTCATCCAGGGTGGTGGCTCCGATAGTGCGGAGTTCACCCCGAGCAAGCTGGGGTTTAAGCAAGTTGGACGCATCGACCGCACCTTCGGCAGCGCCAGCTCCCACGATGGTGTGCAGTTCGTCGATAAAGAGAATGATTTGACCTTCGGAAGAAGTGACTTCTTTGAGAAACGCTTTGAGACGATCCTCGAACTCGCCACGGAACTTAGCTCCGGCAATCATGGCTCCGAGGTCCATGGCGATAAGCTTTTTGTCCTTTAGAGAATCCGGCACGTCGCCACTGACAATGCGCCGGGCGAGGCCTTCAGCGATGGCAGTTTTGCCCACGCCAGGTTCACCAATCAGCACGGGGTTGTTTTTGGTGCGCCGAGAGAGCACTTGCATAACCCGGCGGATTTCTTGATCGCGTCCGATGACCGGATCGATTTTTCCCAGGCGGGCTTGGGCGGTGAGGTCGCGTCCGTAGCGTTCGAGGGTTTGATATTTGGCTTCTGGATCAGGGTCAGTCACTTTTTGAGCGCCGCGAATGTCGGCGAGGGCTTTTTCGAGTTTAGTTTTGTCGAGACCCACGTCGCGCAGGAAACGCCCGGCGGGTTCTTGAGTGTGAGTCAGGGCGAGAAGCGCATGTTCGGCACTAAGAAATTCGTCGCCCATTTGCCGCATGATTTGATCAGCGGTGTCAAAGAGGTTGCGCAGACTAGTGCTCAGACTGGTCTGGCCGCCTTGCACCTGGGGTTGGCGGTCCAGATGCTCGGTGAGTTTTTTTTGAAGCGCCTCCGGACTGACCCCGGCTTGAGCGAGCAAGGGTTTGGTTAAGCCCTCGCTCTTCTCTAGAAGAGCGAGAAGAAAATGTTCCGGCGTGAGTTGTTGATGTTGATAACGTCGAGCCAAGGCGTCGGCATCAGCGAGGGCCTCGCGGACTTTGTGAGTCATCTTGTCGGGCTGCATAGAACAAATCTATCTGGCTATGGCGCAAGTCAAGCAAAGTCCCCGTGTTGACGGCCTCGCTCGCCATTCCGATGTGAAATATCGCTTTATTCCTTAAACAAAGGTCCCGAAGTTGCTTCTATGAACCAGGTGCACGGGAGAATCGGGGTAGGTTCGCTGCCAGCCGAACGGCGGCTTGTATTTGCGCTGCTGCCATTTGCATTCGAACGCCTGCACATTGTTTGCGATGTCGAGTTCAACCCAATCGATTTCCTGCTGATCGTGGGTCCGCCAAAAATACCCCTTCCGTCCGAGCCTTGCATATTCGTTTTGTCGAATGCGCTCGTTGATGAAAAAGTTTTCAAACAATGCTCCGGTATCTGAGCGGAGACGCAAAGGCTGAAAAGCTTCTAGCACCCCGTTTCGAATGCCTGTGTCCACGAAGAAATACCGAGCGCTTTTTGTAATTTCCTTGCGCAGGTTGCGGGAAAATCCATCGATCCTGTAAACAACAAAATACTTCTCCAGAAGATCGAGATACCGCTCCACAGTTCCTCGATTCAATTGGAGGGTAGTCGCCAACTCGTTAAGTGAAACCTCCTTTCCAATCTGGTGAGCAATAAGAATCAACAGTTCGCGAAGCTTGCGAGGATCACGCAGACGTTCAAACGACAGGATGTCTTGAAACAAATAGTCATTGACCAGTTGCAGCAAAGATTCGCCCCGGGCTGCCGGGTCGCCGGTCATCAGCACCTGCGGATAGCTGCCGTAGATCAGAAGGTCCTCTAGCAAACCATCCAGAGCCAGCGGGCCACGCCAGGCACGAAGCTCAGGGCAACCGACCGGGAAGAGTTGGCGGATGGTCCGCCGCCCGGTGAGTGGTTGCCCCACCTCCTGGTCCAGCCGAAAAGCGGAAGTTCCTGTCGCAATCACTTTAAGGTGCGGTAGCCCATCGACCAGGAGTTTGAGTGCCCTACCAATCTCCGGAATGGCCTGAGCCTCGTCAACAAACACGCCGTCGTAGCTCGAGAATGCCAAGCGGTAGCGCTCGAGCGTGCAAGATCCCAACAGATCGGCTAAGACAGCATCCTCACCAAAATCCCTGAACCAGTTTTAGTCCGATGCATCAAGATGCGACTGGACCAGTAAAGTCTTGCCCACCCGCCTGCCTCCAAACAGCATCCACCGTCCTGGAAGGATCTCTTCAGGCATAGTTTGCAGGAAAGAACGCGGTATCATACCTAGCGGAAATTAGCTAAATTTCGAAAGTCAACAAGACGTAATCGGCACATCTTGTTTAGATTATTGTTCGGCGCGCATCTCCTCGGCCTGGTCTCGCTTCGCCTCTCCTCGCGACTGGCGCCACCTTTGGCGGGACTCCAACCCGCCTAGTATTGATCATCCAATCGCTGACTGCGGTGCAAACCTCAGAAGGGTTCGCTGCGGTCTTGAGGACGGTCGCTCACGTTCCATTCTTCCCACAGTTCAGCAGGCAGCTCAGCCAGAAACCTGGACTGATTTGTGAGGGCCGCACCTGCTCCGTAGCTGTAGCGCATTACCGGCCGGGTTAAATACAACTCATCTTGCGCACGGGTCACCGCCACATAAAACAAGCGCCGCTCCTCCTCCAGGGCGGGTTCGCTCAACGCGGAGCGCTCACTGGGAAACATTCCTTCACACAAGTAAATCAAAAAAACGACCTTCCATTCCAAGCCTTTCGCTTGATGAATGGTGCTCAGAGTCACCATTTCCTCCTCCAAAATACTGCGCGCGTCAGCGTTCGCCTCCAGATTGCTCATCAAGCTGAGTTGCGAAAGAAAGCTCACCACATCTTCAAACTTTCTGGCATACACACCCAATTGCTCCAGATCTTCCCGACGCGCTTCGTAGTTTGTAAACTTCGACTTGAGATAGTCATCATAAATGGCCTCGTTCACAATCTGGATCATTTTCCATGGTTCCGGGTGCGCTTCTCCGCCCGGGGCGAGTTCGTCCAAAGTATGGCAAAGTTGATTCCAGGCGTGTTCAGCTTTTCTACTCGTGGCAACCGATTGAATGGCGGCCCCCAAAGGCCCGGCTGGAGACTCTCCGTTAAGGATTCCGGCCACCTGACGCCAAGCTTTGGTTGCGGTAACCGCGCCCACTCCCGGCAGCTGCAAAATGATCCGTTTGAAACTAATCTCATCGTTCGGATTGATGGCGAATCGCATAAATGCGGCCACATCCTTGACATGCGCTTGTTCAAAAAACCGGATACCACTGGTGATGGAAAAAGGTATTCCCCAACGAGTAAGTTCCATTTGCACTTCCATGGAGTGGTAGTGCGCGCGATACAACACCGCAATCTCACCCAGACCTAGGCCTTCTTCTTGGAGCTCCAAAATCCGCTGAGCCACAAAAGCGGATTGCTGATTCGTATCCGTAACCTCCGCCAAGATCGGCAAGAGCGAGGCAGCCGGGCGTACCGCCTTGAGTTCCTTAGGAAATTGTTCGCGATTCTCCGCAATCGAAGCATTCGCCAACTGCACAATCGGCGCCACGCTCCGGTAATTCATCTCGATCTTGTAAACTTTCGCTTCCGTATATCGCTTTGGAAAATCCAGGATGTTGCGATAGTCGGCCCCACGCCACGAGTAAATGGATTGAGCATCATCGCCCACCGCCATGATGTGCTGTCGTGCTCCGACCAAGAGATCGATCAATTCGGCTTGGATCCGGTTGGTATCCTGATACTCGTCCACCAACACAGCATGAAAAATCTTTTGGTAAAGCGCCAGCACCTCTGGATAGTTGAACAACAATTGGTAGGTCTTGACCAGCAGGTCATCAAAATCCATGCAGCCGGTGGTTTTTTTGCGGATTTCGTAAGCTGCCACCGCTTTTTGAATTGGCTCGAGTTGATCCAAAAAATAGTCATATCGTTTTTCCAGAACGGCCTCAAGGTCCTGCGCCGTGTTTACCGCCATGCTGATGATGTCGCCAAGCACTTCAGCTTTGGGATAGCGTTTATCTTTATTTTCCCAACCTAAATCCCCAAGAACAGCCTTGAGCAAATCCGTCTGGTCTTCGCGATCCATGATTGTGAAAGAAGAAGGATAGTCCAGCTGCTTGGCATGGCGTCGAAGAATCCGGTTGCCTATGGAATGAAATGTCCCTCCCCAGATACGACTCACATCCACCGGCACCAGCTGCTTAACTCGTTCCATCATTTCTCTGGCCGCTTTGTTCGTGAACGTCAGCAAAAGAATATTGGCCGGATCGATGCCTTGCTCGACGAGATAGGTAACTCGATAGACCAAAGTTCTGGTCTTGCCGCTCCCTGCTCCGGCCAAGACCAAAGCGGGGCCCGGCGGACTGGTTACAGCCTCAAATTGTTGAGCGTTCAGCTCAGCAGCATAGTCGACTTGAAAGCTCGATTTTGCTCGCGGCTGCAAGTGATATTCACGCATGCTCCCAGCTAACCAAATTAAGAAGCAAGCTCAAGCAGCTCTTCTCTGAGAATGCTCAAGGCGGTTTGACTCACCAAATGTTTAAAGCTCAATCGATCCACAGGATAGATTCGATGTTCCACCCGAACTTTTCCGTCCGCTGAGGCGTAAGCAAGGAAAACCGTTCCGACCGGTTTTTCTTCGCTCCCACCACTCGGCCCGGCGATCCCGGTCGTTGAAATAGCCATGGAGGCCTTGGAGCGTTGCAGGATGCCGCGAGCCATTGCTTGAGCTACCTGAGAACTCACCGCGCCATGGGTGCTGAGCAAAGATTCGTCGACCCCCAAGTTCTGAATCTTGGACTCATTGGAATAGGTGACCATGCCTTGATGAAAAACAGCAGATGCGCCCGGGACATTGGTAATTCGATTGGCAACTAAACCCCCAGTGCACGACTCCGCAACCGCCAGAGTCTGCTTCTTAAGTGAAAGCAAAGACACCACCACATCCTCCAACTGCTCCGCATTCTCTCCGTAAATGGCCAGGCCGAGCTCATCGCGCAACCTTTGCTCGCCGCGCGCCACGGTGCTCAAGGGACCGATCAAACGCACATCCACTTCGCCGTAGCGAGCACAGTAGCCGACTTCTAAATCCGGCCATGCATCCAATTCAGCCCCCACCCTTTGCTCTACATGACTTTCGCCGACGCCAATAACCCGAAAGATTCGCATTACCGGACGCTCGGTTAAACCATAGTGCTGTTCGAGAAACGGATAAATTTGCTCACGGAACATGGGATATAGCTCCCGAGGCGGTCCCGGCAGAAGAAAAACCCATCTTTCCGCACCCATCCATGAGCAAGGTAAAAAAAGACCGGGCGCAGTGCCGTTCACATTAGGCAAAACCAGCGCACCTTCCGGAACTTGAGCTTGCCGTCGAGTTGACTCCGGGGCTTTCATCTTGCGCCGGCCAAAGCGCTCCTGAATCTGCTGCCAAATGGCCGCATCATCGATAAGAGGTTTCTGCAAAAGCTGAGCTGTGAGGTCTCTGGTCAAGTCGTCAGAGGTTGGGCCAAGGCCGCCGGTCACAAAGATGAGTCCGGATCGACCCAAAGCCTCCTGAAGAGCTTCGCCAATGTGCGGACCATCCGGCACGCAGGTTTGACGCTCAATTCGCAGGCCTAGCTTAAGCAGCTCGCTGCCCAAAAAACCAGCGTGTGTGTTGGTGACCGCGCCCAGCAGCAGCTCGCTCCCGGTGTTGAGCACCTCCACGGTCGGCTCCGGTTTCGGGCCTTGCAGCGGGTAATGAATCGGCAAAGTAGCTTGCATGAACAACTAGGCCGCTACCGCCTCCACGGAGAGGACCTCGCCCCCTTCACATCGCACTTGAAGTTCCATAGGCCGACAGCAGACCTGACAGTCTTCGATTCGCTCATGACTGCCCTCAGACAGATCGATAGTAACCTCGATCCACTCAAAGCAAGCAGGACATTGCACCGGATGCTCAGCAATCACAAAACGTTCTCCTTACTCGGCTGCTCCGGCGCCCAGGCCACATGCGGGGCATCACTCCAAACGTCTTCTAAACCGTAAAACATTCTTCGCTCCTTGAGAAAAATATGCACGACTACATCCACATAATCCAAAACGAGCCATTGACTGCTGGGGATGCCATCCGCCGCGAATGGTCGACAAGCAAAATCGCTTTTCATACCAACCTGGATCGAACCGGTTATCGCTTTGAGTTGCGGTTCCGAAAGTCCACTGCAAATCACAAAAAAATCTGTGAAAGACACCAACTCTCGGACATCCAGGATCACGATATCCTCGGCCTTTTTATCGTCGGCAAAACGAGCACAGTGGAGAGCTTTTTCTTGGGCACTTAAATCAGACATTGGAAGAACACACTAGCCGCGATAGAGGCGTTGGTCATGGATAAATTGTTCAACTCGTTCAGGCACCCAATAACGAATACTTTTGCCCTGTTGAACACGCTCCCGGATTTCGGTGCTGGAAATATCCAATCGCCGATCCACGTAGACCGCTTCCAGGCCAAGACTGAGAGCCCCTGCCTCCGAGGGCTCTTCGGTTCTTTGATCCACTCGGTTCAAAACCACCAAGCGCACCATGTTCAGGAGCTCCTCTGCCTCCCGCCAATCGTTGAGATGCTCTAGAATGTCGCCACCCACCAGGAGGTACCAGTCAACCTCCGGAAACTTGGCTTGAAGCTCTCGCACCGTATCGATGGTGTAACTTGGTCCGGTGCGTTGGATTTCCACATCGCAGGCGTCTAATAAATCGTCGCCCTCCAAGGCTAGCTCGGTCATGGCAAAACGCACTTCTGCGGAGCTGGATTGATCATCAGATTTAAAAGGATTTTGGGCCGCTGGAATGACCAAAACTTTTTCGAGACCAGCTTGATGGGCAGCTTCCCGCACCAAGATCAAATGGCCAGTGTGAATAGGATCAAAAGTGCCGCCGTAGATTCCCCATTGAGGACGGTGGTTCAGAGGCTGGAATGGCGTGTCTGTTTCAGTCATTATCCTAACCTGGGGGCCAATTCATGCCGCGCCCGCCCAGCACATGCACATGCAAATGAGGCACCGTCTCCCCTGCATCCGGTCCGTTATTAATCACCAAGCGGTAACCACCTTGCTCAAGGTCGCAATCCTTCGCCGCTTTCGCAGCGAGGAGCAGACATTCTCCTAAGATCAGAGCATCATCGCCGCTTGCCTCGGCCACACGGACGATCGGCTTCTTTGGGATAGCCAAAAGATGGACCGGAGCTTGGGGCGAAATATCGCGGATGACGATGGCGTGCTCGTTTTCGCACAGAACTTCGGCGGGGATTTGGCGAGCGATAATTTTTTCAAAAATTGTCATGATTAGCAAGAAAACTTGATTTTGTTTGGGTGCAAGCTGCGAGATTTGCAGCAAATATTCAGGACGGCTGTTGGGTAAGGAAACGAGATCGGGACAAAAACCAGTTGCACAACCGTCCTTTTGCCTTCAAAGGTCTCTTCAATCTTAAAATTATGGCATACTCAGTTGTTAGCAAAAAATCAGGCAAAACCTACTATCTCCACGCTCGCGAAAGAGAACTTAAAAGCGGCGGTGTAACCACTCTATACTACTTTGCCGGTGATGTCCGTGACAACGCTCTCGACGCTTTACCTGCGGGTTACATTGTTTCCGAGAGCGAACGCACCGGACTGCCGATGCTCAAAAAGGGTTAACTAAAGAGTCACCTAAGCTCGTCGGCACCTCTATAGCTCGTCGGCACCTCTATTCGTATTCGTATCGGCGGAGGAAACCTAGACCCCAGATTCAGCATTCCTGACATCTAACGAGAAGAGTTGGGGAGACCGAAAAATTTTCACGCAGAGGCGCTGAGAGTCCTTCCAAACCAGGAATCTCTCAGCGCCTCTGCGGGATGTTTTTGGTTCATCGAGTTTCCAAGGGCTCAGGATGTCTGAGATTGAAGCGAGCTGTTTCACCCAGCGCACCCACCAGGCGCACTGTCAGTAAACTAATCGAAGCTTAGCCATTCTAAGCTTCGATCCTTCTTTCCACTGGGCAGGGCCGATGGTGCGATCTGTTCCACGCCCGCCGGACATAGGTCATGGCGCACGGAGCACCATGCGATTCTGCCATAAAGCCGCTTTCTTCGCCCGGACCACGTTAGCCGTCGAGGGTCTTTAAATCCAGAAGGCTCTCGTAATCTTCGATACTGCCACCAGATAAGCAGCACTCGATGATTTTTCGTCCGCTCGGCAGCAGGTCGGGCACCAGAAATTGCTGGAGTTCGCTTCGGAAAAACTCGGCAAGAATTTCTGCGCCGCGGTCGTAGGCTGCGGTGCCCACTTCGGGTTGTTGATCGACCTCAAAGAACCACACGCCGATGGTTCTGCCCTCAATATCAATGGAGCGTGGAGTGTAACCAAGGAGCGGACAGCGTGAAAGCTCCATCTGATTTTTAGCAAACCGAGCGCTGCCGCGGCGTGCCAAATATTCACGAGTAACCCACTGCGGCATGAAACTAACTTCCCACGCACCAATATTTTGGTTGGGAGTGAGGATGTAGCGAACCTCGGGGGTTTGTATAATCTGATCGAGAAGCAAGTTAGCATGATCCACCCGGCGGCCCGTAGCGAACGGCCAATAGGATCCCACGCCCTCCGAAGACATGCCCTCGGTAGTAACAATGCTCGGGTTGGCATGCCCACGAGGAGCAACCAAACGCCAAAGCCATGCGAGGCTCGGAGGTAGGAGATGGAACATGCCAATGATGCCGTAGGTCGGCATATCCGCTGTGCAGGGTGGCGTTCGCACGCCCATACTACGGATGTCCACATCAACAGGTCCTTCGACCACATCAGGAACGATATGGCGGGGAATGATCACCCGCGGGTTGGGGCAGGGCACACCGGGTTCATCCTCGGTGTGTTCCCAAATTAAAGAGGTCGCTCCTGGCTGGCCTTGCACATTCAGGAAGAGTAGCGGCTCCGGCGGGTGAATGGTCAGCTTCTCCAAATGCGGATCAACCCCATAATTCTCGATGTGATTAATGCGCACAAACCATGCGTCTTCCGCATCGACCAAGCTGAGTTTTCCATGCCCTTTCTCCAGGGAGGGATGGCAAAGCGCCATATCATCAGTGACCGGGTTTAGCTCACACATCCGTGGCAAGGTGAGGTGCCTGACATCGCCATTCACCACATTGCGGCCCAGCAGCAGCGAACCGTCCGATTGGCGATGGGCATGCTCAAGCATTTCACTTTTGCCACCGCCGCTTGCGCCCTCGTGAGAAATGACAATTTTGTTCTCGTAAGGCGTGATCACCTGCACGGTCGAACAGTGCATGGTAATCCAATGCTCAGCCTCACCAATATTCAGAAGCACACCATAAATCCCTTTCTTAGCGGATGGGCCCGGATAGAGGTTAAAGCTGAAAAGTTCATGCGCTGAATCCAGTCGATTGTGCACTACCAGCTGCTTCCCCTTAAAATGAGTATGCCGAAATGGCGGGACTACATAGATCACAGCCCGTGGTGCAAAATTTTCCGGTATTCTGTCGGAGGCAATGATCCCTTGTAACAAAGAGAGTCCGAAGGCAAAAAATCCGGCGTTCGCAGGCGCAATCACCAAGGCATCGGTGCCTTTACCCGCAATTCCAGCGTGAAACGGGAAAACCGCCAGATCTTGGGTTTTCAGCCACTCAAAGGACTCCTGCCGAACTGGCTCGAAGTCCGCCCCATAGCGTTCGCGATAACTCGGCTTGTCGGTAGGACGGGTGTCACTGATGACCATGCAATCAGGATCTCGACGGCGCATGTAAGGCTCGAGATAATTCGCGTTGATACCGTTTTTCACACGACAGACGCGTGCTTCGACGACCCGGCCTTTGCCAGGCACGTCGTAGGCGACCTCGTGCCAGCCGTCGACGGCGTCGCGCACAGCCAACTCCACCAGTTGTTTTGAGGAAGTTGCGACGCTTACTGATGGAGCAGCGTCGAGCACGGCGGTGGCTTCGGGCGGGACAGGAAACGAGAGTGCTTTACAAGCTATGTGTGTGGTCATGGTAATGAATAAAGGGTTTGCGTTGCTGGACAACGCGCTTCCAATATCGATACCTACAATCTCAGCACTCCTTATTCAAGAGAAATGCGACTTTTAAGTCCGATTTCCTGTAAATCGGGTGTTCCCCACCCCTATTCTTACAACTCTTAGTGGTTGTGGCGGCGGTAATGAATTTCCACGCCTTTAGGCAACAAGCGTTTGC
>DAIRSW010000063.1:142-15422 GCA_036804205.1 Verrucomicrobiia bacterium | reverse complement strand
CCGTTGGCGCTTTGCAGGCGAACTGACCTAGCCTCCCTCAGGCTGGACCGAGGCTCCGCGTTGGCGCTCTGGGGGGATAAAGCGGGCTTTCAGCCCTCATAGGATGGTTGCGGGATGACCTGGGGCGTTGCCCCAGGCTACAATAAGGCTGCGCCGTTGGCGCTTTGCAGGCGAACTGACCTAGCCTCCCTCAGGCTGGACCGAGGCTGCGCGTTGGCACTCTGGAGGGATTGGGCGGGCTTTCAGCCCTGATCGGATGGTTGCGGGACGACCTGGGGCGTTGCTCCAGGGCTACGATAAGGCCGCGCCGTTGGCGCTTTGCAGGCGAACTGACCAGCCTCCCTCAGGCTGGAACAAGGCTGCGCGCTGGCGCTCTGGAAGGATAGGGCGGGCTTTCAGCCCTGATCGCGATGGTTGCGGGATGACCTGGGGCGTTGCCCCAGGTTACAATATCGCTGCGCCGTTGGCGTCTTGCAGGCGAAACGACCAAGGCTTCCCCAACTAGAACAAGGATGCGCGTTGGCGCTTTTCCTGCGAACTCACCAAAGCCCTCCCCAACTAGAACAAGGCTGCGCGTTGGCGGGCTGGTTATCGGGATTATGTATTAATTTTTTACCGTCGCTTTTGCGATCAATTACCCCACCAATCAGCATGACGTGCTCAACTGTCCAGGAAGGCGAGGGTTTTTGGTCCTTTCGCTTGTTCTGTCGAGGTGTTGCGCTAATTTTGCCTTACTTATGGCCATTTATGTGATTGGACATCGAAACCCGGATACTGACGCAATCTGCGCGGCTTTGGCGTATGCAGAGCTGCTACGGCGTCAAGGTATGCATGACGTTGAAGCGGCATGCTGCGGCGTGGCGAGTTCCCGGACGGCGTATGTTTTGGAGCAAGCAGGGGTGAGTGCTCCGCGGTTGCTCTTGGATATCCGGCCTTGCGCGGCCACCTTGTGTCAAACCCATGTGGTTACCGCGAGAGCGGATGAAACTTTACAGCATGCTCTGGATCGCCTCAGACGACTGAGCTTGCGTAGTCTTCCGGTGCTAGACAATGAAGGACGGTTGAGAGGCATTTTGTCGCTCCAAAAGGCATTAGATCTTCTTTTGCCCTCATTTGATAACGAACTTGGGCCACGCTTGATTCCGGCCAGTCTGCGAAGTTTTTGTGAGGTGCTCGAGGGCGAATTTGTGACCGCTCCACCGAATGTCGATACCATTGAGCAATTTATTCTAACGGTTGCTGCGTTTAGTGAACCTCGTTTCATTGAGCGTCTTGAAACCTATCCTGCGGATCGCTTGGTGGTGGTTGCGGGCGACCGGGACGAAGTACAAAGAGCGGCGGTGGAGCGAGGTGTAAAGGCCTTGATCATCACTGGGGGCAACCGACCGGAAGCGAAAATTGTTGCTGACGCGGCGGCACAAGGCACGGCCATTTTAATTAGCGGACACGACACCGCCACCACCACCTTGCTCATGCGTTGTGCGCAACGGATTGAGGACGCGGTGCAGGAAGACTTTGTATCATTCCGCACCAGCACCTCTGTGCGCGAGTTGCGAGCCAAAACCTTGCAAACTTCCCAAGCCTTGTTTCCGATCGTAGACGCCACCGGCGCTTTGTATGGTGTCATGTCGAGGTCTGACCTGGCTTACCCAAGGAAACACAAGCTCATTTTAGTGGATCACAACGAGATGAGCCAAGCGGTGCTCGGAGCGGAAGATGCTGAGATCTTGCAGGTGCTGGACCATCACCGAGTTGGGGGCGCCCTTTCTTCTAGTGAACCGATTCGTTTTGTGATTGAGCCGGTCGGTTCAACCTGCACGCTCGTTGCTCGCGCCTGGCGGGAGGCACGTCTGGAGCTGCCGCCAGCCCATGCCCTGTTGTTGGCAGGGGGGTTAATTTCTGACACCCTTCTGCTCAAGTCTCCAACCACCACCGATCTTGATCGCGAAATTCTTGCTTGGCTTGAAGAAAAGTCCGGTCGCAATTTGCAAGAGTTTGCAGACGGTTTTTTTGCGGCTGGCTCTGTTTTGGCTCAGGCCAAACCTAACGAGGCAGTGGTCGCCGATTGCAAAGATTATTCTGAATACGGCTGGCGCATTTCTGTTGCGCAGGTCGAAGAGCAAAGCCTGGACGAGTTCTGGGAAAAAAAGGAAGAGCTCTATCAGGCCTTAAAAAACTTGATTGAGAAGCGGGGTTTAGACTTTACCTGCTTGTTAGTCACGGATATCACGCGCCAAAATTCCGTGCTGCTAACCGCTGGTGAGGAAGTGTTGCATGAGCACCTCGGTTATCCTCAGATTGAAAAGCACCTTTACGATTTGCCCGGAGTTGTGAGTCGCAAAAAACAGTTGTTGCCTAACCTCATGCGCGTACTTGCCGCACACAGTCCTGAGGATATTGAGCGCAGTGAAAAAGGTTTAAAATAGTTGGCAGCCCCGGAGCCCGGGAAGAAATTGACCGGGCAGTTAATGCGAAGGGCGCCTAGGGACTAAGAGACGACGTTGGCTTTACTGAGAAGGCTCAGACGTCGGCCAGCGATAATGTCCGGTGATCTCAAAGTCTTCAAGCCGATCTTCCTCACGAGTGCCGGAACCGATGTTGTGGATAACCAGCGGCACACCCTGGGCATTGGTGCGATCCGAAACGATCATAATGTGCGGAAGGTTGGGCGGAACAATGCATGATACCAAATCACCGGGTTGATAGCTGGTGTTGTTCTCAGGGATACCCAAAGCCGCTCCCTGCCTTTCGAAAAACCGTTGCAAGTTGGGCACGCGTCGATGGTCAATATTGCGATCAGGACGCTGGAGACCCCAAATTTTTGGGTAACGCGCAAAGTTGCTCCTCATATCACGGTGCAACTCGACCTGCAGGTCTTTCTGAAAGGCGTCGCGATAGGCGCGGATTACAACATCGGTGCAAACGCCTCGATCGCGAGGTATGTCACCATTCGGATAATCCAACGTCGCGTAACCGGGATCGTAGGTCATGGTCACGCCGATTTGCTCACGAGCCGCCTCTACCAATGGATGCGGCAGGCCCACCTCCGCTTGGGTGACCGTTACAACGATGCCTGCGAAGGCGGTAACTAAGCCCAGGAGGAAATGTCCCATTCGGGGAGATCGCAGACTCACATGCATTGGGAACTACTCTATCGAAGGAAGGAGTGCCCCCAAGGAGTGCCGCTCTGCTCAGGAGCCTTTTGTGGCTTTGGCGATTGCCCGCGCTGCGCGACTTTTCCGACGGTTGGCTGCGTTCTTGTGGATGACGCCACGTTTGGCAGCCTTATCAAGTCGGCTAGCAAGCTTCGAAAATGCGTCGGCAGGTTTCAGGCTATCTTCCTCACCTGCTACACTGGCTCGGAAAGCACGTGCTTCGGTGCGAATGGATGACTTCACAATTTTATTGCGGTTGGTGCGTGCCTCGGCCTGGCGAGCCCGCTTTTCTACTGATTTGATGTTTGCCATAGAACCACCATGTATTGCCGGAAAAGCGTCCAATGTCAACCAAAGTAATTATGCAGAAGAGGAACGAACTGCACCACCTACATGAGTTGCAGGGGAGTTGGAGGGGAGTTGCAGGGGCTTGTGACGATGTTGGGGCCTGTTGAAGAAGTAGGCCTGGAAGCTGGCACCAACAAAAGGAATCCCGAGCTCATTTTTGCAGATGTTGGCGGTGGGAGCGTGACTTATTCACAGGTCTTTTCAGAATCCTGGAGTTTTCATAAAGTGTCTTTCAGTCGGGTCGTCAGCGAGAACCAGCGTTCCTCAGGGCAATTCCCTGCTCAGCCCGCTCCATAAAAAAACGGCCGGAACCTGAAGCCGCTGTTGGGCTGCCATTCTGGCCAGTCAGATGTGCTGTAACACGCTTATAATAAGATGGTTACTTGGTTTTTCAGGCTTCACTAGACAGCTGGTTTGTGATTACCACATCCGGAAATAAAAGCATCACAGCCAGATTTTATGCGGCTTATATCTGCTTGCGAATAAGTTGAACCCGGGTCTGAACCCTCAAGGACCGGCTCTATTGGCGGAATTGAAGGGTGACCTGCAGTTCAAGGCGCTGAGTTTTCCAAAAGTTCTTCCCAAGTTATTCACAAGCCGAACAGTCGATGACATTTGCATCGTCACTCAAACCCAACCAGGAGGTAGGCACGGTGCTTTCGCCACAGGATAGGGATCACAAAATTGTTATTTCGACTGGTGATATTGACGCTTTTCGGTTTGCCTTTAACAACCACTGGGACTGAAATGAGAAATTGCGGTCCAAAATGGCTTCGTGCGTTGCCAGCAATGACATTGGCAACCTCACCTACCGCATCTTCAGCCATGGTTACTCGCAAATCTTTCTCTCCGGAGCAGGTCAGAAGAGCTACTAGCAAGTCAAGATCAGCCGTGAAGCAGACGGCTCCGCGGTATTTACCGGAAACACCAATGATCCCGGTGTAATCAAGCAAAAATTCTTCGTCCCCTTTGGCAAAAGGCAGACCGGCCTCAGCGATATGACCGGTGATTTTCTCAAAGTATCTGGTGATGCTATGAAGGAAAACCTGCAGATCTTCCACTCGAATCGATTCGCTCATAGTGTGCCTTTGCCGTAAGCTAAAACTTCATGAATCGCCTCGACCAGTTCTTTGTCGGTGAAAGGCTTTGTGAGAAAGCCTTTGGCTCCGCGCTTGATCATTTCCACAGCGGTAACAGAGTCTTCTAAAGAAGAGATGACCAGGATAGGAACCTGCGGTTTGAGCTGCACAAGTTTTCTTACACACTGCAATCCGTCCATTTCTGGCATAGTAATATCGAGCGTGACAAAATCGATTTGCTCGCGCAAAAAAATTTCCACAGCTTCCTCCCCGTCTTTAGCAAGAAAAGTTTGCTGGAAACCCTCGTTACCAAATATGCGTGCGACGGCGTTACGCACCATCTGGGAATCGTCGACAATAAGCACCTGCATAAGAAACTATTCCGAGCTGCTCTCCAAGGGGATAGCAATAAAGAAATCCGTGAACTCGTCTTCTCGTTGCACGCTAATGGTGCCGCCCATGGCAATGATGCTTTGTCGCACCAAATCCAAACCAACACCGCGGCCACTCTGGCTTGAGGCTTCCGACCTTGTGGTAAAACCAGGTTGAAAGATCAGCGAGAAATCTCCTGAGTCACCGGTCGTCTCCAGCCCTAGAGACTTGGCGGCTTGTTGTATCTTAGCGAGGTCCAAACCCCGGCCATCATCACGTAGAATCAGATATTGAAACTCGCCTTGTTGGAGAGCATAGAGAATGAGTCGACCGGTATCGTCTTTGCCTAGCATCCGTCGCTCTCGAGGAGTCTCAATTCCATGCACCACAGCGTTCCGGACGAGTTGGATTAGTGCATCACGAACTGGCTTCTGCCAACGAAACGGCAACGCCAGCTCCTCCAAACCCTGGTGTAGAAACATGATTTCTTTACGCTCGCGAATGGCCTCCAAGTTAGCAAAACGAGATAATGACTCCACTAAAGCGGGGCCAAACGAAACGCGGGAGGCCTGATACTCCTGCTTCACATCGGCAGCAACTTTGAACCGCGAAATGAGAGTCGAGGTATCGTCAAAGACCCGTTGTAGATTGCTAATCTCCAAAACGGCTGGGAGAAAGTCTTCTCCGGTCAGCAGGTTTTGGTTACGCAGTTTAGAAAGGCGATCTTCTACGGCGTGAGCGGCCTTCTCAAAAAGCTCGAGCCGAAGCAGCGCTGCGTTACCTTTAATAGAATGCACACGTCGGAACACGTCATGCACAATTTCCTTATACTGAGCTTGCCGATCCTCGGTCGGCGATTGGTCGGGTTTGCGAAGCAGAAGTTCGATGAGTTTCAGTTCTTCGTTCACGCCAATGAGAAAGTCCCGCAGAGCGGCGGGATCCACATGCATCAAGTTCATAACCAGCTCAACCTGAGCTCGCGTGCTCTGCTCGGCAGCAGCAAGTCTTTTGGCTAATCCGATATTATGAGTGACGTCTTGTATGGAGAGCAGGACAGATGCGACCTGCCCGTTCTCTCGCACTCGTTCGAAGTTAAGCGATAGGTTCTTGGTGCGAAATCCACCGCCTTCTTGCTCAATAGCGGCTTCAATTTCAGTGACCGGGTTGATACTGCGAATCAGCTTATGGCTGACTTCATCGGCAAATAAAATATCGATGTAGTCTTTAGCACTGGCCAAGATACGGCCGGGAAGCATGGGTTTGAGCAAGTCCAGAATGCTCCGCCCAGCGAGCTGATCTTGCTCGAGGATTTTTTCTAAGGCGAGCGAATATTGTGGCTGGATCCGACATTCGGCATCAAGAAGGCATAATCCCTCATTAACCGTGGCGAGAATCTGATTAGTTTGGGCCTCCCGAGAGTCTAAGGCACTATCAAGTCTTTTGAGAGCAGAACTTAATTCAACACTGCTATTCCGCACTCGGTCGACCATCAAATTGAAGCCCCGCGCTAGCTGACCGATCTCGTTCTTTTGGTTCATGCTCACCCGCGTTTGCAAATGGCCACGCCCCACTTTCTCAACCGCTCCAGCAAGCACCTCAAGCGGATGAACAACCGACTGGTGTGCACTCACAAACACCGCAACAAAAAATCCGCCCGCCAGTACAATGCAAAGCAGGCCTAGAGTTTGGGCAATCTGATCCGCAACCGAGGCTTCCTCGCGGGTCGGGATCACAAAGCCCACTTTCCAATGAGCTGCTGGCACCGAGAACAGATAAAGATTGGCCGGCTCACCCAGTGCGTAGTCCCTTTCCAACGGGATGGTTGCGTGCAATGTGCTCTGGGATTGCTGAGTAGCTAAAGGATCAACAAGGAGCGCTGAAATCATCCGGGCTTCTGGCTTGGTGATTTGGTCGCTAGCCTGTTCAAGGATATCCACCACCTGAGAATCAAACTCCGGGTCGACCCTCGCAATCTCCAAGATCTCTTGGTCGAGGCCCAGGAGCGCTTGATGGATCGGCTCAAAGAGTGGTTCGATCTCCACAAAATCTCCACTGTGAAGAAATGCTTCATCCGGCGTGCCTGCGGCTTCGGTCACCCGGTCGCGCTCTGGGAACGCCAGGAAGCGATTGTTACGATCAACAATGAATGCGTAGCCGGCGCTGCCCGATAACCAGGTTTGAATAGTTTCCTCCAGCTCAGCAAGTTTAAGATCCACGGTTACCGTGCCAAAAAAACCCGACCCCTCGCGGTGCACATTTCCGGTGCAAGTGACCATTGGCTCGAGACTGTACGGGTCGGTGTAGGATCGACTCCAAAAAACTGAGCCAGGAGGTTTGTGCTCAACCACCACATACCACTCTTCGTTATGATAGCCCCGTGCTGGCGGAGGCTCTTTGTAGTCGTCGAAAAAATCAAAGTCGGTCGAGGTTGCCTCCGTTCTAGCCCAGAAAAAGCTTCGTCGGTCACGATCTGATTGAAAAGCGAACGGTTCCGGCCACACCCCTCCGCCGGCCACATTCAGATCTCCTTGAAAATCTAGCATTGCAGGAAAAATTTGCCGAAAGACCTGTTCCTGCAATGGAAGTTGAGCAGCAACTTCGGCCATGGAGCGAGTCAAAGCTGCAATTTCCGCGATACGAGCGTTCAGTGTCGCCACGGCTTCTCGCCCCCTCATTTCAATTGTGCGAGCGGACTCTTCGCGAACCAAGTCTCGTCCGTAGGTTTGCATCAGAATCCAAAGGGCCGCCGTGAACCCGAGAAGGATTATTAACAGCAGGGCGGCACTCTTGGTGCTGAGCTTTTCGGACCAAACCAAAGGTGTCAATTCTGTATCAAGCGCACGGGTCGGACCGGTTTCGGATAACAAGGTCTCAGAAACCGGAAACGCCTTTGGATCGGACTGGGGCTTGGCAGATTGGTGCACGATGCTTAGTTTAAGCACGTCTTAGGCCAGAGCACCTTAAAAATCTGCGTGGTGATGACCGGTTTTTTCTCACTAACACGCGAGTTCGCCGACCTCTTCGGAGGCACTCCTGAGCTTGCTTTCCCAGGTCGCTGAAGGCATATTCCGCTGATACTCTGATGCTTAGACCTGTTCTGCCCCTGATCCTTTTGACTTTTGTGTGGCTGCAGAATCTGCATGCCCAAACACGAGACTTAGAGAGTTTTCCTAACGCGCGTCTGATTCCTACGGACTTTAATGATGGCGATAGTTTTCTTGTGGAGTTCCCGGTTGATGGGGAGATTCAGCAGCACGTGGTGCGATTGTATTTTGTGGACTGTCCCGAATCAACCTCAAGCAGTATATCCGACCGACGCCGGTTGCTGGAGCAAGCGCGGTATTTTGGTGTAACCGATCCCATGCTAGTGGTCCAATACGGTCATGAAGCCACCAGTTTTGTGGAGGATCTGCTCGAAAAAGAGTTCACGGTGCACACCGCGTTTGCAAGCGCTTTGGGCCGTTCAAGGAAGCCACGAATATACGCGATGATCACGCTTCAGGATGGCCGTGACTTAGCGGAACTTTTGACAATTCACGGCTTCGCCCGAGCGCATGGTGTGAGCCGCGCCATGCCAGATGGAACCAGCGCAGCGGACTATAGCGAATATCTGGATGACTTAGAGCTGGTTGCCGCAATATATCGTCAGGGCATTTGGGCAGAGTGCAACCCGGAACAGCTCCTCGAAATGCGGGCCAAAGGACGTGAGGAGCGCCGTGAATTGACGGAACTTTTTGATGAACCCCCTCCGCCGCTGCTAGACATCAATAAAGCCAGTGAAGATGAATTAAACCGCCTTCCTGGAGTTGGACCGGTCCTGGCTGAGGAAATTGTCCTGGAGCGGCCTTACGAATCCGTGGAGGATCTACTCCGTGTTCGGGGTATTGGAGAAGCGGTGTTGGAAGGCATTCGGCCTTATGTTTATACCGACCCGGAAAGAAAGCCTTGACCCGCTTGAGAGGTCTAAGATTGCCAACTTCGGGGCAGCTAAAATGTGAGTGCTCAAGCGCAAAAGTTGTTTGACGACAGCCAGGCTTCCATCATAATCTAGCCATCATGATGTCGCTGATTCGCAAAATCATTTACGTAGTTGTTTTCATCGCCTCGGCCATTTCGTTCGTGGTCATTTTCCAGCACGGCTTCACCAACTTCCCGCAGAATCTCGAGAACGAAGTCAACAACGTAATCGGCCTCTTTAAAGGCGGACAATAATGAGGCTCGCCACGCGGGAGCGCTGGGATCCGCGCTCGACACTAGCTTACTGGGTTTGGCTGCCGGCTGGGGGTTGGTGCCGGTAAACAAGCAGTCGGTCGTGCACCAGCAAGACAACATCTAGTCGTCCCGTACCGCTGAGATCGGCCAACAAAACCGCATGTGGTTCATCGTTGGCGCCACTCCGGCCACGATAATGGGGGTCTTGCTCGAAAATTCGGAAATGCATAAGACTGGTCCACGGGGACGCGGCACCGACTCCTGGCGGTTGAAGAATCTCCATCACCCGAGTGCGCCGCGTATCGATCGCTACGACCTGGGCACCATGCTCGGAACCCAATAGCGCGCCGACCGCCAAACGCTGATGGGTAACGCTCTCCAGATCTGTTTCATAGCGACTGACTTGCTCAAACGTCTGAGCCCGTTGGTTGGGCATCAATTCTAAGAAATCATTGGCGGAGGGCAAGATGATCGTTAAGTCCTCGTCATCGTTTTCCGAATAGACACCGCCGATTCCTCGGACGTCGAGATCTTGGGTTTGCATTTCTCGATACACCCCCAAGGCATCCGGACTTATACGACTGAGAACCCGGCGGCCTTCATCGAAAAGCAAAAGAGAAGGAGGGGTTGCGGCTTGCTCCTGCGGTTTCGCCAGCAGTCCAACCAAATTCGACTGCTCGGCGTCGGCGGTGTATTGTTGTACCACTTCAACCCGACCACGGCTATCCAAACGCAGGGCACGCAAAAGGCGTCGTCGCACCAAAACCACTTCCTCTTTCCCGTCGCCATCCATATCGATTAAGGCCAGTCCGGTGGGTTCGAGTCGATCAATCAAAGCCGCCGGCAATCCTTGAGGGTCCTCAAATATTTGGAACGAACCGGACTCTTCCTGCAGCAAAACGCGCATGGGTTCTTCATTAGAGAACACGAAAAGATCCTGACGCCCATTCTGGTTAAAGTCTACAACGCGGAGTGCCCGTGGCCGGCTGGTGATCTCTGGAAACTCCTTTTCAAGTGCAACCTGAAAGTCTAAATCCTCCGCAGCACGCCGGATGACCAGCAGCTTGCGCTTATTATCTTCCTCCACCAAAACTGCTAGTCTGGCCCTCGCACCCTCCTCAAGCACCGCCATCGCCAAAGGCAACCCTTTCACTGGCAGTGGTTGGGGCAGGCCAAGCCTCCCACCAGTGAGCCAAACACTGTAGCCTAAAGTTCGCTCGCGCTGGCTTAAAGTGAGAACCTCCGGGCGACCACCTCCAGTCACATCGGCGGTCTGAAGATCAGCAATGCCGGTGGAGCTGGGAAAGCTTACCGGCTCATCATACCCACCCTCGGCTCGCCCCGCGAAGAACCAAACTTGTGCGTTCTCCGCATCGGCCAGAAGCATGTCTTGATAGCCACTTCCGTTCAAGTCTACGCGTGCATGGCCAACCGGTCGTGGGTTGGCGGATTCAGCCGAAAAACGAACCGACTTGACCTCCCTCGCAGTGCTTGCGGTGCTCGGGATGCTTAATTTGACAATTTCGACACTGTTGGTTCGTTCCGAGAGGTAAACAAACTCCGGGCTCGCTGATTCCCCAACACCAGGTCGCAGCGGGTGGATCAAGCCTCGGGCCGAGCCGCTAATGCGCACTCTTTCCTCCGCCGAAAAGGTCCCTTGCGGCTGTTGGCGTCGCAGGTATACACGATCCGTCTCTGAGGAATTCAAGTATAGTATATCCAACCTCCCGTCTCCGTCTGCATCGGCAATCTCCAGGCCATAAAATTCGCCGGCGGGCAAAGTGTATTCCAAGCGCCTTCGCCACGTGCCGCTTTCTTCACTTTGCAGAAGGATTACTAACTTTCCGGAAGTTAAGAGCGCTATATCATCCTTTCCATTTCCGGAAATATCTGCGGTTTGCAAAGTGGAAGAATATTCAAGAGTCGTGCCCACATCCAAATCTTCGGCCTCGGCCCAAGTCTGGTCGCTATCTTGTCGGTAAATGAGAAGACGTCCTCGATCACTGGTGAAAGCCAGGGCCGGTCGGTTGCCGCCAAGAAATTGGCCGACCACTAGATCGTGCATCGGTCGACCGGTCACTACAGAAATCCGCTCAAAACGCGAATCCTCAAGAACCGGTTGCCAGCGGTCAGGCGTCACGGGCCGGCTTGTGCTACCCGGGGATTGACCGGGGGCCAGCTGGTAGAGCAGGTCGATTCGGGCATCGCTCGCGTTCAACAAAGCGAGATCCAAAAGACCATCTCCGTTGAGATCTGCGGCTCGCAGGCTGCCGGTGTTCCAGTTGAGCTTGGCGATCTCTGGTCCAGTAAAACTTGGGACAAGATCCTCTTCACCGAAGAGGATGCCGGGATAAAGACTCAACCCAACCAGCAGCAGGGTCCAGGAGCGAGGAGTGGTGAAAAACATGCCCGGGATCAAAAGGATTCCTCTTGGTGCTTGAGTATGCGACTACGACCAAAAAAGCCGTCATCCGTGCACCAGCTTAAGCTGATCGAATGCGTGAAAAACTCTTCCCAAAAAGATAGTGGAGGTAAGGCGTTCATATCAACCGTTTCATCTTCGCCACCTTCATCATCGAAAAGTGTGCCCATAAATTGGAGAAAAGCCCCCAGGTAGGGTGAGAGATGCATGTATTCCATGCTCGCGGGAGGCGGTGACGTAAGCCGGCCCTCTTCCAGAGCTGCTTTAATCAGGGGCTCCTCCCATATGGTTGGCCCGGAGTTTTGCATTTGAGCAAGGACTTTGTGCAGTAGAGCTTTTGAGCCAATCTCAAAGAAAAGATAATTCCCAGCCAAAGTATAGCTGAAATCAATTCCGCTCTCCGCATCAATTGGCGAGGTGAAGATGGTGTTGCCCAAGAACTCGCTTTCCTGAAAAACTGCTAAGCCTTGTCCCATGAAATTTCGCACACCGTTCAAAGCGGTTTCTACGCCTTGCCGATTGGAAAGGCTAAGGGCGTAAAAGAGGTCTGTTTCAAGTGCACTAAAGGCGCGATCGAGTGCAGGGGCTTCGCCAGGTGCAGCACGACTGGGCCGCAACTGTTCGGCAAAAAGGAAGTCAGCTCCGATGCCGGACAGCAGGTCCCCTCGCAAATCCATCCCGATCATCCCATCCATGGTATCCAGTTGGCCCTCCAGCATCGTCCCCAAAGCGGGGCTTGCCGCACGAGTCAGCTCAATGGCTGTATCAACCATCTTCTGAAGGTCGAAACGTGCCACACCAAAGCGCATCAGGTCATCCGCAAAAAAACTGGGAGTAGCCAGAGGCCCATCAACGTAAGCAAGTAGTCGGGTGATCCCGACCGGACCGGTTCGCTGGACGCCAGCTTCGACAACCACTTCCTCCGGCTCGAAAGCCAAAGACATAGAGAAAGAAAGCAGGCCCTCAAGGCTTAGCGCTTGCATGAGCGCATCCGGTTGCAAGCCCAAGGGATTCCCTTCCATGGCCTCCCCCATCTGATCCTTCATCGGCGTGCTCCAGACCTTAAACACTTGGGCGAGGTCAAGAATTAGGGTCACATCGGAATCCGCTCTGCTCTTAGAACGGTGCCAGGTCAATCCGCCGGGCAAGCTTGCTTCGGCCGGGCGATTAATGAGCGAGCTGATCGTGCTCAAGACCGTGTCTTTTTCGAAACCAAACACCACCACGTCCTCCACGAGAGCCCAACTTTCCATTTCGTCCCACTCCCCTTCCTCCAGCATGTAACGCACCCGGACGCTCACTCCGAAGTGTTCTTCCAGTCGCTCTTCAACTTCCGTTTCCAGATCAATCTGCAAGCGCTGGAGATCGCGGCTCATATAGGCAAGAAATTCTTCCTTATCACCGGCCACCTGGCCGACCAGCAAAATGGGAGGCCCTTCAAAAAAATCCTCCACATCGTCCTCTGGAGTCGGTGCCCGGAGCGATACAACCGCCGGCCCCTGAAACAAGGCTATAACCTCCTGGGGGCTCATTCCATAAAACTCTTCGAAATGCGCTTCCCAAGGAAACTTGCCCTCGTTTGCCCGCAGACTGGGAGCAAAAAACGCTCGCAACTCGTCCCGCACCGCGAGTCGCCCGAGCGGTGAGCGATTCCAACGTTCGACAGTTCCGGGAAGGTCCTCAAAAACTAGACAAACCATAGCATCTTCCTGAATAAAACTAGACAGCGGCGGCTCGGCTAAAGCCGCTGTTGTCAAAAGGAAGCCGCATAAGGCCGCAACGGGAATACGAATGTGTGTTTGCATAAATATAGAAGGAGGGAACTACTCCTCGGTAGGTTCAGAAGGTGAATCAATGACTTCAACCGGCTCCTCGGTCAAGGAAGAGTCTGGCAAGGAAGAGTCTGGCAAGGAAGATTCCGGCGGCCGGCTTAGGCCAGGCGGGGGAAAATAACGAAACCCAGAATTGGGATTTCGCGGGTCAAAAGCATACGCTTCTCGGTTATTCAGAAAAAACCTCAAAATCGTGGCCGGTATCGCAAAACCCAACCCTTCGACCCCCGGCAGCGCTGCTTTCATATTGATCACTCCGACCACTTCGCCTTTGAGGTTCAAAAGAGGCCCGCCAGAATTGCCAGGATTAATTTGGGCAGTGGACTGTATATAAAGTCGACCATCAATTTCCCGGTTCCGCAGACTCACAATCCCCTGCGATACGGTGCGCTCAAGCCCCAGCGGGCTACCAATCGCAAAAACCGTTTGGCCCTGGCCGAGCGTCTCGGAGTCACCAATTGGCAAAAAAGGAAGCTCCGACACATCCTCGCCTTCAATTTGCAGCAGCGCCAAATCAAACAACGGGCTCGATGCCAAAATTCGCACATTCGTATACTCCCTACGCTCCCAGCCGCCTCCGGCGGTTTCTGGAGAGTAAACGGTCACAATCAGCTCCTGCTCGCCCGAGACCACGTGATTATTGGTCACAATCATCCCCATACCATTCACAAGAAATCCTGAGCCCAGGCTGGTAGCTGAGCGCACTTGAATGACCGCTGAACCGCAGCGTTCCACGTTATCTTGAACGCTCAAAACCGGACGATCAAACTCCTCCGAGTAAATCCCTCGCATCGTCGCACTTCCGGTCGGCTCACCTTCCGTCTCGTCAATCACCTCGACGATCTGGTCGCGTGGCACATCAAGCAGGGTGTAACCGAGATCAAAAAAGACCCGATCCTGACGCTCCTGGACAATCGAGCCCTCCAAGCGAGCGCCTCCTTGCAAAACCAACGTACCAGCCAACACCGAGGCTCCCTGAAATTGGAGAAGGCTTGCGACAATCGCACATAAAAAACCAGACCCGGCACTGCGTGATCTTTGAAAAAAGAGAGATTCGAAATGGCTCCGACACATGGCCATGGATTATAAAGAAGAAAAGCCAAAATGCACACGATGGATTCAATTGTTTTCTTGCTTTGACCGCACGAATTTCTTGTTCTTTCTCGATTATGTGAACATTCTCTAAATCTATGCGCCTCAATCCTTATTTTGCAGCGGTTGGAATCACCGCGTTCCTAGTTGCCTGTGATCCTGTGGACCCAGGACTTCAGGAGCGTCTTTCCATCCTGGAAGCTGAGCTCAGGGCTAAAGACCAGCGTGTCACACAGTTAGAGCAACGGCTTGAGCGTGCTTCCACCGCAAAAAGTAGCGAGACCAGCGTAAGCCTGACCGACGTACAGGATCAGTTCGCTCGGGAAGCTTACCGCTTGCGCGATGCCCTGGAAAAAGAATCCGGACCAGACCGAGTGGTTTCGTTCAGCTTTTCCACGGTCAATTCCGAGAGTTTCGAGTATCCTTTCCAGGCCAGCATCACCGTAGAACTCGCTCAGACCGACCGCGCCCCCGTCCCAGTTGAAATTCCTATGCGCGCCAATGCCAAAGGCCAGTGGGAAAGCTTGACCGCGAAAGAGGTATTGGAAAAATCTGCCCAAGTCATCGCGGCCACACCTCCCGCCTCCGCAGAAGCAGCTCCGCACGGTGCGCCGGAAGCAGCTCCGCAGATGCCGGCAGACCAAATGGGATCAGAACGCACCATCGTGTTGGATTGGGGCGACCAACCCCAGCAGCAACCACAGCAACCCCAACAACCCCAACAACCCCAACAACCCCAACAACCCCAACAACCCCAACAACCCCAAC
>DAIRSW010000062.1:9264-15423 GCA_036804205.1 Verrucomicrobiia bacterium | reverse complement strand
TCGCCACCGCAATCGCTGACAACGAACTCCGCGAGAAGCGCGAGCGTGAGGCTGCGCTTAAAAACAAATACACCTTCGGCAGCTAACTCTGCTGATATTGTATTCCTCCAGGGTGAGAGTCTTCGGGCTCTCACCCTTTCTAGGTGAAGGGATGAGTGTTCCTTCATGCTTGTGTTCAGTGCAACCTGACCCGGTGAGGCTTTTGTCTCACCGGGTTTTGGTGGTGAAAAGCAAAAGTTTTTCACCACATTCCAGCCTCCGCAGTGAGGGCACCTGACATCATCTGCTGTTATCTCCTAAACACTTGCAAGTGGCAGCACAGTGTGAGCGACCTGGCCGGGGGTTGGAATGTGGTTCGGGAAAGCACGACTGCCAAGCAGTCACGAGTCCCTAGGGTGAGTTTAATATCACGTCTGCCGAAAGTGGGCAGCACCGACATAAGACTGAATTACAGAAATCGAATTTGCCACACGACTTGTCGCCGTAAGCGGCACCATTTACCAACCAACCAAACCAATGAGAAAACACCCCTGCTCCATGTGCGGCTCCCGCAACTGGCCCAACCCCGACACCGATTGCCCTCAATGCTACGGTGAACCAGAAGACACAGACTACGACAACGCCGACGACGAGCGCGAACCCCTCGACCCAGTCGACTTCCCAGACTAACTCTCCCAACCGACCAGTTCAAATCATGAACCCGACCAGCGAAAAAAATCTACCAGCAAGGTTTCGGACAGAAGCCATTGACCGATACAGGCATATCATGCACTTAGTGTCAGAGAACTGGCCGCAACCGATCGCGGTCGACCCGGCTCCGTTTGCGGTGGATACCTTTGCTTGCCGCTTCCGTGACGCGGTAAGGGCGGTCAGCGTCCATCGACAAACGCACCAAGCTCTGTATCTACTAGTGCAATCTTGGAATGGGGACTACGCAGTGTCACAACGGGATGGTCAAGTGGTCATCGGCCCAAAAGAAGCACTGAGAAAAGGTAGGAAAACAAAGCAAGTCAAGCCGGGATTGCTGCTGTCTGGCGTGGCTACGCTTGCCGACCAGTCGGAAATTGTCGGCCCGGACAAGGCGGTGATTCAAGCCATTGCAGTGCTTACGGCGTATGGCATACTTTCGGATGCAAGAATAACTGGAGTGACCGAGGAGTTTATCTACAGTTGCCTACCGGACGACTATGAAGGTGGTGTTGTCGAGAATCAAGATGGAACTTTTACAATCTACTAAGATGCCCCACACCATTCACCACCTTCCGCCTTGCCCATACGAGCACCTTAACAAGGATCTCCACCTTTCTCGTCTGTCCGCTGATATCAGCTACGCTGACAAGGAGTTTATTAAGACCGTGCTGCCGGTAAACGGTTTGCTGAACCGAATCACACAACTATTCTTTCACTCTCTCATACAAGAAGCCAAATACCATGGAATCACCACCCACACACCAGAAAACGCCGACGCCTTTGTGCGACTCATCGCTCGAAGATGCACCTTTGTTGAACCTCTTGTCGCAAGACTACAACAACCTATCTCCAGAAGAACTCCGGGACAGGGTGATGACCTTGCGGGAGGTGTCTAGCAGTCCGATGACGCTGAAGCGGCATCTGACTACCAAAAAGCAAGAAGCCAAGGAGAGTCGAAAAACACCACCAAAAGCGAGCGGTGAAAGTCTTGCAAATAAGTATCTCAACCTCGGAAAAGCATAGCAAAACAAAGCAAAACAAAGCAACCAACCAAAATGAAAAACTTCTTTTTCGCACCCAGCAAAGCCACTGAGAATGCAAACGAAATGCTGGACTACCTCAACACCCTTGGCCACGTTCGTGTTGCCGAGCCGGATAGTAAGAAAAACCGTGAATGGCTGCGACGATTGAAAGTATCAGAAGAACGTCCCGGTGTGGACTTTGCAATTTGCGTTATCACTTCACCCACTTGCAACAGTCTCATCAACGAGACAGAAATGCACGTCGGTCGCGGCATCTTCGACATTTGCAATGAAGCTCTCCTGCTGCACGTGCCGACGTTCTTGTTGCTAGAAAAAGCACCCGGTGTTTGGCTTTTCTACCCAGTCTTGCACTGCTTCACCAGCGAAGCGGGTAATTGGAAAACAAACTACGGCGAGTTGATTCTTGAACTGCCTGTGCATGTTGAGGGCATTGTTGACTTTCTCAAGAAGATCAAACGAGTCACCGAGCCGGAAGAAGAAGTCCCATTCTGAAAACAAGTCAACCAACCAAACAAAGCCGTGAACCCCATCCACCTCAAAGGCAATCTTCTCTTAATCGACAACTCCACGCTCTCCGAAATAAGTGCTTGCCCACGCCGGGCTTGCTACAAGTTTCTCCAACGCCGACAGCTCCGCAAAAACCGAGCAGCACTCTTCTTCGGCGGTGCAATTCACAAAGCTCTCGAAGTTCGTGACCTCACGCAGAAAACACTCGTCGACAACGAGGTCCGCGCGGCAATGGTCGAAGCACTCATTGAATACTACGACGACGCAGACTTCGAGGACGATTTTCGCAGCCTCGACTACGCTGTCAAGACCATCGACAAATACAACGAGGTCTACAAATTCGATCCACTCCAACCGATACACCTCCCCGATGGTGAGCTGGCAGTCGAGCTTCCCTTCGCACTCCACGTTGGCGACATTGACGTGCACAAGACCCTACTAATTTGCGACCCAGATGTCAACGACGGCCAGCCCCACGAGCGACATATCGAAACAGTCAAAGTCATCTTCACTGGTAAGATCGACCGCATTTGTCGCTATCAAGCACGAACATTCTTGCTAGACCACAAAACCTCTAGCATGGGCGGCCCAAACTTTTTCAACGAGTTCTACACCGCACTCCAATTCCGTGGCTACAAATGGGCGGTCGAGCAACTGATCGGTGAACCAGTCGACGGCGTTATCATCAACGGTATCATCTGTCGCCCGCCGCTCAAAGACGGTCGCATCAACTACGACATGGATCGCCACACAATCCACATCTCCGACGAACTCGTCCACGAATGGCACAACACCTTCCTGCTGTCGGTGCAAGAATGGCTTGGCTACATCTGCAACCAAGACTCCTTCCCAGGTGAAGAAGAGCAAGCCTTTCCGATTCGCACCGGACAGTGCATCGGCAAATACGGCACCTGTGAATACTTCGATGTCTGCTCGCTGCCACCAACCCAGCGACCAATGATGATTCAGTCTGGTCTCTACGAAGACCACAGCTGGTCTCCACTCGAAGACAGCGCCAAGGGAAAGACTGCCAAGCAAATTGACTTCGGCGGTCTGTTCGACCATCTCACCTAACCAACCAAGCAAATGAACCTACTAGAAGTAATACAAAAAGCAAAAGAAAAAGTCGACAGCATTGACAAGGCAATCAAACTCCTTGTCGACAACGAAGACTTTTTTTCCACCCTTAAAGCCAACATTGCCGTCGACGGCACTGGCATTTCTATCTGGTGCGACGACGATCCAAGCGTCCTCGCCAAGAGTATTCAAGACAAATTCAGCGTTCTCTTCACCCGCAAACGCATCACCGAAAGCTGCTATGACTGGGTTACCGAAGTCAACTCCGTTCAGCTCGCCCTTTCGATGGTCGAAACTAACAACAACGACCTAACCGGTTCACTCGCACCAATCAACTACCAACCATGAAAATCGCAGCCAACTACAACATGTCGGCGTCATTCGCCCTCCTACTAATCGGCCCACCCAAGTCCGGCAAGACAGTCTTCGCAACCTGTTTCCCCGACCCATGGATTCTCGACTGCGACAACAACCTAGCAGGCGCCATCCGTCAACATGCCAGCACAGGTAAGCCGCTCACCACCTTCTTCTACGACGACCCGCAGTTTGAAGACAAACCAGACAACACCACCGTTGCTCGTCCACTCGAAAAGCGGTGGGACTTCTCCTGTAAGGCCATCATCGAAGCCATCAAAGCACCCGAGCCAAAGACCATCATTGTCGACGGCCTCACGCTCCTCGCACAATACCTCGAGTCCCACATCCTCGCCAACTCCCAACAAGGCAACGGCATGAAAGACCTCGTAATTGCCGGCGAAAAAGTCATGAACCAATCCCACTGGAACCCATTCAAAACCATGATGTTCAAATTCGTCATGGCTTGTCGATCCGCTGGCAAACCCTTCATCATGACTTGCCACGAACTCACCGAGGTCAACGACGCAGGTGCTGTGCAAGCCTACCGCCCACTTATTTCCGGCCAACTCCGCGGTAGTCTCGCCGGACTCTTCACCGACTGCTGGCGTGCCGAAACCGCAGTCGTCCCCAAAGACACCAAGCACCCGATGGGCGTCAAATACTCCATCCGCTTCCAGCCTCGCACCATGCACCAGATCGGCAACAGTCTTTCCATCAAGATCGACGAACTGGACGTCACCTCTAAGGCTCGCCCAGTCATCTGGGCTGAACTCGCACCATTCCTCAGTCTTCCCAAAGACCTTGTGTCTTAACCAACCCTCTCCGAGACCTACTCACTCGCAGACATAGTAATCAGAGTAAACCAAGTAAACAAAATAGAAAACAAACAAATGCTAGACGCAATCGAACTGCTCAACAACCTCACCACCGAGGAACTTGCAGACACCAACACCGCATTCCCTAACCTCTCGCCAGGTCAGTACGAATTCGTTGTCGACTCCGCCGAAATCAAGGACAACGCGGCACAAACCGGCAAATACGTCCTCTTCCAGTGTAAACTCGCCACCCCCGGTGCCATTTCCACTGCAGGAGAACCCCTTCAGCCCGGTTACCCTGTTCGCCACATGATCAACCTGTCGCCCAGCCAAAAGCAAATCGACAAGAACTCCGAAGGACTCGAAGGTTGCATCAAGAACATCAAGAAGGACATCGCAAAGTTTGTCGAAGCTCTTGTCGGCCCAAGCCGTCAATGGGACTCGACCTTCCAACTCTACCGCGGTCAAACCTTCTTCGCTAAGACCCGCGTTTCTAAAGAACGCGTGGACGAGAATAGCGGACAGGTCTACGACCCACAGACCGAGTTCCAAACCTTCGTCCCTCGCATTGAAGACGTCGACGCAGTTGCCATCAACTCCGCCTACGCCGACAGCAATTCCTTCTAAGCCACTAGCTTAGATCCTCAGCCCTTGGTTCCACTTCGGCGCCAAGGGCTTTTTGGGTGCAACAACTATGCACCCACCACAACCAATGAACACCCCACCAATCCACTTCTCCACCATTATCCGCTCTGACCGTGTTCGCCGCGACTACGGCGACCTCGAAGACTTCTCTCAGTCAATCTACGAAAAGGGTCTCATCCACCCACTTTGCATCAACCACTCTAACGAACTCATCGCCGGTGGTCGCCGCTGCGCCGCCATCGAACTCATGCTGGCACGCGTCACCGACTTCCCACCCATGTCTGCCCACGCTTCCATGATCGACCTCCTGCAAACCGGCAACCTCTCCTTCGGTGTCCACTTCACACTTCGCCCCACCGACACCATCGACGAACTCTCCGAACTCGAACTCGTCGAAAACATCCAACGACAAAACTTTTCCTGGCAAGAACAAGTCCTCGCCGTTAAAAAAGTCCATCTCCTCAAGATACGCGCCTTCACCCTCGGACAAATCCCCGATGCCTCCGTTTGGGGGCAACGTCAAACCGGTCGACTTCTCAACATCTCCGCAGCTAACGTCAACTACTGCCTCAAGCTCGCTGACCACCTATCCGACTCCGACTCCCCACTCTGGAAGCTTTCCAACATGAGCGAAGCACTCCAGCACCTTACCAAAGTCGAACTCGACAAAGCCTCAATCGCCCTCTCCGAAGCTGTCAAACAGCGCGCTTCCATGATGCCAACCGTCGGCAACATGGAAACCACAGCACCCACCACCTCCGCTGGCTTCATCACCACCTTCGACCCAGCCAAATTTTCCGCTGGCGGAGACATCGGTATCGACCTCTCCGAATTTGGTCCAGCACCTACCAACCCCTCTGGAAGCACTGGTTCGATCGCTGAACCAGTCAAGCAGCAGGAAATGGAAGCCCAAGAAGTGGGCACGGCCTATTTGGATGACGACCAATACATCGAGATATTTGGTGCAAGGGAGCACAACCTCAAGAATTTCGACTTGCGCTTCAAGCGCAACCAGCTCTGCAATC
>DAIRSW010000062.1:0-9254 GCA_036804205.1 Verrucomicrobiia bacterium | reverse complement strand
AGACATTGTAAGCAAGTTCATCCACAATATGAAGTGGGAAGAATTGCAGACTAAGATGGGGAATGGATTCTTGGACCATTTCATCAGCGACCCACCTTTTGGTATCGACATGGCGATGCTCGCACAGAGTGGTGGCAAAGGGCAAAAGGATATTGACCGGATTGCCCACACCCACGACAAGGAGCAGAATAAAAAAGACTTTGAGGTCTGGCTCAAGTGCTGCTACGATGCGATGAAGGAGAAAGGTTTTTGCATTTGGTTTTGTGACGTGGAACACTTCAACTACCTCGTTGATCTTGGTTTTAAGATTGGTTTTAAGGTGCAAAGGTGGCCTTTCCACTGGATCAAGACAACCAGCTGCATGAACCAGCGGGCGGAGTATAACTTTACTAAGTCTGTCGAGCACGCGATTATTTTCCGCAAAGGTGATGCGAGGTTGGTGTCGGCACAAGGGACTAATTGGTGGATGGGTGGAAACACACAAGAGGACAAAGCCGCGCTTCCAAACCATCCTTTTATTAAGCCACTCGCACTCTGGCAGCACTTGCTGCGAGCTGTTGCTCTACCGGGGAGTGTGGTCGGCGACGGATTCTCAGGCGTCGGTAGCATGACTCGGGCGGCTATGCTCGGTAGCTGGCAACCGTTTGTAAGCGAGATGGACCCAGTGCACTACAACCAACAGATTTTCAACATCAGCGAAGCCTACAAACAACTCCGTAAATGACCAAAAATTACATCCCGCAAGTTGTTACTCCGGCTCGACTCGCCGTCATCGCTGAAGGACCAAGCGTTGAAGACAGCGTGACCGGCGTCCCTCTTTCTAGTAATAGCTTCAACTTTCTCAAGGGTGTGTTAAGCAAGCACAACCTACCCACAACGAACCTATTCCTCGGCTATGTCAGTGAGAAGCGCAGCGAGGGCTGGAGCACCCAAAGCAAAGACAGCGAAGCGGTGCGGAACGCAACCGCTCGTTTGCGTGAAGACTTGCAGAAGTTCAAGCCAAACTGCTGTTTGCTAATTGGCGACCTCGCACTCTCTGTGTTTGGCGGCGAGCACACTGTCTTTACCGATCGTGGCTCACTGCGAATGTCTCCCACCATGGGATACAAATTCGTCTCCACCTACGAACCCGGCGCAGTCATGCGCAACTTCACATGGAGCCTTGCCTTTGCTAGTGACGTTGCGAAAGCCGTTAGTGAGTCCCGCATCCCCGGCCACCACCCAGTCAAACGGAAGCTGGAAACGTGGCCGACGTTTGATCGACTTGTCAAACTCATGCAAGCCGTCATCGAAGAGAAACCGAAGATTGCTTTTGACCTAGAGGGCCACCCGAATCAAGTTGGCGTAACCTGCTACTCCATCGCTCGCTCTCCAGAAGAGTGCTTCATCGTTCCCCTTAGAAACAAAGACAACACTCCCTTCTGGTCTCTCGAAGAAGAAATCGAAATCTGGCGTTTAACCCAGTTGATTCTCTCCGACCCAGACATTCCAAAGATAGCGCAAAACGGAATGTATGAACTGTTCGTCTTCGCTTGGCGACACAAGATTCTTGTCCGCGGCCTACAAGAAGACACCCTCTACAAGATGTGGGAGATACTGTGCGAACTCCCCAAAGACCTCGGCTTCATCGGCTCTCTTTTCAGTAAGGAACCCTACTACAAAGATGACCGCACAAACCCAGACCTATCTATCCACCACGAGTATTGTTGCAAGGACTCCGTTGTGACCTACGAAGCCAGCAACGAAATGGACAAAGCTCTTGCGAAGAACCCGCGCAGCTACGAGCACT
The DNA here is from genome assembly GCA_036804205.1 of Verrucomicrobiia bacterium. Lineage (GTDB taxonomy): Bacteria > Verrucomicrobiota > Verrucomicrobiia > Chthoniobacterales > CALDSX01 > DAIRSW01. Next base: position 7,465 of record DAIRSW010000062.1, on the reverse strand, counting down.
ATCGTTTCAACATCCGTGTGCAAAAACCCTACCTCTTCATGCAACTCCGGGGATGCAAAATCGACCGCGATCTCTTAGCTTTCAAACGCCGCACAACTTGGGAAAAGATTGTCCGACAACAGAGCATTGTCAATGAAATGACTGGGCAAGTGCTCAACGTCAAGTCCAGTCCCCAAAAAGCAAAATACCTCTACAGTGAATTGGGCCTTCCCGAGCAGCACAAAATTGAGAAAGGCCAGAAAAAAGTAACAACCAACTTCGACGCCCTTTGTAAGCTGTATGTTAAATCCCAACTCCCAGTCGTCCTTGAAATTGTCAAGCTCGTCCAACTCCGCACGCGCTTCTCAGACCTCCACAAGTTCGAGACCTTCGCTGACGGTCGTATGCGAACCAATCTTAACCCAGTCGGAACTGAAACAGGCCGCCTCTCTAGTAGTGCGACCTGGGTTGAAGCTATTGTCAACTCCCCCAATATTGAATTCAAAGTCCGACAGAAGAACGGCGTTAAGACAAAAGTTATGGAGTTGGTTTACAAAGAAGAAGTTGACACTCTTGGCACTAATCTTCAAAACGTAACCAAAGACCTCCGCGACCTTTTCATTCCTGACCGGGAAGACTTTCTCTTCTGGCAATACGACCTCTCTGGCGCAGACGCTTGGACAGTCGCAGCCGACCTCCTTGCCCTCGGCAACTCTCGCATGATGGATCACCTCCGTATGAAAGTGAAGCCAAGCATTGTCATTGTCATGCTACAAGAATACGGCAACGCAGTCTACACTTGGCCTCTCGACAAGCTCAAAGAAGTCCACGACGCCACACTCAAAGCTGCCAAGACCATCTCCAAATACAAAGACAGCTACCGCTGTGCAAAAGCCTGTCAACACGGTAGTAACTACGGAATGCAACCACCCCTAATGGCCTCACTCCTGTTGCAATCTAGCGTCAAGTCTTGGGTGCAAAACTTCAACGACGGTCTCGAAGAAGAAATCGACTTCAAGCAAACTCAACCAGCAGTCATGGACAGACTCCAGAAGCTCTACATGGACTACTACGGTCTTGAAAAGCGCAACGACTGGCTGCGTAAGCAACTCGCAAACCACGGATTCTTGGACAGTGCAAACGGTCACCGTCGCAAGTTCACCAACATCCGTAATCGCAGCAAGATCGAAGACAGTCTTGTCCGCATAGCTGCCGCGCACGAGCCGCAAGCAAACACCACCTTTGCCACAAATGCAGCTCTCTGCAATATGTTTTACGACCTAACGAACCGCACACCAAAGGGTAACATGCGCTGCGAGCCTTTGCTCATGGTGCACGATTCACTCGCCGGCCAATGCCACACCTCTCAGCGCGAATGGGCTGAACAGCAGATGGCTGAGTGGTTCCACATACCTCTCCAGATTCACGGCATCGACGTTGTCATTCCAGTGGAAGGCGGCTTCGGCAGTAACTGGAAATCAACAGACGACTAAAAACAAACCAAATGAAAGTAAAAGTAAGATACCACAACGGCCACACAGTCTTCGAATCCACTCTCAACTGCATACAAACCAGCACTGCAGTTTGTCAACTCTTCCACCGACACCCAACGCTCGACCCTGACAAAATTCACATCATCAGCATCCAAGGTTGGGCTGCGCCAAAACGTCACGACTACACCACATCTAATGAAACTCCACGGTACTCCCACGCTTGAACCTGGCCGCAAGGTCTACGTTCTCCTCTCCGCCGACGAATCGCACGTCGCTTCTCTCCCCGACGGCACTGCCGATTGGTCATACAACCTAGCCGACATGGAACTTCGTCGTCTCATTCTTGTAAAGGATTTCAAAAACAAATCCTTTACCGTCACCACCCTCGTTGAAGCCCTGATCCGCATTGCAAACAAGCAATCTGAGTTGGAAAAAAACTGGACCTCAGCTCTTAACGAAATCAAGAAAACAAAAGACATCAACAACGCCTTTATCGTCTACGCCAAAGCCAAGAAAGCCTTTGGCGCACACCCCCTATCTGCCGACTCTTTCCTTCGTAAAAAATTCCACATCTAACCGACGCCGCAGTGCACGCTCTGCGAACAACCAACCAACCAAACTAATGGACAAATACAAAAAACTACTAGAATACCTTGTTGAGTACAAAACCATCATCGACAAAAACAAAGACCAAGAACAGATTGAAATGTTCAACCACATCGTTGACGAGGTCAAAAAAAATCCTGACCAACTTCGCGAAATTCGTCAAATGACAGCCGGCCAAGTCCTCCCACAACTCTGTGCACTTCGAGAACTCGACGGCGATCCGCTTGACGAAATCCGTGACTTCATTCAACAAAGCCGCTAACACAAACAAACCAATACCATGATACTCCAACTACTCCAAGTCGCTTCATTTATGAAGCTCTTCCAACAACCCGTTCGTCTCGCCCCTGTCGACACTCTCGACGAAGCCGAACACGAACTCCGCGAAGAACTCTCCCAAGAAGAACACGAAGAGTTCTTCGACGACAGCTTCTTCTACTCAGATGACCAAGACAGCCTGATTGTCAGACAAGCCAAAGCACTAGACGGTCTCTGCGATCGTTTGTATGTCCTCCTCGGCGACGCTCACACCCTAGGCCTGGGTCTACTACTCCCAGTCGCCTTTCGCCGCGTTCACGAAAGCAACATGTCTAAACTCTGGACACGCCAAGAGCTAACCGCCAACAACAACCACGGCTTACAATTCGTCCAAGTCATTGACACTGACGACTACAACGTTCGTGCCTACGTCGCTCGCAACTCCTCTGGCAAGGTAATAAAATCCCCATCCTACCAACCAGCCAACCTTGATGACGTAATCGACGAACTCCACGGTCAAGAAATCCTTGACTTCAACCACGTAGAAAAAATTATCTACGGAGACGCGCCCCCACCCGACATCGAAGAACTCCTCCAAGAGTTCGGCAAGGACAGCGAGGACGAGATTGACTAGTTCAACTCCTAAACCCCACCATCGGGCGGCTTGCTGTGTAGCAGGTCGCCCTTTGTCGGTGCAACACACAATCACCATGAGTTCATTTCTTAGAGACTATGAAGAAGTCACACAAAACAACGAAGTGCCCCGCACCTTCCACCTTTACTCCAGCTTGGTTGCCCTATCAGGACTTATGGGCGGACGCATTTGGCTTGACCTTGGATTGTTTAAGATCAGACCCAACTTGTATGTCGTCCTTACCGGAACACCTGGAGTTAAGAAAACTACAGCAATGTCCGTCACAAAACGACTGCTCCGAGAAATGAAAGGTGCAGTGCCGTTGGCTGCTGAATGCTTGACAAAAGAAGCTTTGACACTCGACATGGGTGCGCATGTAAAGGTGGTGGAGGGGCTACCAAAAAACACCGTCCCCTCACAATTCGCTCCGCTCGACGAGGATAAGACAAAGTTCATGGTCACACCCATGACAATTTGCGTTACCGAACTTTCCCAGTTTGTTGGCAGCGGGGGTTCCGCCGGCCATATGCTCGACTTCCTAACCACAATCTACGATGAAGAAACCTACGAAAACAAAACCAAGGGCAAAGGCACTGATACGCTTCCTATGCCTTACCTTACTCTTCTTGCTTGCACTGTTCCTGACTGGATCACAGCTAGGCTTAAAGACGACGTCATCACTGGTGGCTTTAGCCGCCGCACTATTTTTGTCTACGAGCACGCTACTAACCTACGTGTCCCGCGACCGGAAGTGACACCAGAAATGGAAGCCGCTTGGCTACGGCTGGTGGCAAAAGCCCGTAAGCTACTCCAACTAAAAGGCCCAGTGCTGTGGGGATCGGGCGCGATGACATTCTATGACGACTGGTATGTAAGGTTGAAGCGACCCGAAGACCCACTGCTGGAAGGGTGGTTCAACTCTGTCCACATCCAAATGCTAAAGATTGCAATGTTGATAGCGGCAAGCGAGTGGGAAACCGGCCCACTCATGCTCAACATAAACAACATGAAGATGAGCATTGAACTGCTCGAACTGGTGGAGCAGAACATCCCCAAGGTCTTCAAAGGCGTCGGTCGCAACGAGTTGTTTGCAATCAGCAACAAGGTTGTCGAGATGCTAACCTACGCAAAAGACCAGCAGCTGCCCGAACAGTTCGTCAAAAAGGAACTCTTCCGCGACGCCAACATCGACGAGATCATCAAAATACTAAACCACCTAATTGCGACCGGCCAAGTCATCCGCGGCACAGGCATCAACAAAATCACAAAGAAACCAACCACCTACCTCAAACTAAAATGTCCAGATACAATCGACAGAAATACCGAGACGTTGACATCACCGAAGTTAACGCCGACAGTCACCCAATTACTCAACTTAAATTCGACGGAATTTGGTGCGGAGTTGAGGTCAGTGAAGCTGGAGAATTACGATACTTCTCCAGAAACGGACAGCTGAAAAACAGTGAAAAAACAAACAAACCAATCCAACCGGGCTTCTATGTTGGCGAATACATGTATGGCAGCGAGTGGAGCAAAAAAGAAAACCGCTCTGGCAAACTGTTCCTTTTCGACTGCATCGAGCTAAGCTCTCAAGACCTTCGCAACATCCCTTACTACCAACGTCATGAACACCTTCGTCTCGCTAAACTGGAAAGCCGCCTGCCCGAGCACTGGTCACTCGTGGCTAATTACCCAACTCTACAACTTAACTCAATCTGGTCTAACCTCGTTGAAACAAACAAGTTTGAAGGGGTCGTATTCCGACATCCTCTCGAAACATGGCACACTGAAGTATTGCGTGCAAAGGCAACTCTCACAGTCGACCTCCGCGTCATCGACTTCGAGCCAGGCAAAACCACAGGCAGACACAGCACCACCCTCGGCGCATTGGTCGCTGTTGACGCAAAAGGAGTTCAACACTCTGTTGGGGGAGGTCTCACGGATAAGCTACGTCGGGACATCTGGGATAACAAAGAACTCTACCGTGGTCGAGTCTTCATCTGCGAGTGTAAGAAAATCTTTGACAGCGGAAAGTTAAGGCATCCTAATTTTGTGGGCTGGCACCCAGATAAATAGTGGCCGCTACTTGCCGCGAGGATCGCTCCTGCCGCGCCGCAATCCTTTCAGGCATCATCATCCAACCGAGCTATCCAAGCGGCTCACGAGCGAACGTCGCGCCCGCAATGGCCATGCTAGCCAGCCCCATCCGGCACGCCCGCGCCATCGCTCCACTAAAAATCCCCACTGGTCTCTCAACCAATGGGGATTTTTAGTCTAGTTCAGTAACTAAACTGGTCTATTGGCGAAGCAATTGCGTTGCCAACTGGCGAGCAATTTGCGGCGGCAGACTTGGGTCTTGCATCATAAGTTCGTCAGCGAGCTTAGTGATTTGTAGGGTGCGCGGGGAGCGGCGAACTTGTGCTTGGCCAAGTCCTTCGAGGAAACGAGCAGCGAGTGCTTCTTGGTCAGCTGTGGCCGTTCGCCCGGCTTGTCTGTTTCCAAGGCTTGCCGCAATCGCTTGTCTGCGTGGTGCGCTTGCGTTTGAACCTACTGAGAGTGGGTCAAGTGGTGTGGTTTTCTTGACCGCTTTTTCAACAAGACTAAGAAGGCGTGTTCGGAGTTCTCTGTCGTGGAGTTCGCGCAGTTGACCTTCTGGGATTCCTTGCTGTTTCCACTTCTTCATTTCTTCTCCGACTTCCAACTCGATGGCTTTAAGCACTGTGTCGTAGTCACCCTCCGCGAGCTTACCGATTCGCTCAAGATCGAGTCTGGCGTTTTCGCGCTCGACCGATTCGTCAGCAAAGCGGTAGAGAGAACGCTGGTCTTGCGCTTCAGCTAGACGCTTGGGGTTAAAGCCGACGAATTTGGTAATGCGCTCGGTAGTGGTTGGGTCGATGAGAGTTTGACCTGATCGGTCTTTGAAAGTATCTTCTGTGGTGGCTTCAATCATCTTACGGATTCCGTTCGGAATGAGCACCGATTTGTGGGTGCGGCCTTCGATGACATCCTTGGGAAGCTGGGCAATGCCAGACCAAAGAGAGGCGCTTGGGCCAAAGACACCTTTGGCATCGAAGCCTGTGAAGTCATTGAAGCCCGCAATACCGCCAAGAGCAAAGCGGCTTGCCACATCCATGCCGGTTACTTTGTTTGCCACACCGTTGAGAACAATATCTCCAAGGGTGCCGGATTCATCTAGCTGCGCCAGACCTTTGCGAACTTCCTCCTCCGGTGAAAAGCCAAAGATTTTCTCTGTCAGTTTGAACAAGGTGCCAAGCCCGAGACCAAGACTACCGGCAAGACCGAATTGCATCGTAACTTGAGCTGCGAAGATCTTCTGAGCTTGTCGGCGTTTTGCCAAAGGCAAGCCGCTCGACTTCAGCATGTCACGATACGTTCCATACATGTGGGAGATCATTGAGACTGGGTGGTTTGAAAGCAACGTAGCAACTTCCACCCAGTTGTTCATTTCTCCAAACTTTGTCTTAAAGCTGCTATGCGCTGCTTTGCCACCTTGGAAATTGGAAACCTTACTGACATGCAAGGCGTGCTGATACAGTTGCTCTCCGGTGTAGCCAAGCTTTTGACCTTCAACCATCCCCGCGTAAAGCATAACCTTTGCGCTCATCTGGCTGGAGATTTTTGTGGGAATCATGACGCCATCAAACACCTTACCAGAGAAACTTTTAATCATCTCAAACACCTTGCCGGCCATGAAGTTGTGATCGGTAATTTGATCGCCCAGCGTCGCAAGATTACGGCGATCGCCAGCACTCGCCACATTGTAGCCAGCGCTTTCATCCAAATTAAACATGGAGTCAAAGCTCGCTCCCGACACAGCGTGGCCTTCGTTTGCCCATCGTGTGAGAATGTTTTTGAACTCTGGATTTGTTGGAGTCATTGCTTCAGTGTATCCTTTTGCAACAGCTTTCAAACCACCGCGAACGCCCAGTGTCGGCGCGACCCGGTAGGCTCCAACCATAAAAGGTTGCAAGCTATCCATCATCGCGCCTGAGACGTTTGCTCCCATCGAAACAAACAGTGTTCCTTTCTTCACCTTGTTCGCAAGCAAAGAACTATCAGGGTTTGTAAGAATGTCATTCCCAAAACTCTTGACCTCGTTTTTCAACGCAGGGTCTTTGGCCCAGTTATCAGACTCCATCAACCAAGCAATACGGTTGCGTTTGATTTTCTTAACAGTCGAAGCAGCTACAACCTCAACGTATGCACCTTGGTTAGCATACAAGTCCATAAGCTCGCGCCCCGGGGCAAGAGTGCGCTTTGCAAGAAACTGCTTGCGCTTACCAATCTCTTGCCCAATCCCCGCACCCATGGTGTAGTCTTCCCTGATTTGTGCGGCCACTTCAGGATCAACCAAATCGAGTGCAGCATCGAACCTAGCTTTTTCTAAGTTTAGCATACTCTCTGCCATAGCTGTCGGCACAGCGTCAAACTCACTGAATGGTTTGTTTTGATTATCAACCACCGTACCGAGCGT
>DAIRSW010000061.1:1323-15423 GCA_036804205.1 Verrucomicrobiia bacterium | reverse complement strand
AAATCTTGCGAGCGCAGCAGGTTGCGGCGAGCGGACATTTCCGCAAACTCAGCGTCGAGCTCCGCCTGCCTGGCGGCGATGCGCTCCAACTCAGGGCCCTCAGTAATGCCTTCGCGTTCCAAAGCCCGGCGGTCCTGACGCAATTGTGCTTGTTGCGCCGCGTTACGCCCAATGTCTCGCTTTTCGAGAACATCAATTTCGGCTCGCAGATCTACGGCACGCTTTACGCGATTAGGCAGCTCTTTCCAGAGGTCTTCCCCCTCAGAAACCACCTGCCCATTTTCTAGGATTCTGAGTGCGAAACCATAAAAATCGCCCCATTCGGTACGCTCGATACAGATGGCGTCCTCGGGGTAGGTCCATTCGGACATAAAACCCTCCTCCGCCACCGTCCAGACAAAGTCTTTTTTGTTAAAGAAGTCGGCATTACCCACTTTGAATTTTTGGCGGAGCACGACTTCCATATCATCAGGAAGCTGATACCCCCCCCCTCTGACGATGGAGGCCGTTACACGCTCGGAACCGTGATGTTCTCCAAGAACGACGCGTTCATTACCAGTTGGGTCGATGATGGTTGTTTGAATGATGGGTTTTGGCCAGAAATGGCCTAACCCGCGAACCCCGATGAGAAGAAGGAGACCAATCACCATGATCAAGGCTAAGGCAAGCGCCCCCGCGCAGATCCAAATCATGGGGTCACCCGATTGAAACCATCGACCAATGGAGTTCGCAGACTTCTTCACAGGTCTGGCAGGGGTAGGAGTGTCAGAGAGAGGCATATTTTTTACGGAGCCGCTGACGAACAACTTCGGCAGCAGTGTTAAAGACAAAAGTTAAACCGAACAAGATGAGCGCGCTGAGGAAGAGAATGCGGTAGTGGGTTCCACCAACCTCAGTCTCGGGCATCTCCACGGCAATGTTCGCAGAAAGGGTTCGCAGACCCTCAAAGATGTTAAAGTTCACGATCGGACTATTTCCACTCGCCATCAGCACGATCATGGTCTCGCCTACGGCGCGACCGAGACCGATCATGACTGCGGAGAAGAGACCTGGGCTGGCGGTCAAAAGAACGACTCCCACCATGGTTTGCCAAGGCGTAGCGCCTAGGGCTAGAGATCCTTGGGTCAGGTGCTTGGGCACGTCAAAAATGGCGTCTTCCGAGATCGAGAAGATGGTCGGAATAACCGCAAACCCCATGGCGATCCCCACGATCATGGCGTTGCGCTGATCGTAATTGATCCCCACATCGGTAAACCACTGCCGCATGTCGCCATTAAAAAAGGTGACTTGCATCAGTGGTGATGTCCAAATGCAGAGAGCGCCAACGCCGAGAATGACAGGAATAAGCAGGGCTGCTTCCCAGCCAGCAGGAACCGCAGTTCGCACTTCGCGCGGCAAGCGGCTCCAAATAAATCCTGCAATGACGACGCCCAGGGGAATGCCGAGCGTCAGCGTGATCATGATCGGCAAGTTTGCCTCAATGAACGGCGCTAACCATAAACCCGCTAAGAAGCCAAGAATAACCGTCGGCAATGCCTCCATCAATTCAATGCACGGCTTCACCAAAGAGCGCATTTTCGGCGTCATAAAGTAAGCCGAGTAAATTGCTCCTAAAATTGCCACAGGCACCGCAAAGAGCATGGCGAAGAAGGCGGCTTTAATCGTCCCCACGGTCATCGGCACCAGGCTAAACTTCGGCTCAAACTCGTCAGTTGCTGATGACGATTGCCACATGTGGAGTCCGTCGGCGTAGCCTTCGTATTGCACTTTACCCCACAACGCTTGCATGGAAACCTGCGGATGAGGGTTGTCCATCCTGTAGAAGAAGTATTTGCCGACAGCGTCTACCGCAATGAAGCCGTCCGCGTAAGGAGACAGCATAGCATGGCGAATGGCAGAGTCTGACAAAGGCCGATTCAGGAGCGTCTTGCCCGAAGTGCTGAAATGAACTTTGATATTTCCCGACTCATCTCCGGTGATGAATCCTTTACGTGAATACTCTGGATTGATGGAAGTCACACTCGAAGAGTGTTTTTCAAACTCCCGAACATGATTAAAGAGACGACGATTGACGGAATCATCTCGGACCAACATCCATTGAGTCAGACTCCCATCGCCACCACCAACAATGATGGACACGGTGCCAAGCAAAAAGTTTAAGGCACTGACTTCTTCGCCATCCGCAATAACTCTTTCCGAGTCAACGAGCTCCACGTTGTTCAGATTGCGGATATCGTAGTAGTAGAGGTTTCCGTCGAAATCTCCCACGATCAGATCGTGGAGTGTCATGGAAACCAGAATGCTTGAAATAGGATTTTCCGGTCTGGGCAACTCAACAGCTTTTCTTTCCAGGCTCACTTCTCGGGTCATGAAATTGGTGGTCGCTGCGTAACTGACCAAGAGGAGTCGACCATCCGAGGTGTAGGCAGAAATGATGTAACCCCCGGTTGAACCTCTTTGAATGCCCAGCCTACCCAGGGCTTGGCCGGTGAGGTCAATCTGCACCGGGTCATCCCCGAGAGGATATTCAACTTTTGGGAGCACCTTACGCACCCCATCGGGATAGGTCAGATCATAGTCATGACGCACAACAATGGCGGTCCCGTCGGAAAGACCTAGGGCCACGACCTGGGTTCTTGGTTCGCCTGCTGCAACGCTCACAATTTCCACGCCCTCGGGAACTTCTAAGCGCTCTTCGTGAAGCACGTCTCCGGAGTTTGGCTCAAAGAAAACCACCCGCCCATCGCCGGCGAATCGCACCCCCACTTCGAGATATCGTTCCAAAGCGATGTAGAAGGTAGCGTCCGGACCTGTCTCGGTTAACTCTGGGGCAACCTCCTGGTGTTCGTTACCTGGAATAACCGATTCAGATTGCCGATCTGCGGCCACGGGTCTGAGCATCGGAAACACCTCAATAAAGAGGTAAATAAAGATGAAAAACAGCGCAACGATGACGCTGATGCCTCCTACGCCGACAAAAAACTTGGACAAACCGTCATTTCTCCTCCGCCGAATACGCAAGCGTTTCGCGGCCTTGCCTGTCGGCAAGAAGGACGGACGTTCGGGCTCCGGACGGGGCTCTGTGGAGGGACCTGCACTCATAGGTTGATCAACAAACGGTTAAAGGAATCTGTTAAGAAAATAGATTTGTCCATGGGGGGCATGAAAAACTTCTGCTCGGGTATTCGTCAGGCAGCGTGATGCGGATCGGGGTTTGCCCGTTCACCTGCCACCCTGATGATGCAGCCAGGGGGAACTAGCTTCCAGCCAAAAGATTGGCTGGAAGCTAATGAGTTGAAAGCAGGGCTGCTTACTCGATGCCGAGTTTGGCAAGTTCTGCGCTAGCCACCACGGCTGGAAGCGGCACAAAACCGTCACGGAGCACAACTTCTTGACCTTCTTTGTTAAGAACCATTTTCAGGAACTCACGGTCGAGAGGAGCAAGCTCTTCGTTAGGGTTTTTGTTGATGGCGATGTAGAGGAAACGAGCGAGCGGGAAGCTGCCATTTGCAGCGTTCTCGGCGTTAGCTTCGACAAATTCACCACCGGCCTCTTTAGCAAGAGGCACAATGCGCACACCAGCAGTGCGGTAACCGATACCAGAGTAGCCAATGCCACCGATGGTTTCACTCACACCTTGAACCACTGAAGAGGAACCTGGTTGCTCGTTGATGCTGTCTTTGAAGTCACCATCACAAAGCGCGTTTTGGCGGAAGAACCCGTAAGTTCCGGACACCGCGTTACGGCTGTAAAGGGTGATGTCGCGGTTATCCCACTCACCATCGAGGCCGGTTTGACCCCAACGGGTGATGTCTTCTTCATGCCCACAACGACGTGTGGCGGAGAAGATGGCGTCGACTTGAGGAATGCTGAGACCTTCGACAGGGTTATCGCGGTGCACGTAGACACAAACCATGTCGATGGCAACAGGCACGAGGGTTGGAGGATAGCCGTGGGTTTCTTCAAACGCTTGGACTTCGCCTTCACGCATTGGACGGCTCATTGGACCAAAGTTTGCAGTACCTTCGGTAACCGCTGGAGGAGCGGTCGAAGTACCAGCACCTTGGATGCCGATGTTGACGTTCGGGTAGAAACCTTGGAACGCTTCAGCCCAGAGGGTCATGAGGTTGTTCAAGGTATCGGAACCGATCGAGCTGAGGTTTCCAGAGATACCGGAAACGGCTTCATAAGCTTTGAGATCAGGGTCAACGGTGTCTTGCCCTTCGGCGTAGACAGCGCCGCTCAGGGCAACAGCTGCGAACGCACTGACGATCATTTTGCAGTAGTTTTTCAATTGTATTTTGGGTTTGGTTTTTTAGGCCAGCAGCGCGTTAAGGTGCTACTGAACCTAGTTTCCAGAGACCAAAACGATCTCTTTGCAGCCCAAACAATCGTGTTTGGGGAGCGCGTGAGTGTCTTGATCACCACGCCAAGCTGAATCATTCAGCCCTGCGCGATACTATTCTTCTACAAGAACTTTTGCAGAGGGAAACCTCGTTCATGTTACAATTTCGCCACACTCGCCCTTCGCGGCTGAGTTGAGCTCACCCAGAAACCTCAAAAATGCGTCCTAAGCTTGGCGTATTGCGAGCTTACTGCCTCGGGCGCTGGGCTTTACCTCAAGTCGCGCATCAACACGCTCGCGCAACTCGGGCACGTGCGAGATGATCCCCACCAATCGCCCTCCCTGCCGCAAATCCATGAGCGTCTTGATGGCCTCATCCAACGCCTCGGGGTCCAAGGACCCGAATCCTTCATCAATAAACAAGGCATCCAGCTGCACCCCACCCGAATAACTGCGCACCACATCCGCCAAACCCAAGGCCAACGACAGCGTGGCCAAAAAGGCCTCTCCACCCGAAAGCGTATCTACGGGGCGACGCATCCCCGTCAGATTATCAAATACATCCAGGTCAAGCCCACTCGCCACACGCCCATCTAGGGCATCGCGTCGACGTTCCAAACGGTAACGACCACGGCTCATCCGATGCAACTGACCTGTCGCTGCGAAAAGGGTGTCATCCAAAAACGCAGTCAACACAAAACGGTGGAAGGAAAGTTTCGCGCCGCTTTTCCCGCTTAAAACCTCCGCAACCCGCTGAGCTTTTCCATAGGCTTCCTCCGCTGCGGCTTGTTTTTTTAAATCGTCCTCAATTAAGGCCGCCAGCGCCAGAAGCTGCTTGCGTCGAGCATCGAGTTCTCCTTGCTGCTTGAGAAGCTCATGCACGGCTTGATGCCGTTCTTGCCGCTTAGCCAAAAGCTCTGGGAGATCCGGTCGCTGCAAGCCGGACAAAGCGGCGCGAGCGCGCTGCAAGCGCTCCTCCGTCGCGAAGCGTTGCCGATCGTGTTCCTCGATTCGTTTTTCCATGGTGCCCAGTGCTTCCTTGGAAAGCACCGCCGCTTGCCAGTCTTCGGTCGTGGCAAACTTGTGTTTACCCAAAAGCGCCTGCCACTCCCTGTCTTTGCCCTGCCAATCGGCTTCCGCGGACTTGCTCTCAGCGTCCTGCCGGGTAAAATCGAGCTTCCAAGCCGCTAACACGTCACCGGAGCTTTTCAACTGCGCGTCGGCTTTTTCGTTTTGCTCACTCAAACGAGTTTTTTCTTCGCGGACTGCTCGCGCGCTTTGCTCAAGCGCCCCTACGTTTTGCAAAGCATCCGGCACCTCGCTGGCAATTTGGGATTCAACACTTGCAACGGCCACCCGCTCCTTTTCTAGCCCTGCCAAAATGGTTTTTTGCGCCTCCCAAGTTTGCGCAGCGTTTTTTACGACCGCTTGCACCTCCTCCAGTTTTTGCTTGCTCGCTTGTTGAGCCTTCTCCATGATCGCCTCCAGTTGCTTCTGGGTGTTCTCCAATTGGAGCGCCAAAGTCGCTTCGTCGGAAGATTCCTCGGCCAGCTCTGCCAACCCCTGTTTGACCCCAGCCAATTGCAGCGCACCTCGCTGCACCACCGCACTTTGTTGGTCCAACCGGTGACGCGCCGACTGCACGTCCTGACGGGCTTCTTCCATTTCGCTCTCTTGCGGTGGGGTCCGATCGCCGGCTGTGGCCGGCTGCGGATGCTCCAAACTGCCGCAGACCGGACAAGGCGCTTGAGCCTCCAGCCTTTGGGCTAAACGAGCGGCCGAGGTCGCTTCCCAAGCAGCTTGCAAATGCTCCAAGCTTTTCTCTGCCTTTGCCAAAGCCGTTTTGATCTCCTCAAGCTTTTTGCGCCCTTCGGTCTGCTCCTTCTCCAGACTCAAGATTTTCTCCTGATGGGAGCGACGTCTTTTCACCGCCTCAAGACGAGTTTCTGTTTTTTGAAGCCGCACCCTAAGCTCCACCTTCTCGGTCGCAGAATGCAAAACCTGCTGCCGCAGTTCACGTAAGTCATCGAGCAGCGCCTGCTGGGTGCTGAATGCCTTAGCAGCCGCGTCACAAGCTACCTGGGCGCTCTTAATCTCCCGCTCAAGCTCCAGCTTCTGCGTGCGTGAATGAACCAGCTTGGGTACCTGAACCCCATAGGTCTCAAGCTGGTGCATTTCTTTCTCGAGCTCGCGAATCCGGCTTGCTCGGGTCGGGTTCAAAGCCTGCTCCGCCACCGATTGATCGTAAACGGCCTGAAGTTTTGGCTGTGCCTCGCGGAGCAGCTTTAAAGCAGACTGCTGCGCTTGGCGAAACGACGCGCTTTTTTGCAAGGCCTCAAAGGCGTCTGACAATTGAGCAGCTCGACGCCCATTCTCAAAAGAAAGCCTCACGGCTTTCAACTCCTGATCAAGCTTAACCCAGTCGCCCTGAGCCACAGCCGCTTGTTCCTCCTCAAGAAAACATTTTTCAATCGCCTGTGCTTTTTCTAAGGTTTCTTGAGCCGCGTCAAGCTGAGACTTTGCCCCGGCCATCTGCTGGTCGAGGCTTTGAAGCGTCGTTTCTTCAGCCTTGAGTTGCTCTTGCAAGCCCTCATAATCTTCGACTTTCGCTGTCTCGAGGCGTTTCACCAAGCCTTGTTTCAGTTCGGTCAGCTGATCGCGAATAATCTTAGCCCGGCGCTCCGACTCCTCACTAATCCGCTGATACAGCTCGGTTTGAAAAAGCGTCTTAAGAATGATCTCCCGCTGATCACTTTTAGCTTCTAAAACTTCCCGAAACCGGCCTTGAGGAATCACCACCACTTGCCTAAACTGATCGGCGCTCAAGCCCAAAAGGCATTCCACTTTTTGACTCACTTTGCTTGCCCCGGTTTCCATCACCTCCCAGCCTAGCTCACTCTCTGCCGCAGCTTTCCACAGCGTGGCTTCCAATCGGGGCGTTTGGTTTTTTGCTCCCGCTCGGGGCATGCTCATCTTGCGCTCAACGCGAAGCACTTGCTGGTTTAAACGAAACTCGAAGCTCACCTCCGTGGCATCCTCCGCCAAGGCATGCTGACTCCGTAAGGTCGCGGGCTGACGCCGGTCGCCCGAAGACTTGCCGTACAACGCAAAGGTCATGGCATCCAAAAGCATGGTCTTGCCTGAGCCGGTCGAGCCATGGATCAAAAAGAAATGCGTCTTCTCAAACGCAGTAAAATTTAATTCCTGCCTTTCCAAAAAAGGCCCAAACGCTTGAAGAGCGAGACGAACCGGTTTCAAGACTCCGCCTCCCGAGCCGTCGCCAAAGCAGAACGAAACTCCCTTAAATCCTCTTCCGAACAGGCTTCATCAAAAAGCGCTTTCCAAAAATCACCAAACAGCTGTTCCTCAGTAAGATTGCGTCGGGCCTGAATTTGCTCCGGCTGGAGCAGTCGTCCATCAAGGAACTCGCGTTCAATATGCAACACGTTTGGGTAAACCTGCTTCAGCTGACCGGGAGCATCAAACAAAGCTCCTTCATCCGACAGAATCACCCTCAGATAATCCTCCGGCGTGGGATCACTTTTTGCCGCGGCCACGATTTCTTTGAGCGTTCCGCGAACCTCCCGAACATCCTTCCTGGAACGCAGCGGTAGAAACTCCACCTCCACCACTCTGCTAGAACTCATTTCCCCAACCCAGACACCCTTGGTATGCGGTACTTCCGAAAACGAATACTTCATCGGCGACCCACTATAGCGACACCAAGCCGCCACCTCCTGAGGAGCATGCAAGTGGCCCAGCGCCACATAGTCGAAGCCTTCAAAAACGCCCAAAGGCACCGACGCCGCACCTCCCACGGTAAGCGGGCGCTCTGAGTCGGACTCGGCCATGCCTTCCACAAACCCATGACACAACAGCAAGCGCGGTCGGCCGGCCTTAGTGCGGGAAGGCACTTGGGCCAAACACGCTTGAATGGCGCTAGCATGATCCGTCACCGTCAGGTCCCCGAGCCATGCGCGCACCTCATTTGGTTCGTGATAAGGCAGCGCATAAATCTCCACGCCGTCAATGACGATGGCCTGAGGAAAATCCGCCAGCTGAGTCACCACATGCAGGCCGGCCTTACGCATCAACGCTGCTCCGAAGCCCAAGCGTGCACCACTATCGTGATTACCGGAAATCGCCACCACCGCGATGTCATGCTCCAGAACCAGTTGCTGCCAAACCCGGTCGAGCACCTCCACCGCTTCCGGCGCCGGCACCGCCCGGTCGTAGAGGTCGCCGGAAATCAAAACCACATCCACCTTGTTCTCCACCGCAAGCTCAACCAGGTGTTGTAGTACATAATCCTGATCCTCAGTGAGATGGGTCTGATGAAAGATCCTGCCTAAATGCCAGTCCGCGGTATGAAGAAATCGCACCCCACCACCAAAGACACAAAATCGAAGGCAGCAAGACGCAAATTTGCCCGCCGCCCTCCCCATCCCGCAGTTGAATGATCCAGCAGTGAAATTTCACCATCAAGAGCCTGAAGATCATGAAGAGAAGCCGGGGAAAACTGCCCACCCTTTGGCTGGTAGATGACATGCGCGGGTTGAGGCTCATGAGAGGGCACTTCCACCGGGCTCGCCCCGGTGGGGGGAAACTTGAATTCCACATCCCACCTCTCCATTCCGATGCCCCCATCCTGCTTGTCAGGAGAGCGCAGGGGTTGAGTGTAAACCGCGTCAAAGTCTGGTGCGTGGACTCGGTTCAATCATTCCCCACCGAGGCAAGCCGTGGCGAAGGCGAAAATCCTCGACCAGGCAACAAAGAGCCTTCTCGCTTGTCTTCCTGCTCTCCCTGGCCCTCATGGATTACAAATTAGAACGAGCTCTGGGTTAACTCGCGTGGCAAGTAGCAGCCAGGGTCCTCCGTCCACGGATTGCCAAATTGTTGCTGAGCGCGAAACCGAAATCCTCCACCACAAATGGCCTGAAATCGGCAATCCCGGCAGCGCCCCTGCAAGCGAAGGCGACGTTCTCGTAGCCCCTTCAAAAGTGGTTCTTCCTCGTCCTGCCAAATCTCGGAAAACCGACGTTCCCGCACATTGCCCAGAGAATAAGAATGCCAGAACTGATCCGGATGCACTTCGCCAAAGCCATCGATGCAAGCAATCCCCAGCCCAGAACTGTTCGCACCGCCACCATTCCAAGTGAGCAGGTCATAAACCTCGTCCGCTCTCACCGGATCCTCCGCAAGCAAGCGGCAATATAAATACGCACCGTCAGCCGGTTGGTCCACTGTCAAGACCTCCCGCTGGTCCCCTTGTGCATGCCATTTTTTGGTCTGATCAAAAATCACATCCATCGCCTGGCGCTCCTTCTCACACTGAAGCCGCACCAGGCCCTCTCCTCGACCGGAGTGCACCAAGTGATAGAAACACACCCTGGGCACCTGATTCTCCTCTACAAACTCAAACACCTCTTTCAAGTTCTCGCACGTGTATGGGGTCAAGGTTAAGCGCAAGCCAACCTTGACTTCGGCTTCGCGACATAGGTTAAACGCGCTTTGCACCTTGTCGAAGGTGCCCACCTTTCCACGAAACTTGTCGTGCACTGCCCCAATGCCATCCAAAGAAATGCCAACGTAGGTGACTCCAACAGAGCACAGATAGTCCACCAACGATTCCGATAGCAGAGTTCCGTTAGTAGAAACAGTGACCCGAAGACCCAGCTCTCGTGCATACCCCACAATAGCCCGAAACTGCGGATGAATGGTGGGTTCTCCGCCGGAGATGAGAAGCGCAGGAATGTTAAAGTCGGCCAAATCTTCTAACATAGCTCTCCAATCTCCTTCTAAGAGTTCACCCGGATAGTTCAGATTATCAGAGTCGGAATAACAATGCAGACATCGCAAATTACAGCGTCTGGTAATATTCCAAACGACCACCGGTCGCCTTTCTCTAGCACTCCGTGGAGCATCCTTCCCGAGGCCATATCTTAGACCATCAGCGGGTTGGGCAGTTCCACATAAAAGTCGGGTTACATTAAGCATCGTGAGCCTCCTGGCTGTTAAGGGATTCATACGGGCATTGGGGATCGGCTGCCAAATAGTCGCCGTGTGTCGCGTGTGCCCGAGCCCGCGAGCCGCCGCACAAAACTCGAAATTCACAGGTGCCACACTTGCCACCCAAAGCCTGCGAATCTCTCAATGCACAAAAAGTGGAATGATTCCGGTAAGTCTGGGTCAACCCTTCCTGCCGAATATTTCCACAAACCACCGGCAAAAAGCCGCTCGGCAAAATCTCCCCCGTGTGCGAAACAAAAACCACGCCTCGACCATCCCCAGCTCCCTGGGTCATGGGCTTCTTACGTCCGCCATGCCTCATGTAATGCTGATGCACCACCCGACGAAACTGCGGTGCTTCGGTGGTCTTGACATCAAACGCCACGTCCTGACGGATCACTGCCAAGTCATTCAGCAATTTCTCCATCTCCCATGGAAGCAGACTCTCCAAATCATCTGAAATAGCCCGCCCCATCTTAACCAAGGCAAACAAATTCCAAAGACTCGGTCGCAACCGTTCCACAGTGCGGCGCATCGCGGCAAAATCTTGACCTAAAGTGCGCGTGAGAGTGGTATTAATTTGCAGGCTCACCCCGCAATCTTGAGCCTCCTCAATGGCGATCATGGTTCGCGTCCAAGTGCCACGAACTCCTCGAAACCGGTCGTGACTTGCCTGATCCGGACCATCCAGACTAAGACTCGCTTTGGTCACTCCCGCTTCCCACAAAGGCCTCCAGCCCAGCCGCAGGAAACGCGCCGTGGCGCTGGGACTCAGTGCGACCTTCAAGCCCAAAGTTTTGGTCGCGTAGGACAACAAGACCAGCAAATCCGGTCGTTTGAGTGGATCACCGCCGGTCACCACCAGAAACTTCGGCTGCAAATCCCGGATTTCTTCAAGCAAGGCCAGGGCCTCCGAAGTTGAAAGCTCGTCCAGGTGCGGGCGCGGCTGAGCACAAGCCCGACAATGGCGACAAGCCAGATCGCAAGCCCGAGTAGCCTCCCAAAAAACCAGCAACGGATGCATGGCATAGGGGGTCGACGACGAAATGCGCTCAGTGGAAAGAAACAAGCTCATCTTTAATAGACTTGCACATCCATTACTAAAAGCAAGTAAAAGAACCCTCGCGTTGCTCTTAACACAAAGCTATCCGTTCACCAGTGACCGTCTTAGCAATCATGCAAAAGCGTGACCGGCAGAATTTCGAAAAAACATCCTCTAAGCTGACTCAAGGTCTCCCAACTCGGGAGGCTTAAGTTTGCTCGACGAGGGATTCGTCTAATGAAGTCCCGGGAAACGCGCGAAATCCCCGTCGTTGGAGCAGAGAGTCGCCCGATGCGGCAAGGGATAAACAGCAAGAAATTCGTCCGAGATGAGTGCTGAGCTGCAGCCACTCTGCCATCATCCGCAGACTTCGAAGATTGACGCAGGTTTTTGACAAGGAGCGGTCAACCGGTCGGATTGCGTCGTTTGACCGAAATTCGTTCCGAATTCCGCTACAGCTTCGCTTCTTCATTCGAACGATGGGCTCCTTTCTTTGCGTCTCTGCGTCTTGAGCGTAGCGGGCGTGCGTTTTGCCCAGCGCTCAAAAGTGTTGCGAGCTTCAAGGGCGTTGTGGTTTTGGCCAGGGGTGCGTCGTTTGACCGAAATTCGTTCCGAATTCCGCTACAGCTTCGCTCCGTGATCTCAGCGGCCATTGTCTCCTATGTATTAGTTTGACTTATACATCGTCGGGCTGTCTGTTAAGGTGTTTTTATGAGTAGTTGTGCCTCTTTCCTTCCCCAAATCATTCAGGGCGGCATGGGGGTCGCTGTTTCTCAGTGGCTACTTGCCAAAGCCGTTTCACAGGCCGGGCAGCTTGGTGTGGTGTCCGGGACTGCACTGGATGTGGTGCTGGCACGTCGACTGCAGGATGGCGATCCGCAGGGACACTTGCGTCGCGCCATCGCCGCGTTCCCAATCCCCGAGGTGAGCAGCCACGTCCTGAAGATGTATTGGGTCGAGAATGGCCGCCCCAAAGGAGACTCCTATCGCCCGGTCCCGATGCATTCGCATCAAAGCCCGAAGCAACTGATCGAGCTCACCGTCCTGGCGAATTTTGTGGAGGTGTATCTCGCCAAGGAAGGCCACACCAACCCGGTTGGCATTAATTATCTGGAGAAAATTCAGTTACCCACCCTGCCCTCGATCTACGGCGCATTGCTGGCCGGGGTTGATGTATTGCTGATGGGCGCAGGAATTCCTCGAGGGATCCCGGCCATTCTCGATGCGCTGACCCAGCATCAACCCATCAGTTTAGCCCTCCACGTAGCCGGAGCAACCCGGGTGCACAGCATGGACTTTGATCCCCGCCAACTGGGCGGATCAAGCGCTCCGCTTCGCCGTCCGGCTTTTCTTCCGATTGTCTCATCCTCAACACTGGCCGCAGCGCTGCTTAAAAAATCAATCGGCCCTATTGATGGTTTTGTTGTCGAGGACTCCACGGCAGGCGGACATAATGCGCCACCTCGAAACACGGGGGTGTTCAATGAGGCGGGTGAACCGGTGTACGGAGAGCGTGACCGGCCTGATCTGACGAAATTTTGTCAGTTTGACTTGCCATTTTGGCTTGCCGGCTCGCGTGGTGCGCCAGGCGAGTTGCAAAAGGCTTTGGAGCTTGGTGCAGCCGGGATTCAAGTGGGCACGGCTTTTGCCTTTTGCCAAGAATCCGGCATTCGCGACGACATCAAGCAGCAGGTGCTTGAACTTGCTATGAGAGGCCGTGTGCCAGTTCGTACCGATCCGTTGGCCTCACCGACCGGGTTTCCCCTGAAAATCCTTGGCTTAGCCGGAACACGAGGGGATCGTACCCAAGCCTGCCCGAGCGCACGCCGGTGTGATCTGGGTTATCTGCGTCAGGCTTTTGAAAAGCCGAATGGCCAAATCGGTTTCCGGTGCCCCTCAGAATTGCCTGCGCATTTTCTCGATAAGGGAGGCGATCCCGGCACCCAAAACGGACGACTGTGTGTTTGCAACGGCCTTCTGGCCACGGCAGGTTTTGCTCAACTCCGTGAGAAGGAAGGCGAGGAGATGCCGCTGGTCACCGCTGGAGATGCCGCTCAAGATCTGGCTAACTTTCTTCAGCCTGGGAAGACGTCCTACTCCGCTGCTGAGGTCATTGCACTGCTGCTCTCGAATCGGAGCGCCTAGAAATACGGCAAGGAAAAGCATTTGCCAAGTTGTCAAACTGAGCCGATGTGCCTATCATCTCTTTTGTGATCTCCATGACTGCTTCCTCTTTAAAAATCTTTGCGCTTATTCTGCTTTGTGGTCTGACCACCGCGATTCAAGGCCAGGTTCAACCCAACCCTGCCGATGGCGATGGAGATCCAGCACGCGAAGCTCAAATACAAAATCTGACTCAAATGGTGGCCACCGCCCTTCAGGAAAGAGAGTTGGATAAAGCGCGTCAAAGTCTTGAAGAAGCTCTTGAGTTGGCGCCTGATAACGACCAAATTTTGGGATTATACGGGGCACTCTTAATTTACGAAAAGAGCTATGATGAGGCCAGAACCGTGTATCGCGGGCTGCTGGAGCGTCAGCCAGAAAACTACTCATCTATTTGGAACCTTGCCGAGATTGAGTTCCTTACAGACAACTACGGCCCAAGCCGGGAACTACTTCGCACCTTGCAAGAGAAAAACGAAAGTGATGAAATGGTCAGCTACAAAATCGGACTCACCTATCTTCTTGAAGATGACATCGCCAA
>DAIRSW010000061.1:0-1313 GCA_036804205.1 Verrucomicrobiia bacterium | reverse complement strand
TCTGAGGAGCTTAGCAGGCTGAGTTTGAAAAGATCGAATTTCCTAGCGACACGCCAGCCTATTACTTCGCGCAAGCGGCTTTGGCCTTCAAACAGGACAACCCGACCGAGGCCCACTCTTGGGTTCAAGAGTCGGCTCGCATTTTCCCATTTCAGCACAATGCACTGTTCGCGGATTCCTTGATCGAAAAAGGAGTTCTTAAACTCGAAGAGATTCTTCCGGGCTTCAGCATCACCGATCCCGTCCCAGACGAAAACGTGACTCCTGAGCTCGGCAGCAATCTCTTACCGGAATAACTGGTACTGGCGACGAGCTTGCGCCGTCCTGCTTACCCTAGGAGCACTACGCTAATTTCCGGTCGACAATTCCATCGCAGTCCGTGGAGATTGCCGACCCCCCGCGTGATGTGAATCCACTTGTCTCCTGAAGGCCCAAAAGCTCGAAGACCTTCAGGAAAGCTTTTGTCGCGGACCGGGAGAAAAGGGCGCCAGGCCAGCACGGGAATCACTAATTGCCCACCATGCGTGTGGCCGCAAAACATCACCTGCCAATCATAGTCGAATAGTCGTCTCTTGGCATCCGGGTTATGGCATAAGACCAGGGTGAAAGACGCATCAAGTCTCTGACCAAAAGCTTCCTCGGGCGAAAAACTGTCGCCCCACCAATCGCCTAAGCCGATCAAGCGGATCGTGTTGTCATGCCAGGCAAACTCCGCAGACTCGTTGATCAACAGCGTGATCCCTGACTCGGCCAACAGCTTAACCACTTCGGTCGGCTTGGCGTAGCCGTGTGATGAGCCAGCCCAACTGCCGCCATCATGGTTGCCTAAACAGGCAAAAGTGGGAGCTCGTTGCGACAGTCGACTCAGCAGGCCGGCATAGCGTTCGCGATCCGGCATGTCCCAGGTGATAAAGTCGCCGGTCAACAACACTAAGTCAAACGACAGCTCCAAAGCTTGATCGATGGCTTTGCTAATCAACTCAAAGCTCACCTCAGGCGAGGCGTGAAAGTCTGACAAATGCAAAATGCGAAGCGGCTTTCGCACCCCCATCAATGGCACATGTTTCTCGGTCACTTCAAACCACCACGGTTCGGCACCCCGCATCCAGCCAGCGTTGGCCCCCCCGGCTAAAAGCGCTCCTCCAGCGCCCAGCAAAAAGTTCCGGCGCGACATAAGTTGGCGACTTTTCTGACGCGGTTGCGATCCCATAAATTTACGTGGTAAATCTTATCTAGCCGCAGTTTTATTCACCATGAAGCGTAAAATTTAAGCGATGTGCAAAACCTTCCTTCAGGCTCTTCGCAATCTTCAT
>DAIRSW010000060.1:245-15535 GCA_036804205.1 Verrucomicrobiia bacterium | reverse complement strand
TGCTTCTGCATCGACGGGAAATCGCTCGTATTTTTGGCGTGGTCAATATCGAAGGTCATACCTTGGTTGCCCTGCGGCTCTACTGGAAAAACCATCTCGTCAAAATCGAACTTGGGGTCGGCAAAGGAAAACTATCCCATGATAAACGGCAGGACTTGAAAAAACGCACCGAAACCCAAGAAGCCAAACGAGAAGTCGCGGCTTTTAATCGTCGCTCCAGTTGACCTGATCTGTTTTTTCTTGAGGCTTCGCTTCACCCCTATGTTCGAAATCACCGCCAAACTTCAGCACGCGCGCTTTCTATTAATGTCCAGAAGGTGGATCGTTTATGCCTGTTGGTTGGCGCTTGCCACAGGCCTAGGGCTTTTTGTTTCAACATTTTTTGCAGTCGAGAGTCTTTCGTTGAATGGCGCTTTATGTTTTTTGCTAACCAGCGTGCTTTTGGCCGGTCTCATAACCTTAATCCGCGCCCCAAGCCTCGCTCGTGTTGCCAGGCTCCTAGACAACGCGCACCAAACCGAAGATCGATGGAGTGTGGGCTTGTCCATCGCGCTCAAAAAGTTGCCGACCGAGGGCGATGATTTGGCCCTTGCCAAGTGCAAAAAATGGTTACAACACGCTTCCTTAGATATTCCCACTCCACGCCTGCGCTGGGTTTGGCTCTGGCCAGTGCCTTGGGTCGCAACACTCACCATTCTTGCGGTCGTCAGTGATGTTAAGCCCGAAATGGTCCAAGAAATCCAAGAATTTCCCATTCAAGAAGTTGCCACTCAGTTGGCCACAAAAACCGCCGCACTGATTCCCAATCAGAGCGAGAACGAGCTTTTTCAAAGCAAACAGCCTGCGGAATGGCTGCGGGACCTTCAAAGCCTGGAGCGTCAACTTGAACAAAATCTGGACGCGCAATTGACCATGGAAAGCCCACAAGCCGTTGCAGAGACTTTAGCCGGTTTGACCTCGGCCTACCCAGAAATGTCCGAACTGAGTGCGGCTCTCCTTTCAGGAGACCTCGCCTCCGCGCAAGAACAACTCCAGAGCATCGACGTGCCGTGGAATCATGCCATGCTCAACAGTCAACTGTCTGCCAGCGAGTCTCCGGGTCATATCAAACGCTTTCTCCAAACACAACTGGCCCGCATCGACGCCCAAGGCGGTTGGCAAGAACCTGAAGGCCGTGAGCTGCTGCAGCAACTGCTCGATCAGCTTTCTCAGCCGGCCAAGCAAGCTTCCGACGACACCGAAGAAATGATTTCTTTAGCCCGCGATTTGCGAGAGCACATCGACCAGCTCCGCCAGAGTCAACGACCCAGCCGCAGTGAGGATCCCGATCTTCTGGATGACGACCCTGACCCGGCCATAGCCGAGCAAGAAATTCCCGACCCGGCTGCCGACCAGCCAACCACTCCCCGTCCTGAGCGCTGGCTCGCCGATTTTGTTGCAGAATATATACGCGCCGAGCCACAGGCACGAACTTCTCAAGAAGCGGTCGCCTTTGCAGCAAGCCAAGCTCAGCTTACCGCTCAACGCGAAGACCTGCCCCTGCACCAAAGAGAAATGATCCGACGTTACTTCGAACGCCTTACCCAATCCCTCCATGAATGAACCGTCCCTGACAAGTGGTGGCACTCAGCTTCATCCTGGCGTCCACGATTTCCGCATGGCTAAGCTCGACCGGCGTCCTATGGTGGTGCTCACGGCCGGGGATTATCCCACTGCACGCACCCTTGATACGGCCAATCTCGATGCGATACTCGTTGGTGACTCATTAGGTATGACGCTTCTGGGTTACCCGGACACCACCGAGGTCACCTTAACCGTTATGGAACATCACACCCGAGCCGTCGCTCGAGGAGCCACTCAGACTTTTTTAATCGCTGACCTTCCCATCGACACTTACAATAGCCCGCAGCAAGCCCTGGACAGCTCACGCGTGCTGCTGGCGGCCGGAGCTCACGCCGTGAAGCTTGAGGGGGCTCACTCCGAGATCATTTCCACTCTAACCAAGCACGACATTCCCGTGATGGCGCACTTGGGCATGCTCCCACAGAGCGTCAAACTTGAAGGAGGTTACAAAAAGAAAGGCACCACCGTGGAGGATCGCCATCGGCTTCTTCAAGAAGCCAAGCAGGTAGAAGCGGCGGGCGCTTTTGCCGTGGTGTTAGAATTAGTCAACGCCGCCTCCGCGCAAGTCATCACTCAAGAGCTCAACATACCCACCATCGGCATCGGTTCTGGACCAAACTGCGATGGGCAAGTTTTGGTCACCTATGATCTGGCCGGAGCCTTCCCCTGGTTCCGCCCGCCGTTTGCTCCTCAATATGGTCAGGCTCAGGAGCAAGTTCAACGTGCTGTGGAACGGTTTATCTCCGAGGTGCGCTCCGGGGCTTTTCCTTTGTCGTGAAAGTTTGTGATCTGACTCAATTTTACTCCCCGGTCAGTGGAGGAGTGAAACGGTATCTCCACCAGAAGATGGAGTACTTTCAGAAACACCAAGGACACCAGCACGTCCTTATTGTCCCGAGCGATCTAGATCGGCGTCAGCAAGTTGGAGCGAGTATTATCTATGAGATTCGTTCACCGCTCCTCTCGCGCACCAGCCGATACCGTTTACTCTACCGGGCGGACAAGGTGGAAACCATCCTCCAACGCGAGCGGCCCCACATCATCGAATCGGGCGACCCCTATCAAATGGCATGGAAAGCCTCCGGCTACGCACGGCGTGAGTCCATCGCCGCGATCGGATTTTACCACTCGCATTTTCCAGAAGCTTACGTCCGGTCGGTGATGAAATACTTTGGAGAGATCCCCACCGAACTCATGATGGACCTCTCCCAGCGCTACGTGCCGAAGGTCTACAACCAGTTCCACACCACCGTGGTCCCAAGCGAACCGCTCGCCGAGGTGCTGCGCTCCTGGCACGTCAAACGGCTTGCTCACGTGGATCTCGGCGTGGCTCTGGATACGTTCTATCCCGATGCAGCAGCAGGAAAAGCCAAACGCCAGGAACTCACCATACATCCGGACTCTCTAGTTCTGCTTTACGTCGGTCGGTTGGCCAGCGAAAAGAACGTATCCACCCTATTCGAAGCGTTTCGCACCCTTCAAAATGAATCCGGCCAACCCTTCCACCTCATGGTGGTCGGTGATGGGAACCAACGTGCGGGTTTGGAAAAGCTTTGCCGTGAAACCTCCGCTGTAACCTGGAAACCCTACGTGGACTGCCCAAAAGAACTGGCCGACATCTATCGAGCGGCCGATCTTTTTGTACATCCAGGCCTTCAAGAAACCTTCGGGCTGGTGACTCTCGAAAGTCAAGCTGCCGGAACCCCAGTAATTGGCATTCGAGGTTCTTACATGGACCGCCTCATTTTTGCTGGGCAAGCGCACTGGGCGGCTATCAACTCCCCAGCGTCCCTAGCTCAAGCAATCTTGAGAGTGGCCGACCATGACCTCCGAGCCATGGGCAGAGAAGCTGCGGAAGCAGTTTGCACCCACTTTTCTTGGGACAAAACGTTCTGCAAGATGCTGGAAATTTACCAACACGCCTGGGAAAGAAGAACGTGCAATCAGCAACTGGATTTTTAAGAACTCCCCTCCTCCGACCGAAGATGTTGCTGGATACCATTTAAGGCATCATTGACCCAGGTGGCCAACTCTGGACCGCGTTCCTCAATAGTCGTCTTAAGCTTCAGCATGCGCTCCGCGTCATTGTTCGCGAGTTGTGCTTGAGCAAAAAGCACCGCAAAAAAGTTATTCAGAGTATGTTTAACCTGCGAGAGCTGCTCATCGACTTCTGCCGCGTTGGCCGGCTCGGGGATCTTGTCAAGGGGAGCACTCATAGCACCGTGAAGTCGAATAAGGTGCACTTCTGGTCCGCGCTTGTCTATAGAACATTTTCCAGGGGGTAAGACCAAATCTCCGATAAAGTAGGATGATAAAGTGGACACCGCAGCATGTCCTCAGGGGTGGCCTGGAAATTCATGGCCATTAGCGGCACGTGGATGAGCTCGACCGCCTCAGGCCCCACACAGGCTGCCCCAACTACTTGCCCGGTTTCCTCACTCCGGATGATCTTCACAAATCCATCCGTAGCGCCCAGCACCATTGACTTGCCATGGTCGGCAAAGGGATGGGTACCCACCTTGATGGCATGCCCACTTGCTTCAGCATCTTTTTCGGTCATTCCCACCCAAGCCGCTTCCGGATGGGTGAACAACCCAAAACAGCGCAGTCGATAATCTACCTCCTCCATCGGAGTTGAATCTTTGCCCAAAAGCCGGGCGGCATTTCTTCCAGCGACCTCGCCCTGCTGAACAGCCAAGTGTACCACTTCGTAAGGCCCACAAACGTCTCCGGCTGAAAAAATATGAGGCACTGAAGTCTGCTGCGTTCTTTTCGCCAGCACCCGACCTTTATCCAAAGTCACCCCAATTTCGTGCAAGCCTAGTCCCTCTGTGGCAGGCCAGCGGCCCCAGGCAAAAAGCACTTCCTCCGCACTCACAGAGAGATCCTTCGACGGCTCATCCCTGAGTCTGTAGGATATCTTTTTGTGGCCACCGTCTGCCCCTGCTTGAAAGACCTCGACGCTAGTGATGATTCTAATGCCCATTCTTTCCAGGGCACTCTGCAAACTCAACGCAACGTCGTCATCCGCTTCTGACAAGATTCTTGGCCCCCTTTGCAACACCGTGACTTCCGTACCAAAAGCTCGGAAAAAGTAAGCCAGCTCCAAGGCAACCGCACCTGCCCCAAGGACGATTAGACTTGCGGGAATCGCTTCCACATCAAGGGCCTCATCACTTGTCCAAAACCCGATCTCTAATAAACCGGGCACGGGCGGTTTCGGCACGTAAGAACCGGTCGACACCAAAATAGTGCGCGCTCGAATTCGTTCCGTGGCCTGTCCGGTAGCATGCACGATCTCAATCTCATTTTCACCAATCAGCTTCGCACTCCCGCGCAGCAAATCGAATTGCCCGTCGAGCAACTGTTCCTGACGAAACTCGGCAAATTCACCGATAAGGCCTTTTTTGCGCGCTTGAATCTTTTTCGCATCAAAGTGCAGCGCACCGGCCTGGATACCAAACTCGCCAGCCTCACGAATAGCCATCATCCGTTCTGCGCAAGCAATGAGTGCTTTGCCTGGCATACAGCCTCGGAGAATGCACAATCCTCCCAAGGGCTCAGCCCCTTCAATCACTAAAGTCCGTAAGCCGGCATTGACCGCCGCGCGTGCGCCAGAAAAGCCGGCGCTTCCACCGCCTATCACCACAAAATCGTATTCTTTCATCATTGATTCCTTATCCAGGCGAGTGCTTCAAAATCGACTTCGTAAACCCGCCATGCTTGACCTTGATGCACCGTCATTAAAAAGATAGGTAGGATCTGCGGCTTATTCCATAAAATCCTCGCCATGGCATGCTCGGACAGTGTTTGCTCAAAAAACGCTTCGCTACTCTGCACCATCTCTTGATCAAGACCGACGATAACCCAACGCACTTGCCGCGCAAAAAGATACTCGGCGGCTTCGGCTTCGTCCTCCGAAGCAAAAAAACGTAAACTGTCTACAATGCCCGAGAGAGATTGATGTGAGGTGCCCGCTACAGCTGGTTTTCCAGTATGCCAAGCCCAGGCTGGTGCCCACCAAAAGGGCGTCATCAAGCCTCGAGGAAGATCGCCATCACTTGTCTGATCCCGCAAAGCCCGGGCAACCGCTGCCAGCTCTTGATGTTGATATGCTTGCCACGCCATCCGGGATTCTCGCTCTAGAGAAGGTCGTTTCAGCCCATACCATTCCTTACCCATCGGCCACAGACAAAGCAATGCCGCGGCAACGACCCCAACCTGCCACCTGCTCCCGGCGAGTCGCCCTAAACCCCAGCTTAATGCAGGCGCCAACCAAACCACCGCATAAGGCATCCACCGCTGTTGTTGCCATGCCAGGATCAAAAGGACACAACCAAGACAGAGGCTACTCAGCAGCCAGAGAAGTGCGGAAGATTGCCGCAGATGCTCAGGTCGACCGAGCCACCTTGCCGCAATCAACACGGTCAGGACCAACAGTGGCAAATAACCGAGCGCAACCAAAAAGCCAAGAAGGCTTGAAGGCTGCAATTCGCCCAATTGTCGAGCCCAAATAGCAAACCACGGATCGCTTCCCGGCACGGTCAGCCGAACACCTTCGCGTTGCAACGCCACGAGCAAAACCAATCCGGCCACTAACCAAGCAACCCACCAATGCTTTTGCTTCTCGCCCTTAAACTTAAAAATTTTCCGCCCCAAAAACCAACCCAAGGCTAAAATGGCTCCACTTAGAACCGGCTCCAGCAAGGAGGTCCAGATCAAGACACCCCAGACTGCCCCTTCTAGACCGCCCCACCATGCCTGCCGCCTCACTACCGAGAGCTTCGCAACCCGGATTGCGCCAACCGCGAATAGCAGTGACACCAGCAAAGCCTGGTGATCCGGTCGCCCCAGCACGCCAGTCCATACAACTGGGGGAGACACAGCCAGCAACACCGGCCACAACCAACTACCCGGCCAGCCCCAACGAAGCAGCGCCGCCGTCAAAAGCATCAGAAAAAAACTCTGCAACACCGGGCCAACCCATGCTGCGGACCAAGCCAACCGATCGTATTGCTCTGGGGCAAACCCCCCAAGCATCCAATCAAAAACAACCAACACGTGATCAAAAACCAACGTGGTGTGGGGGGAAGTTCCTTCCGGATGATTCTCAAAGGAGTGCTGGTGGAGGCCTCGCCCAAAATGCTCTCGACTGGCTTGCGCTCGCTGAAGCCACAGATAACAATCGCCATCCGCATAAGCGACCGTGTTGTTGAGGAAAACCTGTTCGTAGGGGAACGTGCGCAACCAAAAACTGAGCGCGCCCACGCCAACAACAGCCACCACCACCCAGGCGCCTTTCCAGATTTTTTTACACCAAAGCTTCACTTAATCCGCAAAAGAATCGAGCACCTCCGCGTCCGGCACAAACGGCTGCGCCTCTGGAGCCTCGCTAGGGAAAAACGATTCTCCCGATCCATTCATTTCGATTGCCTCCGGTTGGTCATCCAAAACAAAGCCATCCAGCATAAAAGGCTGGAGAGCATGGCCACCCTCACATTCCTCCTCTGGAACCAAATCTGCGGGAACCATTTGTGTGACTACTCGACACCCTCCGACCGGCAACAAGCCGCTCACCGCGCAACGTCGCACCTCGACGTATTCCACCGGCACCGCTTCCATGGACTCTGCGGGATACAAATCGTCAGGAGCGGCCAACATTACATCAACCCAAATCGGTAAAGCCAAGGTGCTTCCAAAACCGCGGCTCATTATGGTGGTAGGCTGATCCATGCCAACCCAAACGCCGCAGGTTAAACTGGAGGTGTAGCCCACAAACCAAGCATCACGAAACTCATTGGTGGTGCCGGTTTTCCCTCCTGAAGGTTTGGTCCAACCCAAAGACGAGGAACGCCCTGCCGTGCCACTGGTCATCACCGTTTGCAAATTGCGATTCACAAACCATGCCGCTCCAGCCGGGATAGCATTCACCTGAATCCCCGGCACTCTCAACAACGGTTGACCGCGACTGTCATCGATTCGTTCCACCAAATAGCTCTGTTTTAAGACGCCGTTGTTAGGAAAAACAGTCATGGCACGGGTCAGGTTTCGAACCGTACTTTCAAATGCTCCCAAATAAATGGAGGGCATAAACGGCAAGGAATCCACTACCCCACATTGAATAGCGGTAGCAATGACTCGCTCCAACCCGGCTCGTTCTCCTACCCGGATGCTCATAGTATTGCGCGACCGAATCAGCCCTTGGGAGGCCGGAGAATAGCCCCCATATTTCCCGTCAGCATTGCCCGGCGACCAGACTCCGTGCACATTTTCGACTTCACCCGGCTGGATTCGCCCATCGCTGATGGGCGAATCCGGAAGCAAACCATACTGGTACGCCGCAGCATAAATAAACGGCTTAAACGTCGACCCGACTTGCCGAAACGCGCTTAGAGCCCGATTTAACTTACTTTCCCGATAATCACGACCTCCCACTAACACCCGGATGCCGCCGGTCCGATTGTCAATAACCACCAAGGCTCCTTGCAAATAAGCCGTAGGTTTTTCTTCTTCGGTTTCTTCGATGGTAAAGTCTGTGCGGCGGGGATGACGCCAACCCGGCTGTGATTCAATTTCGGTCAGTCGGTTATCCAACGCTTCCTGCGCCGCTTCCTGCAGCCGGGTATCGAGAGAGGTATGAATTTGCAAGCCCCCGTATCCGCGATATTCGTCGTCCAAAACCAGATCCAACTCTCGACGCACCGCATCCATCATGTAGGTCTCGCGTGGGGCGGCGCGCGATGGCCCAACTACATGCAGAGGTTCTGCTTTCAAGGACTCCGCTTCCTGGCGAGTCAGCATTCCTTCGGCCTGCATACGATCCAAGGCTTGGTTGCGCTCGGAAACCGCAGCCTCCTTATTGACATAGGGGGAGAATCGACTCGGACTCCGGATGATGCCCACAATCATGGCGCTCTCACCAATGCTTAACTCGGAGGCCGATTTCCCAAAGTAACCTTGTGCGGCGGCTTCCACCCCGTAAAAACCAGAACCAAGGTAGATCCGGTTCATGTAAAATTCTAGAATCTCTTCTTTGCTAAATTTTTGCTCGATCCGAAAAGCCACGGCTGCCTCCAAAAATTTGCGCTCCATATTTCGTCCGCCAAGAGGAAACGCGTTTCTCGCCAACTGTTGACTGATGGTGCTTGCACCTTGCAGCACCTCACCAGCTTGCACGTTGACCCAAGTCGCGCGGATCACTCCAAAAACGTCCACTCCCTGGTGCTCATAAAACCTCGCATCTTCCCTGGCTAAGAGCGCATCGATAAAATTCTGTGAGACCTGGTCGAGCTCAATGGGAACACGGTTTTCGCCATGCAATCTCCCAATCTCCACACCATGCCGATCAAACACCACCGACCGGGTCGGCATCTCGGGCAACTCGGTAAGATCGAATTCGTCGGCTAGTGAAAAATAGTGGCTTACTTGACGCCAAACCAAAATCCCGGCCACACTTCCTGCGACGGCAATCAGCAACAGAACCACCAAGGTCAGCTTAAATAAAAAAGCCAAGAGAGGATTGCGCCGCTTTTTGCGCGCTGGGATCCGGTCTTTGGTTAAAGCCTCCACCAAGTCGGAGTTCTCCGCCGAGGGATCATCAGGCAAGGATGGCGGGTCTTGATCAGAAGAGGAACTCATTTTGAGGCAATTGTAAGGGTAAAACCCAGTGCCTCATTACTGCCTGTTACAGCGAAGGGCAAGGCAGCAAGATAGGTTCCTTCCTTAAGTGTATACCCCCACTGCGATGAGGAAACGGGCACCGGCAACATGTGGAGCTAAGCACGAGCTTAGTCGGCGAAAGTCGTGCTAACTTTACACAAGCCCGATTGCCAAATCCTCAGACTCGTAAGCGTTGGGTCTTGGATTTCGGCTGGATCTCCGGCGGGATTGATCCAACAAAACGCGCTTCTAAATCCATGCTTTTAAAAATATTGAGTATCTCCTGAGTCGAAAGGACAGGATCATCCATCTCGATGTAAACAATGTCGTGGTTGGAATCGACCTTATAACGCAAGCCTTGCACCGGCTCAAAATGATGACCAAGCTCAAGCACCTTCCTGGTGTCTCGAATTCCGGCGGCATATACTTCAATTTCTATCATAACAGGAGGGGACTATGGTCACAGCCTAGCAAAAACCCTGATCGAAAGCTAGCTTTAATCGCTTGAGAAGTTCGGATTTTTTTGGCACATGAGCCTATGCCAACTGACTCATCCTCCGCACCAAAACGCAGCATTCCCCCTGCGCTGATTCTTCTGCTAGGACTTGTGGTCATCGTGGTCGCCTCTTTACTCGGGGTCTACACCGGACTGCAACGACTCGATCCCGAGGTGTTCGATCGCTCCGGACCGCTTCCCTCGGGCACCGTCTTGACTATTCCCGACGAACCCCAGATCATCGGAGGGCTCAGCACCCGGATTCTACGAGATTATCGCTTTCTGATTCGTGACCCCGAAGCCCAGCAACGATTCATCGCTAATGGCGAAGTGCAATATCTTCCGGCTGGGAGTCAATGGGTGATCAAGGAATACGATCTGAATATGTTTTTTCTTCAATCCACCGAAGATCCTTCTCGACAGTTCTGGGTAAACGAAGAGTTTTTTGTGCCCAATCCAAAACAATAAGAATACGAGTGCCGTCTTAAAAGTCGATTGCGGATTTTTTTCTCAAGTCTGCCTCAATACTGATTTTTGCCAAAACCCTGGCCCATTCTGCGCCATGAAATCGCCGTTGGATTTTTTCTTTTTTTAACGCCTTCCGAAGACGAAGATCGACAAAGTGACCTGTCGCAGGCGGAGACTTGATTGGGATCATACAGCCTCCACAGCCTTCGTCACAACACTTGTCGGTTTTTTTCTTTGTCTTTTTGCCCACCGGTGGCTTGAGCAATAGGCGCAGCGGCGAGTCGTTCGCCACAAACAAATAAGATTCATCAACCTCTTCAGCTTCAAAGTCCGCATACAGCCCAAGCGTTTCGAACTCATACTTTAGGCAAACCATTAGCTTCTCGATCTCAGCGGTCTCACATTCCACAATGGCAAGGGGCAGAACCAATCGTTTCTTCGACACCACAAAATACTTCTCGCCCTCATCGTCACCTGCAACCGCAAAATGCACCAAGTCTTCTCAAAGTCATTTTCGGCTCTTCCCAATTATTTAATGGATCCTGCAAAAAAGAGGATCTTAACGCAGAGGCACTGCGGGATCTTCTTCGTCAGACCTTCCTCTATTCGTGAATGGTTCATGCTTGAAGCGTTTTTGGCTTCGCTCGGTTAGCGAGCCCATCCTCCCTGTCTCTGTGTCTCCAGCGTAGCGGGTGGTTTAAATTCAAAGAATCCCGCAAAAATGGTGAGGAGCCTCTTTTGTTTGTCGTAGATTTAACGTTCTGCCTATTGCGATTCTCGGTGCTCTTAGCTAATGGTTTCTTTATGCAAAGCCCATCATCCCTGAGCCGACGCGAGTTTTTAAAGCGCAGTACCTGGAGCTTCTGCGCGGTCGGCGCTGCGTCTGTAGCCTTTAGCCGGACGTGGGCTCAAGTCGACGCTATCGCGACAGCGGAGGGCACCGCGACTTTTAAAGGAGTATCCGCCGGCGCTGAAGCATTTATCCCGGACCTTTCCTATTCTCAGGTCGAAACCACCGAGCGAGTGTTAGCCTTAACATTCGATGATGGTCCGCACCCCAAGTTAACACCCCGGCTACTCGATCTTCTCGCGGAACGCCAGCTTAAGGCCACCTTCTATGTGATCGGGAGAAATGTGCGGAGCTACCCGGAGATCGCCGCACGCATTGTCGAAGAAGGCCATGAAATCGCGAACCACACTCAAACCCACCCCCAGCTCTCGCGGCTTTCTGCAGCGCGAGTGTCTAAAGAACTTCAAGGTGCCCACGAGGCCATCCTCGAAGGCACCGGAGTGGTGGCCACCACCATGCGTCCGCCTTTTGGTGCCGTTAACCAACGGGTGCGCCAGGTCGCTCGCTCCGAATTCGATTACACCACCATCATGTGGTCGGTCGATCCTCAGGACTGGCGCTATCGCAATGCCGAACGGGTTACTGCCCAACTCCTGGCTGGTGCCGCGCCTGGAGCGATCATGCTTTGTCACGACATTCATGCGTCAACTATTGACGCCATGCCTGCCACTTTAGACGGATTGATGAAAAAGGGTTTCGAACTCGCAACCGTCAGCGAATTGCTGAGGCGACCTTCCCGGCCACCGGCAGCTTCCGCTCTGAAAACAACCGGTTCGCCTGCCGTTGAGATCATGCGGTCAGAACCTGCTACGGACGGTTAAACCTCCTCTCCTGCCACGCATACTGCAAATCGTCGCATGACACATCCTCATTTATTGGTAAGCGCTTCCCTGGATGGGAAGGAGGATGAACTTCAAAAACTTGGCGGTAAAGCTCGCGGACTGGCCGCCTTGGAAAAAGCCGGTTTTCCCGTTCCTCCTTGGTTAGCCCTTTCTTCGGAAGCCATCGCATACCATCTCCAAGGGGCCAACACCCCGCAAGAATACATCGAGCGATGCGATACCTTTGAGCCCCCTGAGGACCTGCAACGCGCTCTCCAGCATCACTACGAGGCTTGGAAAATGGCCGATGAAGACCACCAGCTCCTTGCGGTGCGCTCTTCCGCTCTCGCCGAAGACGGAGCCAAAGACTCTTTCGCCGGGCAATACGATAGCTTCCTTTTTGTTCACCCGGCCCACTTATGGAACGCCATTCGCGAGGTCTGGGCCAGCGCTTGGGGCGAACGCGTCATCTTGTATCGCCAGGAGCGCGGGCTCCCGCCCGACCACACTCCGCCTGCGGTGATTATTCAAAAGATGGTGCATGCTCGCACCGCCGGAGTCGTGTTTTCTTCTGACCCAGTAACCGGGCGACGACGATTGACTGTCGTAAGCGCGGTGTGGGGCGCTGGCAGTGGTCTAGTGAATGGAGATCTGGCTTCTGACTATTGGGAGGTGTTTCATGATGGATCCATTGAGCGGGCTGTCATCGCCGAAAAGACCGAGGCCGACACCTGGCATGCCAAGGAGGGGTTATTTCGCGAAGCAGTGCCCGAAGAACACCAGAATGAACCCAGTTTAACCGATGAAGAAGTGCGCGAGGTAGCTCGGTTCGCCCGGGCTGCCGCCAAACATTTCGGCGCCCCACAGGATGTCGAGTGGGTCAAAGACCATAAACAGTTCTGGATCGTGCAATCCCGTCCGATTACAACTCTCAAACTTCGGATTGATCCGGATGCACCCAGCCTGGTTTGGGACAACAGCAACATCGCAGAGAGCTTCACAGGGGTCACTACCCCGCTCACCTTTTCCTTCGCTCGGCATGTCTATGAAGAGGCCTACCGCCAATTCTGCTTGCTGGTAGGCACACCACGCAGGCAGATTGAAGAAGCCGGCCCCATGTTTTCCCGGATGCTCGGTCTCATCCAAGGTCGCGTGTATTACAACCTCCTGTATTGGTATCGCACCCTGGCTCTGCTGCCGGGCTTTGGACAAAACAAAAATTTCATGGAGCAAATGATGGGGGTCGACGAGCCTTTACCGGCCGATGCCTTGCACCTGATTGAAAAAGAACGCAGCACCGGTTTGTTTAATAAGTTGGTTATGTTTCGGTCCACCCTCCTGTTGATTGGCCGTGGAATAGGTCTGGGAGGGCGAAGCGCTCGTTTTATGCATCGCCTCGGTGATGCTTTAGAAGCGCCCTCCATTCCACTTGCTGAGCAGGAAGTGCACGAGCTTCTGCAAAGCTACGAGGATCTCGAGCAAAAATTACTCAGGCACTGGGACGCGCCCATCCTTAACGACTTCCTAGCCATGATCTTCTTCGGCTGGCTGCGGAAACTCTGCGAAAAACACGGAGCTCCGGACGGCGAACACAACCGGCTAGTCGCGGTGGATGGAGAAATCATCAGCTCAGAACCGCCTCGCCGCATTCAAGAAATGGCCCGCCTCGTGCGCGAGCGACCGGACCTTGCTGAAGCGCTTAAGAAACAAGACACACAGCTTCTACAGGCCGACAAAGATTTGTGGCCACGGCTGGATGCTTATCTGCAAAGATTTGGGGACCGCTGTTTGGGAGAGCTCAAGATGGAAGCGGTGACACTGCACGATGACCCCGCCCTTTTATACTCCGCCATTGTCCAATCGGCAGAGCGTGAGGAACCGGAACGCCCCCCTTTGGCTCAATGGAAAGCCGAAGCGGAAGACTTTTGGAAAACCCGGCTGAAACGCAACCCATTCGACAAGTGGCTTTTCTTTTGGGTACTAGGCCGGGCACGCTCCCGTCTGCGTCAGCGCGAAAACCTTCGTTTCGAACGAACGCGAGTCTTCGGTCGTGTTCGCCGTATTTTTCGCGCCCTCGGGGCGCGCCTGACCTCCGCCGAAGTTCTTGAGCAGCCTGAAGATGTCTATTATCTCACCGTGGATGAATTGACCGGAATTTCCCATGGCACCGCTGTGTCTTGGCAGCTGAAACCTTTGATCCGGGTCCGACGCGAGGAGTTTGCCAAACACCAAACCCAGTCACCTCCCCCACGGAGACTTATCACCAAAGGACCACTGCTGTGGGGGCAGAACTACAAATCGGATGAAATCTTAACGGACGACCTGCCACGCGACAGCCGAAGTGGCTTAGGCTGTTCGCCGGGCGTGATCGAAGGCATCGTCCGCGTGGTTCGTGATCCCCGCGAGGCGCTGTTGCAAGCGGGTGAGATTCTGGTGGCGGAACGAACCGATCCCGGTTGGATTATGCTTTTTCCTATGGCCAGCGCTTTAGTTGTTGAACATGGAAGTTTGCTCTCCCATTCGGCCATCGTCTCGCGGGAACTGGGCTTAACCTCAGTGGTGGGGGTGCCTAAAGTAACCCACTGGCTCCACACTGGAGACCGGATCCGAGTTTCCGGTGACACAGGCCGGGTCGATCTCCTTGAGGAAGCCGAAGGCAGCGGCGCCCTCCTCTTCACCGAGCCATCCGAACCTCGGGAAGGCTAATCAAAATTTGGGTACGGACGTGACATAAAACGGGCCTTCAGCCGTAGGTTTTTTTTCACACGCTCCTGGGGCGTTCTCCCAGGCTAAAATATTTCACGCCTTTGGCGCTCGTTTAGTGGCGGTTCCTCGGGTGCTCAGCGCCTCCAACGCAACCTGTACTCTCTAAACACATTCCAACAACTTAACCGCACCAACGGCGCACCATTATTGCAACCTGGGGCATCGCCTTTGTATTTTTCCGATGTAAAAATTGGTCTTGTTGCCTGACTCGATCGTTGCTTGCAATGCTATAAAACGGGCCTTCAGCCCTCAATTCGTTTTCTCTGATAACGGTCCTGGGGCGATGCCCCAGGCTACAATATTTCACGCCTTTGGCGCTCGTTTACTAGCGGTTCCTCGGCGAGTCAGCACCTCCAACGTAACCCGCTGCCCAAACACATTCCAACAACGTTACCGCGCCAACGGCGCATCTTTATTGTAGCCTGGGGCATCGCCCCAGGGTCACGTTCATTTCACACGCCACGGCTGAAGGCCCGTCTTACCCACACGCAATCACCACCATTCAGTGCGCGCCAACGGCGCATCTTTATTGTAGCCTGGGGCATCGCCCCAGGTCACGTTCATTTCACACGCCACGGCTGAAGGCCCGTCTTACCCACACGCAATC
>DAIRSW010000060.1:0-145 GCA_036804205.1 Verrucomicrobiia bacterium | reverse complement strand
ACCACCATTCAGTGCGCGCCAACGGCGCACCTTTATTGTAGCCTGGGG
Organism: Verrucomicrobiia bacterium; assembly: GCA_036804205.1. Lineage (GTDB taxonomy): Bacteria > Verrucomicrobiota > Verrucomicrobiia > Chthoniobacterales > CALDSX01 > DAIRSW01. The sequence goes on along the minus strand of DAIRSW010000060.1, from coordinate 97 downwards.
CATCGCGCCCCAGGGTCACGTTTATTTTACACGCCAGGGCTGAAGACCCGTCTTGCCCACACGCAATCACCACCATTCAGTGCGCCAACGGCGCACC
>DAIRSW010000059.1:6926-15568 GCA_036804205.1 Verrucomicrobiia bacterium | reverse complement strand
GCGCGACGCCGCCCGGCTTGAGGACGTGCGCCTGACCGCACTCGCGCCGGGTTGGCTCATGCTGCTCATGGCTCGCATTGTCGTAGGGTTGAATGTTGGCGTTGTAGAGAAAAAGCTGGCCGTGATCGATGCGTGCGAAGGCGTCATTGATGTTGGCGTTGCCCGCGCGGATTGATTTGATTTCGGTTCCTTTAAGTTCGATGCCCGCTTCGTAGCGATCCAGGATGTGGTAATCCCGGAGGGCTTTGCGGTTGGTTAAACTTTTGGTTGCCATAGGTGAAGTATCCTTGGGAATGCTTTGATTCTCAAACGGATTTGCGCGCAATAAAATAGTAGCTTGGTCATGTAGCAAGCCGAGCTTGACCTCGGGAGGAGCTGCTTTATGTGGGGATGATGACAATAGAGGTATTTGCCCCCGGCAGGATTGAGATTCTTGGAAACCATACGGATTACAATGAGGGGATGATCCTTTCTTGCGCGATTCCCTTGGGGGTGCGCCTGCGAGCTACCAAAACGGCCATACGAGAATTGCGAATCAAAACAGAAGCCTTCGACGGGCAGGTGGTGGCCGGAACGCGCAATCCATGGGCGGCACAGAAGGAAGGGCATTGGAGTAATTATCCTTTAGCTGTTTTGCAGGTGTTAAGGGATGAGGGTTATGATTTGCCCGGGATGAATATTGAAATCTCTTCCACGGTCCCGCGTGGAGCGGGACTATCGAGCTCGGCCGCTCTGGAGGTGGCCACCGCCATGGCTGCGTTGGCGCTGATGGATGAAAAAGTTGACCGAAGCACTGTCGCGAGCTGGTGCCGAAGGGCCGAGAATGATTATGTCGGCGTACAATGCGGTTTGATGGATCAAGCGAGCAGCATGGGAGGACAGGTTGGCTCTTTAGTCTTTCTGGATTGTCGGACCGAGAAATTTGTGTCGGAGCCGTTTGCCTCGAATTTGGTTTTTGTGGTGATGAATTCTGGGGTAAAACACTCTTTGGTGGGAGGCGAGTACAACGAAAGACGTGCGCAGTGTTTTGAAGCCGCAAAGGCGCTAGGTGCGAAAGCCCTGCGGGATGTGAAGGAGGATCAGGTAACTTCTCCTCCCCTGACCGACGTGGTGCGGCGTCGCGCATTGCATGTGGTCACAGAGAACGAGCGGGTCTTGGCCGCAGTCGAAGCGATGCGAGCTGGGCATCCTGAAGAACTGGGGCTCTTGATGTTCGATTCCCATGAGAGTTCAAGGGTGAATTTTGAAAACAGCACTCGGGAGCTGGATTTATTGGTGGACATCGCGAAGGAAGTTCCAGGTGTGTTGGGGGCTCGGCTGACAGGTGGAGGCTTCGGTGGGGCCATTGTTGCTTTGGCTCGGCGTGACGCTGCGGCGGATGTTCGGGATACTGTTCGCCGACGTTACCAGGACCAAAGCGGCAACGTGAGCGAGGGTTGGATTTTAGCACCGCATTGGGGAGCTCAGGTGGCCGGGTGATTGGCGTGCCTGCCGGACCCGGATTCTAAGAATCCCCAGGCTCTTGCTTTAGCGGTGCTTCGTTTTTTGGGGCTCGGTTCTGAACCGGCTCATCAAGTTCACCACGGAAATGTGCGATGAACATAAGGACCACGGAAATGCAGATGCAGCTGTCTGCCACGTTAAATGAGGGCCAAGCCCAGGTCTGATAGTGCACACTCAGAAAATCAATCACGTGACCGTGAATAATCCGGTCGGTAAGATTACCCATGATGCCAGGCATTAAGACGGTGAGACCTAGCCCTAACCAGCCTGCTCGGTATTTGGGTTTTCGGTAAAACCAGGCCAAGACGCCTAGAGCAAGCGACGCAAACACAATAAAAAAACCATTGTTGCCGCCGAACAGACCAAAGGCCATCCCGGTGTTGTAGGTGTGAACCAGTGTAAACAATCCGGGGATAACGACAATGCTGCCACCGAGAGGAATGTTTGAGATGACCCACCACTTTGTCACTTGATCAAGTGCATAGAGCAGAAGAATGATTGCAAGCCGCCACATAAGAGGAGGAAGAAACCTTGATTGGTTCGGTATATCAAGTGTTGTATTGCAAACTCCAGTATCGACCCCATGATGGAAGGCAGATTTACTCGCATAAAAAAGCCACATGCCAACCTTGCAAGCGCCAGATCCCTTTGCTGCTGGAGCCCACACCCCGCTGAGCTGGGTGGGGCGAGCGCCTGGTGATCTGGAGAAAACCTTAGGCGAGGTTCGGCAAGGCATGGTGGAGCCGGTGGTGGCATTGGCCCGTCAAGCCTTCCCGGAATGGTCGAAAGAATCACTCAATCGACGCCTGGAAGCATTGCAGAAATGTCACGCACGCCTGCGTAGCTATGACGCGCAATTGACAGATATTCTCTGCGCGGAGATCGGGATGCCACCGCACCAAGCGACTCAAGAGGTGGAGCGGGCCTTAGCCTTTTTTGAAGTAGTTTTTGATGAAGTGGACGAGACTTTGAAGTCGCAGAACTTTGAAAAGGGAGGAGTCGTTCTGCGATGCCGACGGATTCCGCGAGGGCCGGCTGTGGTGATCGCGCCAGCCACGAGTCCATTGGCTTTGCCGCTTTGTGCCATGCTTGCACATTTGGTGGTGGGAAACACGGTCATTTTAAAACCAAGTCCTTACGCCGCGCTTTCCGCAGATGAACTAGTGCAGTTGATGAAACTCTCTTTCCCTGAAGGTGCCATCCAGTGTTTGCAGGGAGGGGGGTCGGAGGGATTGCGTGCCGCCTTGCATACCCGGGTTGCAGGCGTCTGGATGGCGGGGCGCCGGAACAACACCCAAGAGTTGGCGCAACAGCTTCTTGCCTACCCGGGCAAGGAGCTGTGTCTGGCGATGGGAGGCAAGAACACCTCGATTGTCTGCGCCGACGCGGATCTTGACATGTCCGTGCCCCAGGTTGCGGAGGCGGCTTTTTCCTTGGCAGGCCAGTCCTGCCTGAACACGCCGCAGGTTGTGGTTGCCGCAGAAAGGCTGGATGAATTTCTTGAAAAGTTTTCGGCGGAGCTGGAGCATTGGCAACCTGGTTCGCCCTGGAAGAATAACCGTGGAATGGGCCCCATGCTGACCGAGGAAGCGGTGCGGCATTATGAAGAATTCGCCAACCTGGTGCGGTTGCCTTGGCTGGTCGAACCTAAATTCCCGGGGGAGCTAGACGGCAAATTGGGCTACTACGTGACCCCCAGCTGTCTCGTTTGTCGGTCGAGACGAGAAAAAATTCGAGCTTTTCACGCCGATCTCGCTCAACGAGAACTTCGCGCACCGGTCTTGCAGATTTTGGTGTCAAACGATTTGCATGAGGCTGTCGATATTCATAACGAGAGTGCGCTTGGATTTGTTACCTCGGTCTACACCCGTTCCGAGTCAGTTTTTTGGCAGGTGGCAGACACTGTGCAGGCGGGAGTGCTGATCGCAAACCAAGCAAGCACTCAAGTTTCTGTAGAACTCCCCTGGCCAACCTGGCAGGCCGCAGGGAATCGGCGGTCCCTGGCTGCGGGCAGCAGTCGTTATGCTACCAACGAGCAGGCGATCCAAATTCGTAAAGACCGATTTTTGAAAGGTCAAGACTCCAATACATAAGGCCCTCTAAAAAAATCTGAGTTCCGGAGTGAGTCTTTGTTGACAGATGGCCCGCTTTGTCGTGTGATGGGTGTATGATGCGTGAATCAGTGTTTCGAATGGCGTTTAAATTTTTTCCTTGCGGTAAATCCTTGGGAGCCTTTCCTTTAGCTCTTGCTGGACTTGTTCTTCTTATGGGCATGGCGTCCTCGTCTGCCAGCGAGCCGATGGCTCAGCACCCTAACTTTTCCTTTCGGAAAGTGAAGATGCACACTCTTGACCGGCAGTTAGACCGAGCCGCCCATCCGATGGTTCGTTTTGAACAGTCGCGCTTAAACTACGGTGCTATTACGCCCGAAGATTTCCGCGAGCGGCGTGGTCAATACTTCGATTTTTTCTGGCGCAGCCAACAGACCGCCGACGTGGTGGTGCGATTCGAGTTCCGCCAAGCCGCTCTGGGGCCATTTGTGCAAACGCGTGAGTTTGAGTACACTGGGGCTCGGGGAGGCTACAAAACTTCTTTCCAAATTACCGGGGACGCCTTCGAAGAATTTGGCAGCACCCTAGCCTGGCGTGCCCTCTTGCTGGTGGACGATGTGGCTGTCGCTGAGACCCGATCGTATCTCTGGCGATAGTGGAACAACAGCCAGCTCAAAGGCGGCTTAAAGTCGTGCGTCGCTCTTGGGAAGACGTGAATTAGTTTTAAAATGCTTCATGGAAATTCGCGTCCTAGCTAAAACCTGGACGCGTTTTTTATGGGCTGCGAGGTTGACGACTCATTAGTGAGGTTTTTGGAGAGGACTTTCCTGGGCGCCAGAAACGTATTGCTTGACTCGGTCGTGCTCAACCCGGTCGAATATCCGGACGAGCGGCAAACGTCTCACGGAAATCCAAAGTGCTCTAGGCATCAATGCGAAGAATCGTTAGTCCCATGAGTAATCTTTTTGTCTTGTTGGCGGCCTGTGTTATGGTTCTAAGAGAACCCCTGCACCTTCAATTTCCGGGGCAAAACCTTGTGCCCCTCAGATGCTTTGAACCAAAAACCTCTTAACGAGATATTTCTGTGAGTGATCGCGGCTCAATTTTAGTTGGCTTGGATGGGAAAGCTGTGTTGGTGAAGGTTCGAGGGAGAGGGGATTTCAGCAATAGCAGCTCATTGAGCGAGTTTGTGAAAGAGATGATGCATCGTGGCCACCGAACCTTCGTCTTCGACTTGGCTAAGTGCGATATGATGGACTCCACCTTCATGGGGACCCTCGCAGGGATCGGGCTGCGCTTGCGCGAGGTGGGTCAAGGGGAAGCGGTCATTTGCGCCGCAAACGCAAGAAATCGTGAGCTTTTAGAAAATCTTGGACTTGATCATGTGCTGACGGTGCTAGCAGAGGGTGCCACGCCGTGGGTTACATCTTCAGAATCCGTCGAACTGGAAAAGGAAGGTTCGCCTAACGCCGAGACGATGCTGGAAGCGCATGAAGCCCTCGTGGAAGCGCAGCCAGAGAACCTGGCGCAGTTTAAGGATGTGCTTGATTATTTGCGTCAGGACTTGCAAAAACCAGGCCAGAAGCCGTGAGTGTCCAATGATCTCTCTCGAGCACTCTCTGCTCATACTTTTGGGTGCCTTGCTCATTGTTATTGCGTGTGGCTGGCGCAGCAGTCGACGCCAAGTGGCCCGGCTGCGCATTGAGAGAGAAGAGTTGCGCTTGGAAGAAGCGAGGGTGTTCGACTTCTTGCACGGCCTGGGAGAAGCTTTTTCGGATACCATCCGGACGGCTGATCTACACCGTCTGGTTGTGGAAGGAACCATGCGGATTTTTGATGCACACGGAGGCGTGCTTTACCTGCTCGATCGCAGCAACAGTTTTTTGGTTCCGAGCTTCGTCAGCAAAGGAGCACTGCCTTTGGTGCCAGTGCCGGCCCACATCCTTGAGCAGGCCGAGCTTTCTGCGGTGGCTATTGAAAGCTACCTCCGCCTTCAAAGTATTGGGGTAGGTGATGGTTTAGTTGGAGCTGCCTGGGCACGCGGAGAGTCCGCCCTGATCGACCGAGCTTCGCTCCGGTTTTTGAAAGGTGAAGGATGGAAATCCGAGTGGGATCGTTTCCTCCCCTCATCGGCGATGGTAGCCCCGTTGACCTACGCCCGACAGAACATCGGCGTGTTGGTTGTCAACAACTCTGGCCGTGGCTCAGAATTTTTAGGCTCCGATTTTCAGGTTTTTAAGTCGATCGCGGAGCAGTCGGCTTTCGCTCTTTATAGTGCTTTGGTGTTTTCGGACGCCAACGAAAAAAAACGCTTGGAGCATGATTTGGATATCGCCCGCGATATTCAGAGAATTCTATTGCCCTCGATCCCTCCAACCGTCCCTGGCTTTGAACTCAGCGGGATGAATATCCCCGCGCAATATGTGTCGGGTGATTACTTTGACTTTATTCATGTGGACCAAGATCGCTTAGGCGTGGTCGTGGCCGACGTCTCAGGCAAAGGCGTTCCAGCGTCTTTGATTATGGCCATGTGCCGCAGTGTCTTAAGAACTCAGGCAATGGGAAATCCTTCACCCGCTGATGTTCTCCGACGGGTCAATGCCCATCTTTATCCTGACATCAAGGAGGATATGTTCATCAGTGTTGCATATTTAATCCTCAACCATGCCACAGGCGAGATTGCCATCGCTCGGGCCGGTCACGATCCGCCCTTGTTCTACCACCACGGGGATGGCTCAATTACTAAGTTGTGCCCGGCTGGCATGGCCATAGGAATCGACAGCGGGGATGTTTTCTCACGCATTACCAAAGAAATCCAAGTGCCAATGCAGTCTCAAGACTGTCTCCTTTTGTATACGGATGGCATTACAGAAGCCCTAGATCGCCAAGGAGATGAGTTTGGCTTGGAGCGCTTAATCCATGGCGTCAAAAAACATGCCACAAAAGGAGCTTCTAACGTAGTGAAGCAGCTCAACCAAGAGGTGCGCGGCTTCGCTGGGGAACATCCTCAGAGTGATGATATTACTTTGATCGCCTTGCGAAAAAACTGAAGAGCATCCGGGTCTGGCTCCTGAATGCCAAAACAAGTGATTGCTTGCCGCGAAACGATTTGCATCCATATCAATTTTCACCTAGTATCCTTATATATGAGCAATACAACGCTAGCATCGAACAAAACTTCGACAGAGACCGTCAAGGCTCTCACCCAGCTTTTAGCTGATTCTTATGCCTTGATGGGGCAAACGCATCTAGCCCACTGGAACGTAGAAGGACCAGCCTTCTTCACCCTTCACGCCGCTTTTCAAACGCAATACGAAGAGCTGTTTACTGCCGTGGACGATCTTGCTGAGCGCATCCGCGCTCTGGACAGTTATTCCCCAGGCGGCTTGAAAACCTTCAGCCAGATGTCGTCGATCACCGAAATGGAAACCGGCGCCGCACCTGCCAAAGATTTTGTCGCACACTTGATTGATGGTCACGAAATCGTAGTAGCCGCGGCAAAAACTTTACGCGATAGCTCGGCGAAGGAAGGGGATCTTGAAACGCAGGACGTGGCCATCGGTCGCATTCAAATCCACGAAAAGACCCTCTGGATGTTGCGTAGCTACCTCAAAAATCTCTGAGGCCGCTCAAAGATGCAGAATACGCACATCACTCAGCTGTCGTCTGCGCCAGCTTGGCGGGCGGAAGCGACCAAAATCGTTGAGCAACTGATGACTCAATGTGACTCTGAGCATTACGACCTACTGCTGGAACTGCGAGGCCTCCTAAATAAGGGGCGAGATTGGAACACTTTTATCTCGGTCTTTTTGATGGCTCGCCACAGGATGGAGGCCAAACATTATCTGTTATTTTACCGCCTGCGGCGGCTTGTGGTTGCCAGCCTTAAATTAGAAGTGAAAACGGGACGCCCCTTGCCAGGTGGTATTTTCCGTTTGGAAGCGCTTCTTTTGCCGAACCCTCGGGATCTCAAGGATCTTTCATCACAGTTATCTCGCGAGATGTTCGAGCATCACCTCGATCTGGATCACTTCGACCTCGGACTCCAGATATCGGAAAACGCTTCAAGCTGAGATCTTGACTAGACTAGACCTTTAGCTAAGCCGTCGCCAGCGAAAGTGCAGAGAGCAACTTTTCGTGGATGCCGTCAAAGCCGCCGTTACTCAGGACAACCACCACATCCCCCTCTTGGGCTCGAGCGCAATACCAATTTACAATTTCATTGGTGCTAGCTTGATAACTTGCTTCTCGGCCTAACGCGGCGATCGCTTGCACCACAGCAAGCGGATCCAAGATATCGTCTTGAGGCAGTTGATCCGGTCGTGCTACTGCGGCGATGATCACCCCATCGGCTTCGGCAAGCGCTTGAGGTAGGTCATTCTGGAAAACAGCACGACGGGTGGTGTTCGACCGTGGCTCAAATAATGCCCACAAGCGCCGACCCGCATACCGATGGCGAAGGCCTCGCAAGGTTTCCCGGATAGCGGTCGGATGATGGCCGAAATCATCGATAATGGTCACTCCACCGACTTCCCCACGGACTTCTTGACGACGCTTCACACCTTGGAATCTGCTGATACCTTCCTGCAAACAGGGCCACGCCACTCCGGCATGGCGTGCCGCGAGAATGGCCATAGCTGCGTTTCTCGCATTATGTTCACCCGACATGTTGAGTGTAAACTCTTGGTTTTCCAGTTCCAGAATAACTCCGCCGTCAAAATGTGGTTTCCACTGCAACAGAATGTCCGCTCCTTGGCTCAGCCCTATCCCTAAAGTTTTTGCTGGAGAGCTTTTTGCAATCTCTGTGCAATGAGCATCATCGCTATTGTACAAAATAAGCCCATTTTGAGGCAGGGTCACGATGAGACGTCGGAAAGCCAGTAGAATCTCGTCCATATCTTTGTAGATATCAGCATGATCAAACTCAAGATTGTTCACAATAACCACCTCAGGCAAATAATGCATAAACTTAGGACGTTTATCAAAGTAAGCGGTGTCGTACTCGTCCCCCTCCAACACGACAAATCGGGAGTCGTTGTGCAAGCAACAGCCGCTTGGCAGATCGTGAGGCACCCCTCCGACGAGCCA
>DAIRSW010000059.1:0-6916 GCA_036804205.1 Verrucomicrobiia bacterium | reverse complement strand
GCATTCGCCATGGTATAGCAGCCAGGCCAGCATGCTCGTGGTGGTTGTTTTGCCGTGCGTCCCGGTCACTACATAGTTATGCCGCCCCTGGAGATAAAAAAGCTTCAGTGTTTCTGGGAGGGACAAATAAAAGAGTCGCTGAGAAAGAACCGCCTCGAGCTCAGGGTTGCCGCGTTTCACGGCGTTGCCGACCACCACTAAATCGGGCTTCTGAGGAAGGTTCGTCGCGCTGTAGCCCTCGTTAATTAAAATCCCGCGCTCCCTTAGCACCCCGGACATCGGGGGATAGACATTTTCGTCCGATCCTGTGACCACCCACCCGCGTTCGCGAAATGCTGCAGCGACCGAGCCCATGGCTGTGCCGCAAATTCCTATGAAGTGGATGTGTCCCGTTTGAGAAAAAACCATGCAAAATATTGGTGTTGAGCCCGGTGAAATGGCTCGCTGAAAAGCCTTTACCATGGGAGACAAATCCCACGCTTGCAACCACGAAAACACGCAGCTCCAAAGTCTTACGCATGGTCACGCCAGGCGGTGCAAAACCTCACTTGCAGCCGCCCGCTCTTCAGCGTTTTATAAGATTAAGACCGTGGGTAGAATTAGTGAACATAGCATTCAAAAAGTCGCGGAGGCCACCGATATTGTGGACCTTATTGGCGCGAGAGTCCCGTTGAAGAGAGCTGGAGCAAGTTTCCGCGGGCTCTGCCCTTTTCACAAAGAGAAAAGCCCAAGTTTCCATGTGTCACCGCAAAAGCAGTCCTACCACTGCTTCGGCTGTGGGGCGGGCGGTAGTGTTTTTCAGTTCCTTATGGAGTATGAAGGCATGGACTTTCTTTCGGCGGTGCGCCTTCTCGCTGATAAAGCTGGCATTCGCTTGGAGGAAGACGTCGGTGGGAATGATGGGGTACGCGATCAAAAAAAGATTCTGCTACGAATTCACGAAATGGCCGCGGAATGGTTTCACCAAAACCTCTTACGCACTGCGGAAGGGCAAGTGGCACTTGAGTATCTCAATAAACGAGGGTTGGGTGGAGAAACCATACGGGCCTGGCAACTCGGTTATGCCCCGGCCGGCTGGGATGCTTTACTCACCTGGGCGAAAACCCAGCGAATACCCGAACCGCAGCTCATTCAAGCCGGGCTGGTCCGGCAACGGCAAGAAAACGACCCCAGCGCAGGCTGCTATGATCGTTTTCGGAATCGGGTCATCTTTCCAATCTGCAATGATCAAGGCTCGCCCATTGCTTTTAGTGGCCGCGCACTCACCGATGAACCCAACCAGCCGAAGTATCTTAACTCACCTGAGACGCCTCTCTTCACCAAAAGCCGGGTCCTCTTTGGGCTCAACCGCAGCAAGCGGGCCATGCTTGATCAAGACCGAGCCCTTCTGCTTGAGGGCCAAGTTGATTTAATTACTTGCCACCAGTTCGGCTTTGAAAATGCTGTGGCTCCACAAGGCACGGCGTTCACCAGCGATCAGGCTAAGATCTTGCGCCGGTATGTCGCCGAAGTGGTGCTCTGTTTTGACTCAGATCATGCGGGTCAGGAAGCTGCGCTCAAAGCCATTCCACTCCTGCTCCAGGCAAATCTTTCCGCGAAAGTTATGCGCCTACCAGCAGGTGAAGACCCCGACTCCTTGCTGCGGACGCATGGTGCTGAGCCATTTGCGAAGCTTCAGGCCGAGGCCGTTGAGTTTCCCGAGTTCCTTGTCCAACACTACCGAGAAACCCTCGATTTGGAAAGCGGACGCGACAAAATGCGATTTGTCGAAAAGGTTTCGCCCATTCTGCAACTCGTCAGTAACGCAGTGCTCAAAGAAATGGCTATTGCGCGCTGGTCCGAGGCTTTGAGTCTTCCCGCCTCAGTGTTCCGCACGCCAACCAAAGCTGGCAAAGTGGATAATCAGGCACCCCGAGCTTCAACATCCACCTCTGTTGACCGTACTCCGCGAGCGTTCGTCCGCCCAGATGGCTGCATCCATAGACTCACCTTTCTCGCTTATCGAAGTTCCGATGCGCGCCAATGGCTCCGAGAAAGAGAGGTCTATCAAGTTCTCCAAAACGAGCCTGGCGCAAAAATTTTAGAGTCGATTTTGCTCTCCGAAATTCAGGGCGACGACCCGGCCAGTCTTGATGCCCTGGCCGGCGAGATGCCGGTCAGTGGGGCAGGTCGCTACCTTTCAGAATTGCGGCAAGCTCCTCTGCCTAAGGAGGTTATCGACGCAGTGGCCCATTCCAATGAAGGTTTGCAAATCAAGATCCGCCTTCAGGCAGCGGAAGCGCGAGTGACTGACGCACTTCAGGAGACGGTTCCAAACCATCAGCGGATCGCCGCCGCGCGGCAAGAATTGCTTGACCTCAGGCGCCAACATAAGCACTTTGGCGGTGCTTAACCGCCCTTGCTTTTTGCAAAGGCCACTGGCGAAGAACATTATCCCCCGACAATTTGTAACGCTCTCGGATATTCTTCTCGTGTCGTATTCTGGCCAAAGCTCACTTTCATGCGATGGTGCCGTGCCTCGAAAAAAGGTTCGGTCCCCTCGCGTGGCGGGCGCGAAAGAGGAGAAGACCCTCCCACCGTCCACAGGAAAACAAGCATTCGGCCCTCAAAAGTCCCCAACTTCTGCTCAAGACCACGCGTATAATAGCGAAAGCATAATGGACCGCGCCCTGCAAATACAGCTCCCTTCAAACGTTCCTAGCAACTGCCGCGATAAAATTCAGGAACTCATCGTTGCGGCTCAACAGAACGGTTTTGTTACCTACGACGATCTGAATGAGAGCATTCCTCCGGACCTCATCGACAGTGAGATTCTCGAAAGCCTCGTGGTTCTGCTCCAGCAGCATGAAATTGATATCATCGATGTTTCACAGCGCGATTCTTATCGCCCTAAACGTGAACACGCTGTTGACCTAGCAAAACCAAAGGAGGAAGAAAACGCGGCATCCAAAAATGAACCTACTTACGACGATCCCCTTCAGCTTTACATGCGGCAAACCAGCCAAGTGGCCTTGTTGACGCGTGAAGAAGAGATTGCCGTTTATCAAGAAATTGAGTCTGCCCAGCAAGCCACCTGGAAGCACTTGGTGCGATTAGGTTTTACTGCGCAAACACACATCTCTCTGGTCGGAAAGTTGCTTCACGGAGATGAGCGTTTTGACTCGGTCATTATCGATCGCGATGTGATGGACCGCAGAGCTCATCTTCGTGTGCTTGAAGAACTGCGGGCTGATATTGAAAGACTAGCCGGGCAGGCCTCCAGATTGTATCTTGAGCAACAGGCGACCGGGTTTGATCAAGCCCCTCCCTCACTAGAGTTTGAGCAAACACTTACCGAGCTCGCGAAGCTTTACCCGAAGTTTCTTTTCAAACGCAACACCCTTGATCGCTTTCTTCTCATCGCTGAAGATTATCATCGTGCTTGCAGCCAAGCGCTCAGCGCTAAACAGCGCTTAACCGCTCTAGAAGACCCAGCCAAGCACAGAGAAAACTCGCTGCGCCTTGCCGAGCTCGAACAGAGCATGTGGTGTTCGCCGGACAAATTTCTCGCCCTCTACTCTGAGATGAAAGCATCGTATCGGAGAGCCGCTCAAGCCAAAGCGCACATGGTCGAAGCCAATCTGCGTTTAGTTATGAGCATCGCACACTCATTCGTCGATCGAGGCGTCAACTATCTCGACCTTATTCAAGAAGGCAACCTGGGCCTGATGAAAGCGGTCGATCGCTTTGAGTATGAGCGGGGGCATAAGTTTTCTACCTACGCAAGTTGGTGGATTCGACAGTGCATCAGCCGCGCCATCGCCGATCAGGGGCGCACCATTAGGCTTCCGGTCTACGTGCACGACGCTGTAAGCAAACTCAATCGAGTGCGACGCCAAATGCAGCAAGAACTCGGGCGTGAACCAACCCATGATGAAGTGGCAGAAGAATTACAAATTCCTCCATCCCGCATTGCTTCCATGCTCAGTATTGCCCAAACCCCAGTCTCCTTACAGGCTCCCCTTGGCGATGATGAAGGCGGCACCATCGGGGATCTTATCGAGGACCATAATGCTCTCAATCCGAGGGATGCGATTGCCGGTGCCATTCTAAAAACTCAGATCAACGAAGTGCTGGGGACCCTTACTGCCAGGGAGCGGGACGTGCTTGAGCAACGATTTGGCCTTCGCGATGGCTGCTGCCGCACTCTCGAAGAGGTCAGCAAACAATTTCGTGTCACCCGCGAACGAGTTCGCCAGATTGAAGCCAAAGCTTTGAGGAAAATGCGTCACCCGACCCGGATACGGCATCTTGATGGCTACATCGAGCCAAGAGCCGCGTTGTAAATCGCAGCACGCGGAATACGCCTGTGAGACGGTGACGACTTCTGGAGCGTCGCCAAGCTGGAAAGACCGTCCGCCTGGCATCTGCAAGCTCCGCAAAGAGCGCAGTCGAGTTGAAAAGGTGCTGAGCGCCGGCGCACGGACCACGTGGCCGGCCACTCAGTAATTCAGTTACTCAGCTTTCGGCGCGTTACTATCTCCACTGCCGGCATCTCCTTCTGCCGGAGCAATTTCTTTGCGGGATTCCACCACATGATCCACCAAACCATAATCACGCGCGTCGGTCGCAGTCATGTAATAATCCCGGTCAGAGTCGTGCTTCACAGTCTCAGGATCTTTGCCCGTATGGTCGGCGAGGATTTCGATAAGCTTTTTCTTTAGTCGAAACATAAATTCCACGGTGCGCTCCACATCACTCGCGGTTCCTTGCGCGCCACCCGACACCTGATGAATCATAATGTTAGAGTTCGGTAAAGCAAAACGCTTGCCCTTCGTCCCGGCGGCCAAAAGCACCGCACCCATGCTGGCAGCCATGCCAATGCAATAAGTGTTCACCGGGCACGTCAGAAATTGCATCGTATCATAAATGGCCAAACCCGCAGTGACCGACCCGCCGGGTGAGTTGATGTAAAGATTGACGTCTTTCTTGGGATCGCTCATTTGCAAAAAGAGCAATTGAGCAATGACCAAATTGGCCACGTAATCATCAATGGGCGTGCCGATAAAAATGATCCGATCCTGCAACAAGCGGGAATAGATATCAAAAGCGCGTTCGCCTCGCCCGGTTTGCTCCACCACCGTTGGAACGAGAAAGGAATTGCGAGGGGCATCGCTGTGTTGTGGCTGGGCACTGCCCAAAGTGGAAGATTCTAGATTCATACCCTGTAACTGGACAGTGGACTAAGCCCACCTGTCAAGCTGGATGCGAGCCGAGCGGCTTAAACCACCAGATGAGTTTTTCGGGATGTCTCAAGGATGATCGCTAAGCCGGTTGGAGTTCCACATGAAAAGCCGGGACTGCGCCGATATTCTGAGCGCCCTCGTCGCGCGAAGTTGGCAGGACTCGGCAGGTTCTTTACTGCTCACCTTTCGGGTGAAGCAGAACTGCTTGCAGACAATTGATCGGTTCCTGGCGGATCCGTTGGTGGGTCGTTAACCGTTAGAAACACCGGGATATTGCAAAGCTCGATTCAACTTGGCCACGTTGTCTTCTGTTGCGGTAGAGGACGGCGCAGGTCCCAGTCGTGGCGGTGAGATTTCGGCGAAAAGCACTTCGTCCGCTTCGAGATGAAACGGCAGTCGGACAAGGTTGTTTTCGACCGGAAGACGCAAAGCGTGATGCCGGGGCGCACTGGCCGCTGTCAGGGCATCCTGTTCCAGCCGGCTAAGTGTGACCGGGGATCCCATTGCAAGCCACAGCTCATAGAGGCTCCCGGCACCGGCGGTCAACATGGCCGTGATCACATAGAGTTCCTTCTCCTCACCCCATGCAGTCGGCACGGGAAGAGATAACTCACCCCGCCATTGGTCTGACGCCATTAATGGCATATTGAAGTTCCACAATAAAGCTCGGGTGGTAAGAGTTTCGTCGGTGATAAGTCCACCTGCCAAACCGGGCCGCTCCTTCGGCACGAGCGGTAGCTGCGGCCCGTTCATGCGGCCCAGCCAGTGGAAGGCGTGGAAAACCGGTTTGGGAATTCCTTGGATGGTGAGCATTCCGTAGTATTGATTGCCCTGCCCAAAGGGTTCGCTGGTCACGGCGGCTTCCCGCATGGAATCATTGGCCGTCCAATACCCGAGGGCGTCGACGTACGGGTCTGTCTCCACCGCATAATGTAGTGCAGCAGCCGCGCTGAAAAGGCGCGAGCAGTCGGAGGTGCCTACCCATTTTGCTTTTCCCTCGGAACAACAGTGTTGCACATTCCACTCGGTGACGTAATTCGGCAGATGTTCAAAGCCCGCGGCATCAAGTTCCTCGCGGCACTGTTGAAACGCGTCAATGAAAGCCCGTCCGGGTGCATGGGGGCTACCCTCTCGCCGGGGCCATCTGCCGTATTCATCCATGGGATAGTTGTGAGTGCTGAGGAAGTCGACCGGAACATCGTGCTCGCGGCACCAGTGGGCGAAAGGCAGGGCCATGGATGTGCCAGCACATGCGGGACCGCCCACTCGGAGTAAAGAGTCTATACTCTTGATGCCGCGCACCGAGGCTGCGTAAAGCTGGAAATAATCCTCTTGGGTGCCGGTCCAGAAGCTGCCACTCAGATTAGGCTCGTTCCAGACCTCAAAAAGCCACCGACGGACGCGATGCAGCCCGTAGCGCTCGACAAAGTGAGCGGCCAGAGCAGCGCTTAGCTGCTCCCAATCCCGCCAGTCTCGTGGCGGAGTGATGTTCATCTTGTAGTCGAAAAAAGTCTTTTTGCCAGATGCAATCGCGCTCGGCATTGGATTTAACTCGACGATTGGGTCGAAGCCGATCTCCACTAAAAAATCATAAATTTGGTCGACCAGCGCCCAATGGTAGCGAACCGAGCCGTCCCCGTTATCGGCCACGACGCCGAGCTCATCATGAAGCGAAGCATGAAAGCGAATGT
>DAIRSW010000058.1:0-16218 GCA_036804205.1 Verrucomicrobiia bacterium | reverse complement strand
GCGTGATGATGTCTCGCCCGGACGCCGCATCATAACGATCTGCATACGGACGCGCTTGGGCGGCCGCAAGTTCAAAAGGCTGACGCATCGCACCGCTCGGTGGCAAGGCTTGCATGCTCGCGTAAGCCCAACCAAACAGCCCGACCAAAGTCAAATAGTGTAACACTCGGCTCCTCAGATTTCTGCCGCAAGCTTCTGCAAAGCAACTCCCCTGCACATAAGCGCTGCCGAAGAGGAGCGCCACCGCCATAGATCCATAAACCAGATACCAACTAAAAACGAAGTTACCACCCAAGTTATTATGCAAGAAAGCCAATAAAAGCGCGCCGGGCAAGATGAGAGCCAGGGTCAAAGGTAAAGCTCCTCGACGAGCAAAACCCCAAACCCCGCGCAGCAGTAAAAAAGGCACAAACACCCACAGCCATAGGGTAAAAAGCGGAAAGCTCTCACTGATGCGTTCCAAACTCTGACCCAAGGCCTCGGTCGGTGTGCCATCCGTCTTCACCGGAACTCCTAGCAGCAGGTGTGCGCCAACATCTTGAAACCACCCCAGGCCCATACTCCCCAAGGCAATGTCGCGTTCCAAATAAAGCCTCACTTGCGGAATCGAAGGAGCGTAGGCCTGCACGAACAGCATCACCGACATCAACCCGGCTACCAGCCACGGGCTTGCCTCCTGAAACAAATCGGAAAACCGCCGAGCTCGCGACCGGATCGAAAGCCAGAGACCCACCATGGCGTTCAAGATCACCGCCACATAAAGTGCCCCCGGAAAAGCTAGCATAAACCCGGCCTGAGCCACGCCAAACCCCAACCAATATCGCCATCGTCGATGGCGCATCGCTAGAACGGCCAGATACATCGCCACCAAAATTAGCAGCATCGCGAGCGCATACCCTCTCGCCTCCGTCGAATAGCGAATGTGCCAAGGATGCAGACTTAAAAAGGTCGCCGCCGCCAGGCCGGTCACAGGCAAATTCAAACTCCGAAGAAGCAAGGCCAAAATCCCGATGGTCGCGAGCCCAGCAAAAAACGAAGGAAGCCGATAAGCCACTTCAGAAAAGCGGTCATAACTTTCCCCGGTCACCAACCGCCACCCATCCAAACTCAAACGGGCCAGCACACTAAACAGGACATGATTGTTGGCCCCGCGATTGCCGTAAAACGTTTGCTCCCACGAAACCGGATGAAACTCCAGACGCTGATGTTCGGCATCCGGCGCGTGGTAGCCCCAGACATAACGGCGCAAGGTATATTCTTCATCATTCCAAAGCGTCTTGTCCAATCCATCAAACCTTAAAGTCCCGCCCAAGGCGACCACCGCTAGCAAGCCAACAAACCAAGTCGGCTTTGTGGACCCAGAAGTCGACCGGCCCATGCGTTCATGCCACCAGCGGTGTGACAAGGTCCGAGCAGGGAGCAGCCAAGCCAAATTGCCGCTGGGCTTAGGGAACGTCCCAGAGTCAGTGGCCTCGGTCATCTCCGACTCCACCTTGCGCGTTCGATACCAAAGGCCGGTGGTTAGAGCCAGCACCAAAAGCGCGCACGCGTTTCCAAGCGTCGCCCAATAGATTCCGCTCACCGCATAATCTTTGACCCTCACCACTTGATTCGCTTCTTGTCTAGCTTGGACCCCGGCCTTCCAAGGCTTATCCAAAAACCTCAGTTGCAAAAACCCTACGGCTGCAATCAAAAATAAAACGAGCGACACCACTCGGGCGGGAGACCAAAAACGCATGCAGGATTATTTGCGTTTTCTCCCAGTCAAGCAACTGTGGATTATGCGCCGAATTAAACTTAGTGGACGTGAACGCACCGTCATTCGTGGGGTTGGTTTCGGAGAAGGTTTGTTGGGCCCGGACTTAGTCGAAAGAACGGGGCTCCCCGTCGATGAACTCATCGACATGATCAACGGCATGTTGGAGTGCGGTTTCTTGGAAACCACACCTTATCGTGACCAAATCACCGAGGAAGAGTTCCCTAGCCTCACCATTGAGATCAATCCAGGCTACTCGCAGGAATTGCGGGAGGCCATTAAGATTAGCTAGGTTACACTCGAATGAGCAACCCAACCCCGGCCAACTTGGCCGACCTTACCTGTGTTCCGGTCCCTCTAACCGGACATGCCTACAATGTTTACTTCGGTGCCAATATTCTTGCTCAGCTTCCCGAAGCCCTGAATGCGCTATTTCCTGAGCGACGCTACTCGAAGATCTTGATTGTCAGCGACCAAAACGTTGCCACACATTACCTCGCTGACCTGGAAAAAGCGTTTGCCGGTGGGCCGGTCGTCACCTTGACTTGTCCGGCTGGCGAGTCCTCCAAAAGTTTTGACACCCTCGCGCTGCTTTGCTCCGCCATGGCCGGCCATCGGCTGGACCGGAAAAGCTTGGTCATAGCCTTAGGCGGAGGAGTTATCGGGGACTTAGCCGGGCTGGCCGCAGCCATTTACATGCGCGGGTTAGAATACGTGCAAGTGCCCACCACCATCGTCAGTCAGGTCGACAGCGCGGTCGGCGGAAAAACCGGCATCAATCTGCCCGCCGGAAAAAATCTGATTGGAGCATTTCACCATCCTTGTTTGGTCTGGGCCGATGTGATGACACTGGCCACCCTCCCGGAACGAGCCTACTTTGAAGGTTGGGCCGAGGTCATCAAACATGGCTGTATCCGGGACCGTTCCATGCTCGACCAGTTAATCACCCTGGAGCAAAAGCCCGGACCGCAACTGATCCCCACGCTCGCTCGCAATGTGGAGATCAAAGCGCAAATCGTGGCTGCCGACGAAAAAGAAACCACCGGCCTCCGCGCTTTGCTAAACTTCGGCCATACCGTGGGTCATGCCCTGGAGCAACTGGCTGGTTACGGTAAGCTTCTTCATGGCGAAGCGGTTTCTCTCGGCATGGTGGTTGCCCTGGCAATCTCCCAGCGTCGCGGAGCCATTTCCAAAGCGGAGCAAGCCCTCGTCCTCAAGTTGCTTGAGCGTTGGCGGCTGCCGACTCGCCTTGAAGTGCCGCTGGACCTCTCGGCTTTATCGAACATCATGGCTCTGGACAAAAAATTCGAGTCAGGAGCCATTCGTTATGTGCTGCTAGGCGCTTTAGGAGACGGCGAGCTGGTCGACGATGTCACCTGGAGCGAGCTGCAAGAAGTTATTGATTCCCAACTCGGCTGAGCGTAAAACTGCTCTGCTATGGGACTCTCATTCCTCAAAAACTTTTCCTTGCTGTGCCTCTCATTTTACCTGCCAGGCACAACCCTCGCTCAGCTGCAATGGTCCACCACCACCCAGAAATTCGAGACGGCCACCGGAAGCCAGGTGATCACCCTGATTTATCCTGTCACCAATTCTGGCTCTTATCCGGTCACTTTTCTTTCGACTAAAACCAGCTGCGGCTGTACTACCGCGAAAGTTGACGGCCTGACCTTGCAGCCGGGTGAAAGCTACGACTTTCCCGTTGCCTTTTCCACAGCCGGGCGCAGCGGAAATCAAAAAACGCGCGTTGGAATTCGGACTGACGACAAAAGCTCAAACACCACCTTGCATGTCGAGGGCACAATCCGTGAAGTCGTGCTGACCATGCCGAGCCTCCTGCGCTGGAGAAGAAGCGACCCGCCGGAATGGAAAAAAATCGAGGTCCGAGTGATGCGCGATGAACCTTTGCAAATTGAAGAAGTGCACAGTAAAGATCCCGGATTTGAGACACGGCTGGTAACGATTGATGAAGGAAAAAAATACCGAGTGGAGATCCGACCAAACGGAACCCCCAACGAGCAGGGACTAGCGGCTTATCATATCCGGTATCAGGACGAAAATGTTCCGGACTCCATTGTGCACGCCTTTCTTCATTAGGCATTTTGTCTGCCCCTGTGAAAACCACCCTGCTCCAAGCCATCATTCTTGCGGTGCTTTCCGGGGCGACTGGGTTTGTGTGGACCCAAACCCAGCATCCGGATCTTCTGCAAGGTCAGCTCAGTGTTCCTGAAGTCAGCGCCCAAGCACTTGAAACCCTGGAGCGTCCCCTGATCTGGATTGATGCACGTGCCGAGGAAGACCACGCGGCTGGCCAGATCCCAGATTCCATCAGCCTACGCTTGACCCACTGGGACAGCGATCTACCAGGCCTGCTGATGCGCTGGCAGCCGGAGTTTCTTCTCTTGGTGTACTGTGGGTCGGAGAACTGTCAGCTCAGTCAACAGGTGGCTCGAAAACTCCGCGACGAACTGGAGTTTGAAAACGTACGGGTGTTGTCGGGAGGTTACCCGGCGTGGCAAGCCGCGCAGGAGGGCGAGTGACCATGAACCAAGGTATTCTCCTGACCTTCTTGGCAAGAGTCCTGGTGGGCGGCGTTTTGCTTTTAGCGGGCGTCATTAAGTTGCAAGACCCGGTTAGCTTTTATTTCGACCTCTTAGGTTACGGCATTTTCGTTGATCATTTTGCGCGGGGGATTGCTATGACTTTGCCTTGGTTAGAATGCTTTACCGGCTTGTGCGTTTTGCTTGGCCGGCCCTTGTATCGCGGGGCGTTGCTTGTTTCCGGTTTGTTATGGAGCGCTTTTCTAGTCGTGGTCGCCTGGGCCATGATCACCGGGCTCGAGATCGGCTGCGGCTGTTTTGGCCAATGGACCCCCTGGGAAACCCTCTGGCCAACCGCCCTCATGGACACCATCCTCCTGAGCCTAACCATTTATCTGATGGTGAAAGTGCCAAGTGTGCGCCCGGAGACATCTGCGGTGGAATAAATTGTGCCGACAAAACTCTCACTAGGTGTAATCCTCGAACTTTATGACACTCCGCTTTTTTGCTTCACTCCTGTTTTTCTCAGCGCAGCTCCACTTGTCCGCCTCGCCACTCGAAGTCGGCTCGCCCATGCCCAACCCTGAGGTGAGGACCATTAAAAACGAGTCCGTAACCCTGCACGGCTTGGTTAATGGTAAACCCAGTGTGCTCATTTTTTATCGAGGCGGTTGGTGCCCTTATTGCACCGAGCATCTGCAAGAACTCGCGGCGGTGGAACACAAAATCGTGGAACTCGGTTACCAACTCATCGCCATTAGTCCGGATCAACCCTCGGTCATTCTCCAGACGCCCGAGCGGGAGTCTTTAGCCTACACTTTGATTTCAGATAGCGCGATGCACGCTGCTAATGCCTTTGGACTCAGTTTTCAAGTCGCCCCCGACCTGGTCGAGCTTTACAAAAATGAATATAGCATTGATCTAGAAGCCGCTTCCGGACAAACCCACCACGCCTTACCACACCCGGCTGTTTTTGTAGTGGACCAAGAAGGCCAGATTGTGTTCGCATACACCGACGAGAATTACCGGGAACGCCTGGCCGCAGAGGACCTGTTGCAAACCCTCTCCACGGTGGCGAGCCAGAACTAATTCTGGTTCCCCGGTCCGGGGAGAACCCTAGGCGCTAAATCTCCAGGTCCAGATAAGCCGATAAAATCAGCCGGCTTTTTTCGTCCAGCTCGCTCAGGCGCTCAAAAAAGTAGATGTCGCCAGCCACATCACGCAGCAGCCACGAGCCGTCGCCGACCATGACCGGCCAGTCATCAAGTTTGGTTTGAAAACGCCGCAACCCTTTGTGGGTGGCCACCCTCCATAACCGCAGTTCATGCTCGGTTTTCACTTCAAACACCTGCTCGACCATAAAGATAAAGCGTTGCTGTTGAGCCGCGTTTTCAAGCGCTTCACGTGAGCCCGGTTCCAGCGCAGCCGGGTCTTCAATAAATAACTCCTCAGTGTCGTCCAAGCTGCGGATCGATAAAAAGCGCTTCGGCTGAGTCCAAGGAAAACAGTGCTGAACCCGCACCATCATTGGCTGACCCTCGCGCACCAACTCGAGATGCCCTTTCTCACTGATTTGAAAAATACTTGCTTCAGACATGTCATTCGTCACTGGGTTGAGGTTCGTTTTCGGGAAGGGGCAGCTGGATCGCTCGCAGTTCAGTGACCATTTTCCAAAGTTCTTCCTGCAAAGCTTCTAAGCCCTGCCCATCAAAAGCGCTCACACCTACTACCCCCGCATCCGGATAACGTGCTTGAAAGCGCTGTTTTTTCTCTTCAGCACCCGGCAAGTCCATTTTGTTTGCTGCCACAAGAAAGGGCCGCAGCTTAAGCCGAGGATCGTAAAGGTCCAGCTCGCGACGCAGCGTTGCATAGTCCGCCTCCGGCTCGCGTCCTTCGCTGCCAGCGATGTCAATCACAAACAGCAAAATCGGACACCGCACGATGTGACGAAGAAAATCGTGGCCCAATCCCACATTGTCATGAGCTCCCTCAATTAAGCCGGGAATGTCGGCAATCGACAGCGCTCGCCAATCTGCACCCGTGACCATCCCAACCGACGGGCGCAAGGTAGTAAATGGGTAGGCCCCTACCTTGGGATGCGCTGCGGTCAAGACGGTGAGCAGGGAGGACTTGCCCGCGTTAGGAAAGCCCACCAATCCCACATCGGCTATCACCCGCAACTCAAGCAGAAAATGTCCGCGTTGTCCTTCTTCGCCCGGCGTGCTTTGCCGAGGAACGCGGTTGCCTGCGCTCTTAAAATGCATGTTGCCTTTCCCGCCGCCCCCGCCGTGGCAGAGCACATACTTTTGACCCGGCTCGGTGAGATCCACGGCCAACTCAAGCGACGCCTCGTTCCAAGCTGCTTGTGAGCCAAGCCCAGGTTGTTGAAGCCCTTCCGGGAGAGGTTGGGTTTCATCCTCAATCCAGTCGGCTTCCTCAGCCCCCACACTTGAAGAGCGATCGTGCGGCTGATGCTCGGGCAGATGCCAGACCATCGTTCCGACCGGCACTTTCACCTCGGTGGTCACTCCTTTTCTCCCATACTTCTGTTTGCCCATGCCATGCTGCCCGCGGCCCGAACGAATTATCGGCTGAAAATGTTGCGCACTTAAGTTGTCAGTGTGAGGGTCTGCCACCAAAACAATATCGCCTCCTTGTCCCCCATCACCACCATCAGGCCCACCGCGAGGCACAAATTTTTCTCGACGAAAGCTTACGCAGCCATTGCCTCCATCCCCTGCTTGGGCGAAAATTTTTACTCGATCAACAAACATAAATTATGAGTGGAAGTGGTGGACTCAAAGTTCAAAAAGGTCAAACACGTCAATTGGGTCAACCATGCCCACGTCCCCGCGCCATTCCAAGCTTACTGTGGATCATCGCAAGCCTGTGTCTAGCGCTCAATGCTGCCCAGGCCCAAAACGCTTGGCAAGTCGGCGAGCGGACCACCATGGAAACGATCGCGGACGGCGCGGTTTTCTTCGAGCACCGCTTGGTTGCTGATGGGCGCAAAGTACGAATGCAGGCCCTCAAGTTTTCGGCACGCCAATTTCAACTCGTGGTCATCAACCAGCCTCAACCGGATGGCCGACTCAACCAAGCCATGCAAAGCGACGATTTTATCGCTGGCATGAATGGCGGCTACTTTACCCCGGAGTTTCGTCCTCTCGGCTTGGTAGTCAGCGGAGGAGAGTTGCACCATGCTATGCAAAATAGTCGCCTTTTGTCTGGTGTCTTCGCCGCTACCAGGGATCGCATGTTTCTTTTAAGAAAAGGTGAGTTCCGACTTGGCCCCCGCACCCGCGACGCCATTCAAGCGGGCCCCTTCCTCGTCCAGTATCTGGCCTAGATAGCAGGCGTCCCGCCGCTCGAAGCTTCTTAGCGCACGACGGACGCGATACCTGGCTCATGGGCCTCATATTATCCCCGACCTTAGCCGAGGCCGCACAAATTTTAGTGGTCGAAGATCTCATCGAAGGCATGAAAATCGAACGAGCCCTCAACCTCGACGGCGGACGTTCCTCCGCCTTATGGGTGCGCACGGAAGCGGGCGAGCACTACTACCGAGAAATAAGCTTCGTCCGCAACTTCCTAGGCCTGAGAGCCAGGTAAACCCGCTCCGCCCGATCAGTGGAATCAGTCCAGCGGGCTACACCAGTGCGTATTCCCACAAAATTTATTTGACGCACCTGCAAAGTGTGATTCTTTATTGGTCCTCTAATTCTGGTCATGAAATCGAAGTCACCACGCACATTTACCGCCCGCGCTCAGGATATCACCCGTCGCTGGTATCTCCTTGACGCAAAAGATCAAGTCCTTGGTCAAGTTGCGGAAAAAGCCGCCCGCCTGCTCCGCGGCAAAGACAAAGCGACCTTCACCCCGCACGTGGACACCGGAGATTTTGTCGTGGTCATCAACGCCGATAAAGTCGTTCTTACCGGCAAAAAAGAGCTGCAAAAAGTTTACACCAGCTTCTCCGGCTACGTCGGCGGTCACAAATCCGAAACCGTTAAAGCCCGTCGCGCCCGCCGCCCTGAATTGCTCGTGGAACTCGCAGTTCGCGGAATGATCCCCCACAACCGCCTCGGCCGTTCCATCTACACTAAACTCAAAGTTTACGCAGGCGACGAGCACCCACACAGCGCCCAGCAGCCCGAGACCGTGTCTCTCTAATTTTTCGATCTCTCCTGAATCTCCGCATTATTTCTGCATTAGCATTTTATGGCAACCTCTGAAGCAATCCTCGCCACCGGACGTCGCAAGACCTCCGTTTCAAGTGTCCGTCTCCTTCCTGGGCCTGGCAAAATCGAAGTCAATGGCCGCGCCTTTGAGGATTATTTTCCAACGATCAGTGCCCAATCCATAGTGCGTCAGCCTTTGGAAATCACCAATCACATTAATAACTACCAAATCTCCGTCACCACCAAAGGTGGTGGAGTCATGGCTCAAGCCGCGGCTACGCGTATGGCTTTAGCCCGTGCTCTCACCAAAATTGATGAGCAACTTCGCCCCGCCCTCAAAGCGGAAGGTTGTTTGCGTCGCGATCCCCGCATGAAAGAACGCAAAAAACCTGGGCAACCCGGAGCACGCAAACGCTTCCAGTTCTCCAAACGCTAGAACTTGCGTTCGCGGGCCTCCGTCTGCGAGATCTTCTTCGCCGGAGTTTTGTCC
The DNA here is from genome assembly GCA_036804205.1 of Verrucomicrobiia bacterium. Lineage (GTDB taxonomy): Bacteria > Verrucomicrobiota > Verrucomicrobiia > Chthoniobacterales > CALDSX01 > DAIRSW01. The sequence continues at coordinate 7,251 of DAIRSW010000058.1, read as the reverse complement.
TGGCCACGCTCCACGCTTTTGTTTCTTACGGCAGGACAAACTCAACCGGCACGATAACCTGAGTGCGCACTGGCCGACCGGCCTGTGTGCCCGCTTGAAATCGCCAACGTCGCACCGCTTCCAGTGCGGCTCGGTCCAAAACGGCGTGTCCTGAGCTTTCCGCCACTTCAGCTGCCGCAGCACGCCCTCGCTCATCAACCACAACTCGGATTCGCACGGTCCCCTGCCACCTATTGCGTTGGGCAAGGGTAGGATAAGTCGGAGGAGGATTGCGACCGTATTGTGGAATCGCCTCAATCACCTGCGACTGAGCGGCGGCAGGCGTTGAAGCCGCCGCAGGCCGATCGGGGCTCGACGCTGTTGGCGTAGGTTCCGGTGTAGGTTCCGGCGTAGGCTCTGGCGTAGGTTCCGGCGTAGGCTCTGGCGTGGGCTCTGGAGTGGGCTCTGGCGTAGGCTCTGGCGTAGGTTCCGGCGTAGGCTCTGGCGTGGGCTCTGGCGTTGGCTCCGGCGTGGGTTCCGGCGTGGGTTCCGGCGTGGGTTCTGGCGTGGGTTCCGGCGTGGGTTCTGGCGTGGGCTGTGCCACTGCCTCCACGGATTCCTCAACAACCATTACCTGTTCCTCCTCCTCCGGAGGTTCTGGTTTGGGCCTCTCCTCCTCCTTAGGAACCTCCACCATTTGCACCGAAATGAAACTCTGAAGCTCAGCCTCCTGCGTCAGAGGAAGATGCCACTGCCCGAGCGCCAACGCCAAAACATGCGCCGCCCCCGCTAACAAAAGAAAGATCAGCCACCGATCCCTCACTGCCCTGGGCTGTGTATTAAATGAAACTCGACCGCCCCAGCAGCTCGACTCACATCCATAAGCCTCAAAAATTCTCCGTAATCGACCGATTCATCCCCGCGAAAGTTGACCGTCTCCACTCCGTTGCGTTCCAAGGCAGCGCGCAGCGTTTGCTCGTACTCAGCCATTGAGATCTCCTCGCCATTGATCGCCAGTTGCCCCGCCGCGTCCAGGCTCACAACTACCGGCTGGGTGGTTGCGCCTTCTGTATTTTTGCTCTGGGGCAATGTTAAGGGCAGGGAGGGCTCCGCAAAACTGGAGGTCAACATAAAAAAGATCAGCAACAAGAACACCACATCAACCAGCGGGGCCAGATCAATCGCGGACGAAGGCCGTTTGTTGCGACGAAACATGCTCATCTCACAAATGCCTCGTCCGAAATTGTCCCCGATTCAAAATGGGCCTGACCCGACCGGGTGGAAAGCCAGTCGTCCAAGTCAGTCACCGTAAACTCCATCTGCTGAGCAAGCCCGTCTGCTGCCGACTCGAATCCATGAAAGGCTGCCATGCAGGGGATCGCCACAATTAGCCCAAACACGGTCGTCAATAACGCTTCCCAGATGCCTCCGGCCAGGTCAGAAGGTTTGGCTGCGCCTTCCAATCCCTCAATCTGCGCAAACGCCAGTACCATTCCCAAAACCGTTCCCAAAAGCCCGAGCAGCGGCGTCACATGACTGATCGTGGCGAGACCGCGGAGTCGTCGCTCTACCCGTGCCAGCTCTTCGGCGCCGGTTTTTTTGACAAGCTCCATCCGGAGCCCCGAATCGCGGTTCAAGTTTTTTAAATAAGTGACCGCCACCCGGGCGACCGGATGGCGAATCGGCTCGAGCGCCATTTTTAGTTCGGTCGGTGAAAACTTCCCGCGTTCTGCTAAAACCCTGTTCGCTGTTTTGCCGCGCTGATGTATCAGGAAAAACACGGTTCCTCTTTCTAAAATGATAGCCAAACCAATCACCGAACAAAATAAAATCGGCCAAGCCAACGCTCCGGCCTTTGCAAATAGCTCTGTCAACGTGATGGCTTCCATAAGATCCAGAAGTGTTCCCTTCATCCCACATGGCTTCAAGCCTTTTTCGTGGCCGTTCGTTTATCGGTAGTCACGCTGAACGCGGTTTGATCGGGTTCATTAAATAGGCCATCTTGCTTCAGATTTTCTCAGGCTAAGCAAAGCATTTTGTTGGCTTGAAATCTGCTATTTTGGCTCTATGATGATTTACATAATGAGTTCTGTGCTCGCGGCCCAACAACCTCTAGCCCCCATACGAGATTTGCCACGCCCGCCTGCTAGCGTTCGGAGTTTTTAAGCGTTTTTCACTCAGAACTTCACCTTTTGTCCGTTTTTGTCCCTACAACTTACCCTATGCAAATTTTATGAGTGATTCGATCGAAGGCGAGTCCAAGCTACATTTTCTTGATTACTGGAGGGTCATCCGTGTTCGTTATGGTATCATCCTTTTGGCATTTGGCTTGGTTGTTCTCAGCACCGGCATTGCCACCTGGCTGATGCCCCGCTCCTACACCACGCAAGTGCTCATGCAGGTGCAATCGGATCCTATGGGCTTCCGACCCTTTGGCTCGGACGAAGGGCTCACCACGCAACGCATCGACCCCGTTTTTGCCAATACTCAGCACGAGATCATGAAAAGTGGGGACGTATTAATCCCTATCGTGGAACAGCTTGGCTTGGCAGAACGTTGGAGTGGCGATAGCGGTATCACTAATCAACAGGCTTTCCAGCGCTTGCGTCGCATGTTTACCGTGACCCCCATGCGAAACAGCAACCTGCTGCGACTCACCGTCGGTAGTCGGGATCCGGGCGAGGCCGCCGAGCTTGCCAACGCCATCGCCCAGCGCTACGTCGAAGCAGTTAGCCAACGTATTCGCAACAACTACGAAGGTGCCCTGGGCGGCATGATGGATGAGGTCGAAAAACAGCGGGAAATTGAGCGCACTCGCCACGCTCGCATGCTGGAGCTTCGCGAAGAAATCGGCATCATCGATATCACTTCAGAAAACGCAACCGAACTCGTGCAGCCCATCGATCGGCTGCTTGTAGCCAAGACCGAGGAAGCCAACATGGTCGAAGGAGAAATCACTTCGACCCGCGCACTCCTTTCCGAAGTGCGTGGCCTTGATGGCGACGCTTTGGTTCGAGCGCTCACTACTATCGGCATTAATGATCCTGTCATTCAACGCAACTTCCCTGCCATGCAGGACGCCATGGCCAACCGCAGCCGCCTCCTTGAAAGCGGTTTAGGACCAAAACACCCCAGAGTTGCCGAAGCCGATGCCTTGATTAAGACCTTCTCCGAGCAACTGCAAGATCAAGTGGTCAGCATCGAACGCTCACTTCAAACCCGACTCCAAGTCAGTCTCGAACGGCTCGCCCAAGTTCGAGCCCAACAGACTGCTCTTGAGGCAGAAGTTCTAGAGGCCAAGCGTAAGGGTGCGGAATACACCCGAGCCAAAGCCGAATACAACGAGGCCCGACGCATTCTCGAGGCCTTGGAAACCAGTTTCCGCACCCGAGAAATGAACGAAACCATGCCCCTGGTTCCCGCAGAAATCTGGGAAGCAGCTCAACGCCCCGAAGCACCCAGTAGCCCCAACGTGCTGCTCAATATGATTCTCGGAGTCTTTGTGGGCCTCATCTTCGGAGCTGGCCTCGCGTTCTTCATCGAATACCTCGACACCAGTGTGAAAACCATGGAAGACGTCGAAAGCTTCCTCGAAGTGCCGGTCCTCGCCGTCATCCCTCGAAATGTTGGTCTGCTCCACGCTCAGTCCAGCGAGTCTCCCGATGCCGAGGCCTACCGTATTCTGCGCACCAACATTGAGTTTAACCGGCGCAGCGCCGAAGCCAATGCCGTAACCGTGGTCAGTGGCGGTTCGGGCGAAGGCAAGTCTACCACCCTTGCCAACCTCGGTTTCGTCTGCTCCCAAGGCGGTTACAATACCTTGATTATCGATGCGGACTTGCGTCGCCCGGTTCAGCACAAACTTTTCGGCGTCTCCAACGAGCTGGGTCTTACGAATTATCTCACCACCAACATGGCGCTCGAAGAAGCCGTCATCCATACGGGTCTCGACAATCTTTATCTGCTACCTAGCGGAACCCTGCCTACCGACGCGGTCGGCGTGCTCAACAGCCAGCGCATGGCCGAACTCATCACCGAAGTGAAAGCACGGTTTGATCTCGTGCTATTCGATAGCCCTCCCATTTTGGGCGTGAGCGATGCTTCGGTGCTTGCCAGTGAGGTTGACCTCACCATCATCGTGGTGCAGCACCGACGCTTCCCGAAAAACATGCTCATGCGCGTGAAACAAGCTGTCGAAAACGTGGGCGGCACCGTGGTAGGCGTGGTCCTTAACAACGTCGACCTCAAACACGATCCTAATTACAGCTATTACACCAGCTACTACAGTTACTACAGCCCCGAGCGCACCGCCGAAAAAACTCCCTCGCTTGTCGGCAGCAAACGTCACAGCCGAGGCGGTGGCGACGAATACTAGCCCCCACTCTTAAGTCATCGCCTTCCATGAAAGCTCTCCGTTGCATCTCCCTCACGCTCGCTCTGATTTGCGTCAGTTGCCCCATCGTTCTGCTCCACGCTCAAGACGGGCAAATCCGTTTGCGGCCTGGCGACGACATAGAAATCCGGTTGGCGGGTGTTCCCGCCGAGGAGCAAGCCGGTGTCAATCGCGTTTACACCATTGACGAAGGCGGCACGGTGAACCTCCCACACATCGGCAGGATCCGCGCTGCGGAAATGACCGCCTCCCAACTCGAGCGCAGCATCGAAGGAGCCTACCGCTTTGCGGAAATCTACACCAACCCCACCATCAACATCACCGTGTCGGCCTCAAGCCGCTTTGTGGTGGTTGGTGGAGCCGTTCGCGCCCCCCAGAGGGTGGTCTTCACCCCGGACCTTACTCTTATTGGAGCCATCAACTCGGCAGGGAGCTTCAACGAATTCGCCGATCAAAAACGGGTGCGCATTCTGCGTGGCGATAACGCCACTGTTCACGACGTGCGCGCCATCCGCAACGATCCCAGCCGCGACATCCCCTTGCGCCCCGGCGACCGCATCGAAGTCCCCGTCTCCCGCTGGTAAGCAGGGCCAAGCGATCCGTCGGATCGGTCAGATCAGTCTGATCAACCACCAGCACCATGCTCGCCGCACCTGACACCTGGCTCGCGCCAGACTTCTACCCGCGCCTCAACCGGATCGCTTGGAGCTGGAAAACCCTTGCCGGTGCGTTGCCAGGCGGGTTTCAGCTTAGCAAACACGCGGGCTCCGGCCCAGACTTCGCGGGCTTTCGCGAATACGCGCCCGGTGACGACCTGCGTTTCATGGACTGGAATGCCTGCGCACGCTTAGACCGGCACTACGTAAAGCTCTACCGCGAAGAACGCGAGGGAGCCCTCTACTTCCTGCTCGATAGCAGCGCCTCCATGACCGCCCTGCCATGGCCCGCCGAGGACGCTCCGCCCACCTGGCAGATTGCTCGGCAGCTCATTTTGGCTCTCAGCTATTTTGGCCTGCGACAGCTCGACAGTGTTTACCTAGCTAGCTTCGCGCAAAGCCTCAGCATTGGTCCAGGCCCCTTACGCGGCCAGGGAGCCATGCACCACGCCCATGCTTTTTTGTCAGGCCAATTTCCGAATGGTCAACAAAGCCAAATTGACCAAGCAGCCATCAGCCTGGCACGACGTTCCCGGGTACCGGGAACCATCATCATCGTCAGCGACGCTCTCGCTTTGCAAGGTTTACCTCAAGCCTTAAAAATCCTGCGCGGAGCAGGCCATCGCACGCTGCTCTTGGTGATGGGTAAACCCGCGCCACACGATCCGCCTGCGGACAGTCATTATCTCTTGAGCGACCCCGAAACCGGCTTGGAAATGCCGGTGAACATGAGCCTGGATCTCTGGCAGAAATTCAAACGGCAGCTGAGTTCGCACCGTCTAGAAACCGAAAAAACCTGCCGCAGTTTCGGAGCTCTCCACGTCTTCTTAGACCTCAGTGAAAGCCTCGAGCACCATCTCGCCACCATCCAAGAAAAAGCCGCCGCTGCGGGCTATCTTGGCTAAGAAAAGCCCACTCCATCGGGTCCTCTCGCTCCGAGGAATCTTAGGCTTGAAATGCCTTTTACGAGGCATCGTCGCCCACGCGAAAAAAGCTGTAAAATTGCTCTGTACCGCACAATTTAATTTGACCAGTCTAAAGTTTCGAGCACATTTGTGGATTTTTCTGCCTATGACCAATCCTGCCTCCCCAAAAAAACTTAATGGTCACAAACAAAGCATGGCTTTATCTGTCGTTTGCGTGGCCTTCCTACTGGCACAAATCGCAACCCCAGCGGGTGCACAGGACAGGGCGTATTCGCAGATCTCGGGTTACATGAATTTGGATATTCCCCCAAACTCCATCACAGTTCAATCTTTTCCAATATTGGCTACCCCGATTTTCTCAGGAAGAATAGCTTCAAATGTTGGCGGTGCCATTTCACTGGACATCCCAGGAGAAGCCGTGGATATCGGTGAGCTGCTACTAAGCAACGATTCTTATTACCTTGAAATTCACAACCCAGAAGGTCTTGAGGGTCATCGCTTCGATATAGACGTCGCAGCTACTCAGCAGGCCTCGACGAATTCTATTGTTCTGTCTACTGCAGCAGGTAATCACAACACCCTCCAGGCAATTCCGTCGTTAGCAGGAGCATCTTTTCATCTCAGACCACACTGGACCTTGGCCAAAATCTTCGGAACAGGAATGTCAGGTGCAACTATGGACAGTTCAGCTGACTTCAGTCAAGCTGATCAAGTCTGGGTCTGGATTGGCCGAAGAGTATCAGTCTTTTGGTTCAGGCAGAACAGCGCGAATACTATTCGCAACTGGCGAAATGTCGACACTGGGATAACCAACCAGGATGGTTTTGTGATACCGCCTGGTGATGCGGTTATGGTAAAACGTCAGTCAGTTGAAGAAGGAATTCAATTACAACTTGTAGGAGACGTTCGTCAAAACAGATTGATTCAGAATCTTGCCCAAGGTATATCACTTATTGCATCGGGATATCCGATCGATCTCTCTCCAGTTGCTCTTGATTATGATAATTTGGCAGGTTTTACATCTGCGACTGGGTTTGATGTCGCAGATCAAATTTGGACGTGGACCGGCCGAGGTGTATCAGTTTACTGGTATAGAGAAAATACAGCTGGGACTATAAGAGGCTGGAGGAACGTTTCAACAGGCATACAGGATCAATCTTCGACAAGCTTTATCATGGGTGGCTCGGGGGTCTTTGTTCAATTGAATTCGCAAATCAGCGCTCACACCTTTGCTCTTCCTTTCTCCTTAGAGTAAGCACAACTACAAAATAATTGATGAAACTAAAATTGTATCTAC
>DAIRSW010000057.1:0-16263 GCA_036804205.1 Verrucomicrobiia bacterium | reverse complement strand
TTCGATGTGATCAATCAGAGTCACCAAACCCGACTCTCGCGCCGGTTTATCTGGCCAGATACGTTTGTCAATACCCCAAGCAGTTGCTTCACGTTGAGGATTAAGATAGTCATAAACTGCTTGTTCTTGTGAAGTTCTGTTAACTGCTGCTTCCTGAGATTGAGCACCTTGACTAGCAGGCCTCATTCCCGACCTAATTTCCTCAGAAACTCTCTGTTCCCGTTCCAGCGGACTACCATACTTTTCATTGTAAGCACGATCAGTTGCCATCTGCGCCATGATCTGTTCGGCGGACATATTTGTCGGCATAACACCCTCCAGCATCAACTGCTGAATTGGTAACCGCTCACTAGTATTCTGATAATGCTCCTGTGCTTGCCGAATACGATTCGCATTTTCTTGCGCCATCGTCATTGCCGCACTACCACTCCGGCCTTGGTTCTGTGCTTCAATTTCTTTCAAACGATACTCGTGCTCAAGCGCCCGATTCGAAGTGTTGTAAACATTCTGCTCACCAAACAAAGCCCGCTGATTCTGCAGACTAGCATTTGAACTCCGGTCATTCCCAAGCATTCCCAGAACTTGACCAAGAATAGCTGGATTATTACCGCCTTGTAAAATTGCTCCAAGTGTCGGATCATCGTAAACTCCTGGAACTCGTCGCAACGCATCCGCCGCACTGCCAACAGCAGCACGATCCCCACGCAACCAACCTTGATTCTCATTTGCTCGGTCATTCTCTTGACCAAAAACAAATTGCCTTTGTCCCTCACCCTCAAACCGCTGCACTCCAAAAGGGTCAACCTCAAGCGGCTGCCCTTGTCTTTGGTTTAAAAATTCTCTCGTGCCACGCTCCACTTCTTGAGCAGTGCGCTGCCCAATGAAGTCTTGCATTGCTGCAATCAAATTTCCGTGAACTGGTTGAACTGGATATGGTGAACTCATATTGATGCTTTCCATTTTAGTATCTTGTCAAAGCCTGACCAATCGAACCGATCAAGCCACCGCGATTGTAGCCCTCAGCAAGGCGAAGAAAAATGTTCGGATTTTCAGGCGTTCCTTGAAAATTCAACAAACTGCCGAAACCTTGCTTTACTTGTTGGTTCATGATGTCCCGCTGCGATGTTGGATTGTTCATACTCCCCGGCACACCTTGTTGCGACGCAGCCATTTGCTGTTGCTGCTGACCACTGTCAACTGGTGTCGACTGCGGTTGAAAGTTTGCCTGCTGGCCTTGACCGGGTGACCAGGCTGTCGGATCAGGCAAGCTACCATAATCAGGTAGCAAACTTCCATTGAACAAATCAGGCTGACCGCCCTGCATGTATGGTGCAAAATTAGCCGACTGCGCTGTGGGAACACCTGGATTCGCTTGCTGAAGTGCAGCAAGCAAACTTGGAGGCGCGCCATACAATCCGCTTTCTTCCATACTCATATTTTGCAGACCAGCCATCATTTCAGCAGACTCCTGGCCTGGCCCTTGCACGCCATACCCGCCGCCGCTTTGCCCACCACCCCCTTGTCCCATCACAGAACTAGATGGATATTGAAGTCCGCTCACACTCACACCCGAGCCACCGCCTTGGCCCAGGCCAAGTCCGCTGTTCGGATTCTGCGAAGTGCGAATACCTTGTGCCGCCGGATCGTACTGACTGCCTTGGGCAGCTCTCATTAGTGATAGCAAATTCATATTATTTTCCAGTTAATTCCCAAAACTTAAACCAAAAGTTTTTCGCTAGGGTGTCAGTCCAAGAAGGCCAACCAACCGAAGCGCCTTTGTAACAAGCACCCCAGCGAGAAAGAGGTTGGATGAGTAAGTGGTTAACAAGCTTCCGGGTAAACCCATTAACCCTCATCGCTGGCACAAGCCACCTACTCATCCGAATGTATCCAACGCGGCGAGCACTACTCTCCGGTGCAAACTCATCTCGGCACGCTCTCACATACCAAGGCATCTGCCCATTGTAAGCCTCCATGAAGATGAAGCAGCAAAGGTTCATACTCGCGCCAAAGCTGCTGCTCGTCTGACTACCGCGTCCAAACAAATCATTTTGCTCAGTGCCGATATTCTTACTACCCAAAGTAGCAAACGCAGGCACGAGGTCATTGAACATCTTACTTCTTTCACTCGCCAATCCAGCATTACCAAGCATGTTCTGCAGATAGCTGTAGAATCCGCTTTGTCCTTGCTGCGCACCGGCAATTGCATCCGCATTCATCGTATGCCTGTTTCCGCTCAACAAAGCAGCAGCTTGCTGGCCTTGTGTGATTGCACGATTTCTCTGATCTTGCACCACTTGCTCACGATTCAAGCCCATGTCATTGGCAACTTGAGCCTGCGCAAACCCTTGAGCAGCCGTTCCACCCCGTGTCATCTGCGGCCCACTCCTTGCGGCACTCATTGAATTTTGCACATCTTGTGCATACCGGTCAAAAGTGTTCTGCGCGTAAGTATCAGAGTAAGGATCTTGTGAAATCGTATTCTTCAACATTGCTTCACCCGGTGCCGGTTGATTCGGCAGGTTCGAGCGAATGACACTGCAAATTTCAGGCGCATACGGTCTGCTACCTACTTGACTATTGATCCGACTTGCTAGCATCTGATCGACACTAGCATTAGCCTGTCCAGGAGCACTAGCACTCAAAGCCCGACGAAACAGACTATTGTGCTCTGGTGTTAACTCACGAAAATTACTCGTAAGAGCTGTGCCCTTACGTTCAAATCTCGTATCTCCGCTGCTTTGTGATCCGCCGGCACTCATATTAGATATTTTTTACAAACTCAACTCGCAATCTACGCATACCAAGAACGCGCTCGAAAAAATTAAAACTGCTGCCGTTGAAGCGGCCATTGTAAGCACGCAGACGAACATACCCTTGTTCTTTCGCCATAGCTTCCGCGGCTTCAAACAACGGCTTCGTCGCCAACTTGCTGTAAGCAGGCTTAACATACAAAGCCCACAACAGCAACTGCTTACCATCGCAATACGGTGGAGTATCATTCATCGCCGCCCCGTAGCCAACAGCATCAACACCATCCCACGCAACCAAAATTCCATTCTCCGGACTAGTTCCAAGTATCCCCACCAGTGTTTTAACAAACCCCGTTTCTCCACACTCAAAAGCAGCATACTTTTTATTCATCCCGACATACCCCTCCATAAAGAGTGGCATCAGAAACTGCAACTCTTGCAAACTTTCAACTGGTCGAACATCAATCATTTGTCTGGTCCTACTAACCTATCCGGCAAATTAACTCTTTCACCCCACGCATAGATTTCACAAAACCAATCTCTACCACTCGCCACATTTTCATAATAGCTAGCTTCATGCAAGGTCTTGCTTCCATCTAACTTAACATGTCCATCATACAAGTCAACCCTCTTTCCAGTTAATTGCTGGCCACCGTTCGCAGTCATGCTGCCATCAGCACAAATCAAGTCATGCACCAGCTCAAACCGAAAGCGAAGCACTTTCCCAGCCACAGCAACAAAATCTTTGTGCTCCATACTCTCATCCCACACTCCACAATCCTGCCACGTAGTTGCCTCCGTGACCCTCTTCTTCCCGCCCACCAACACCTTCACACCCACCCAAGGCTCTTCCACCTCCGCATCAACCACCACCAAATCAGTTGTTTTGTAACTATGAATATCTCCATACGTCACATCGTCCGTCTCCAGAAACGGTGTTTCCAGCGGAAGCCTTTCACCCAAACCATCACCATACCTAGCATCTCGTGCAACTCCAAAACAACCCACCCACAAATTCTCAATCCCGGCCCAATGGTCGGGTTCAATTGTTAAACTGGTCTCTGCGGTTGCAATGTTGTTAAAGTCACGGTGCCAGAGCGCGGTGGTGTGGTCGAGAGCAGAGTTGGTGCTGTACTTTGCCCAGTGACCTTCGATGTAGTTGAAAGCCCAGGCAATGTTGTTGTTGACCCAGCAGATCTCGTTGTTGCGCTTGTCGTGGTAAGCCCAAGTGGTGGTGATGTCGACAGCTTGTTCGGTGAATTTTTTCCAGACTTCTTGGCCGATTTCTTTGAGTCCAACGTCGGGAGACCAGATGTAGAAGTTTTCGACGCCGAGAAAGAACATTGCGTTTTTGGTCGAAACGCAGGCACGAGAACTGATGGCACCGGCTCCGGTAACGCGGTTAAGAAGTCGAACGATGGTAGGTTTACCAACGTATGTGCATTCGTAAATTGTGTGCGGAAAGTGGATGTAAAGGATCTCGTTCAAAAGACAGAGAGCCGTGATGTTATCTTTTTCCCAGTCGAGAATGCGGAAGTCTGCTTCGCTGTCTGTGGCTGGATACCAGTTCCAGTAGTTGTCGAGGTCTGTCCACCAGAGAGTTTTGCCGTGGGCAATGAAGATGTGGTTGAAGTAGGTGGCAATTTTAGTGGAGCGATGATTGATAAGACTTCTCGAAGTGTCTTTCCAGTCATGGGTGCTGTTTTCCTGAACGCCAGTCTGGAGTAGATTACCTTTGATTTGCGAGAGGAGTTCTTGATTGTTGGAGACAAAGACGTCTCCGCCGAGATGGGTGTGGGCAAGGTTCTCATTAACTTTTAGTGGAGTGATTGACAGCTCCCAGAAGTCACCGCTTTTAGCTTCTTTCGGAATTGCGACCTCGAGGCCGAAACCGATAGGAGTAAATGCGTCTTCGGAGCCGGGGAGTGCACCGGCTACGTGGGCAGTGGAAAGAATTTGTGTTTTCATAAAACTGTTGCTGACCAGTTTGGAAAATCGCCGCCACCAATTTCTAGGTAAAGCGAGGCTGGTGGGTTTTCTCTGTCGGTGGAACCTTCGGCTAGTGGCTCATAGGAAGCGTTAACGCCTGTGCCTGTGGCGGCTGTTGGCACGTCGAGAGAAAGAATCCACTCACCTTCTACTTCGTTCCACGCTAGAGTGAAGTTACCGAGAATACAAGTGCCTGTAAAAATCCCAGAATCAATTGTTCCGTAGGCGAAAACAAAGTCGCTAATTGGCGTGTTGGGCGTGTAGTCGTAGTAGTTAAATTCGACTTCAAGCGTTTCACTGGGTGGTTCGTTTGGGCCGTCTTCACCCTCACCCCAAGCCGAACAGTCGGTTGCGTAGGTAACCGAGCTGAGTGAAACATTTTCATTGTTAGTGTTTTCACTGAAGACCCAATCGTTTTCAACGCGGAGTGCCGAAAAGGTAAAGATAACAGCACCTTCGCCGATAATTGTTTCTGTTCTTGTGGCTTTGTAAAGGCTCGTGTTAACACTGTCTTGCTCCCAATCTAGCCGTAAGTTGTAGAAGTTTTGACTTTCCACAGAAAAGCTAACACCGCATGGAAGTTCCCCAAGAGCAACTGCTGGAAGAAGGTGGATGGTGATTGAAGTGTTTCCAGTAATACGAACCTCTCGGACATCGCTGCCGTAGCCGTCAGCCTCAGTCAGCAAGCTGTAGTTATCTGTAAACACCGAGGCCAGGAAAAACCAACCAAGACTGTTTGTTTCTTCATCATACTGCACAATGCCGAAGCGATTGAATTGCACACGGGCAAAACTAATCGGCGCATTTGTGAAAGCATCGAGAACAGTCACTCGCACGCTAACTGAAATTTCCCCAAGCAAACAACCGTAATCAATCGGAGCTGGTTCAGGTGCGGGCGGCTCTTCGGGCACTACAGCCCAGAAAGGTGTAAGCTTACCATCAATCAACGCCACACGAAGTTTGACAGACTTATCCCCAGTAAACTGGCCTTGCACAATAAGACGTTGACTTTGTTCACCGCGACCTGTGTGCGGGCGAAGAAACTTTTGCTCTAACCGCCACAAGCGATAAGGCTGGAGATTGTCAGCACCTACAAAGCCCACACTCCCGCACTTCCCAATCGCGAGCACATGCCCGTTCTCAGCGGGAATGAGAGTGTGAAACCCACAACCCGGTGGAAGCAAACGAAACTTGTGCGGGACAACAGTTGTCCTTCCCTGCCGACAGCGGAAGTTCAACATATCCTGCCACTTTTCGTCGTTATTCAATCCGGACAATCCGGTGTGAATAGCTTCGTGAGTTGCTTGTAAATTGTTGTGTCCCATTAGATTCGAGCAATGTAGCCGAGAGTGTAGACCTCGACATGGTTATCGTAAGCTGGTGAGTCGCCAGAGCTAGCGGCTTTCCCCAGACCATCAGAAGCAATCGCATTTTCAAACCAATGTTCGACGCGATAAGAATGTCCGCTTGCGCCGTCTTCCTCAATCAAACCTTCAACAACAGAAACACCACTCTGCCCGGCAACACCAACCTCACTTGTTCCCCAGAGCACCACAGACAAAGTGCTGTCACCGTTATCGCGGAGAAGTCTTGCTTGATGTTTACCGACCGCTCCGTGAGAAGGACAACGAATGCTTACGAGATACCGACCAGGAATTAGTTTAAAAGAATTGCCAGTAAAATCAAGCAAATCCTCAGTGTCGGTGAGTTCTCCCAAATCTCTGGTCATCCAAGTATTAGCAAGCGTCGCACCACCGCTAGAACCGCGCGTTTTGACATCACCGAGGCGAGCAGCTTTCAACACATTGGCAAAAGTAAAAGCACCAGTCAATGGATTAAACGTCATGTCACCGGCTGGAGCGATCGGCTCCCAGCCGTCAGCGGTGCGCACCATAATTTGACCAGCTTCACCACCTGTCAACTTCTCTACAGAAACTGACGTTACCTTTTCATCTGTCACGGCGCCATCACGCAAATGATTTGTAGAAATTGCGCGAATCGCATCCGTTGTCGAACTGCGGCTAATCTGATCACCGGACAACGGCGTTCCAAAAGCACGAAGAGGAATGCTGTTGTCGGCAAACGCAGTAGACACCACAGAGTTTTCAGCCAGCTTTGCAGCCGTGACTGCACCATTGGCCAGCTTTGGTGTTGTGACCGCACTATCGGCAAGAGCATCTGTCACCACCGCGAGAGCTGCCAACTTTGCTGCTGTCACAGCATCGTCGACTAACTGCGAGGTGCCAACAGAACCGCCAAGAATAGAGTCAGCCGCAACCCCGCGCAAAGTCCCATTTGGGCGCATCGAGGTGAGGATGACATTTTTAACGATCGACTTCAGCTGTCGAATGGCCAAAGCCATCTCAGCCACGCTAGCACCGTCAAGCGGCGTAGCAGTCTCCAGTTCATTCAAATTACTCATTCCTTCGTAGCTCATAAGTCAGTTTCTGTTTCAGTTGGTGAGACAAGAGAAATGTCCCAAGCAGTCAAGCTCGCCCACGCGTCTTGCAGCATTCGAGTGCTAACTTGGAACCTTTCGTCTTCTTTAATAAAAAAGTTCAGTTCATAGATTGAACGATACATCAAAAAGTCAAAGCCATAGTCGAACAGGAAATTTGTGTCTGTGTCTTTGACAACGCGCGGCAGCCATTTGACTGCATAGAAATAAAGATCCTTGGGTTCTTCAGGATCATTTGGCGCGGGGGACAAATAGACGTTCAATCCATCGTGAATGACTTTGAGAAGGCTGCAACCACCGCAGCTGTTTTTCTTCGCATTTGTGTTGTCGGTGACTTGCGAGGTTCTCGACAAGTATGGAATCCCTGTGTCGCAGTGACCGGTGGGTTCAACTTCACCAAATGCTTTGATAATGCGTTTCAGGCGAACCGGGCAGCCGCAGTCATCTTTTGCACTAAGCATGGAACCTTTCGGGTTTGTGAGAATGCTAACCTGCCCATGGAGAAACTGGAAGTCCCAATTCCGTTGCGCGTAGATAATTGCGTTATTGATTGCAAGGTCCGCAAAGTTTTGACCGCCAGCTTGAAAACTGCTTTTGGCTCGGGTAACACACCCAAGAATCGTTTCGCGGAGGACGCCAAAGTTGCTCATACTCTACGGAAAAAGCTCGCACCGTTTCCAGTGCGAGCTTTTGTGTTTGGGGAGCGGCTGCGGCTTAGCGAGTTGCCATGCCACCGTCGGGACCTGCTCCGCGAGAAGGCTTACCAGTTTTGTATTCGGTGACGTTGTTTTTGCCCGTCAACGAATCTTTGCTGGCTTCGCCGCTGCACAATTTGTTATCCCGTGCATCCACACCAGTGGACTGATTGGGAACAAAAGTGCGAGGATTGAACGATTTGCGATCAGAACTCATATGTTTGTTTTCCTTTCTAGTAGTTGAGGTTAGATTAAGCGTGGCCGGTGACACCAACCAGATACATGTGGCTCTCTGGGAACTGCATCTCGAAGCCAGCTTCAGTGAACCACTCGTCCTTGCGGAAGTCGGCGTCATTTGGCTGGATGTTCTTCTTGATGGTGGTATCGCGGTCTTGCATGTAGCGATAGTGCAAGTTCTGCACGTCGAGGAACAACGCATTGTAGCGCATGGACGCGTTCTCGGAGAACAACGGATGGGTCTTGTAGAAAACAACACCAAACGGAGTCTGGTGCTTCACCACATTCATTCCGTAGGTTTCGCCAGTCGGAATATCGCTGTTGAGTTCAACCTTGCTCTTGTAGAGCTTGTTCATCACGTTGAGGAAACCGGAACCGACAAACGCCATCTTTTCATTCGCAATGTTGTTGGTCTTGCGGAAAAGACGTTCGTAGTAGTCGTCAAGCTCCGACTCCGTAATGTTCCCGTTGATGTTGATGATGCGCTTGTTGTCGTTCGCATTGGTCGTTGACGCAGCAACCGGATAGGTGCTCGTCACACCAGCAACAGCATTGCCAACACCAGCCTCCCAGAGACGAAGGAAGAAGAGAATACCGCCAGTGGTGAAGCAGGGCAAACCGCTCGTGGCATCAACCGTCTTGCTATACTCACCAAAGAAGAACTGGAGTTCCATTTGGATCATGTGGCTGATCGACGCTTTCTTCGCTTTGTCTTTGTAGGGACCGCTTTCGTCAAACTTTGCAGCCGTCTTGATAGCCGTGCCGGTGAAGCTGTAAGGCGTGCGAAAGATCATGGTGGCATTACCAGTGCTGGTCGGAATGGTGTAAGCACCTTCCGAAGAACCAGTCTGACCTTGATAGTTCGCATTACCAAGCACCTGAACTTCAGAAGTCCGAAGAGCAACGGTGTATTCGGTGTGCACGTTGGTCACAGCCGCGAGCGTATTGAGCGGAGTCACACGAACGAAGAAGCCGCCAGTTGTGTCACTCCACACGCCATTGGTGTGCGCAACGACTTTCAACTGAAGCTCAACATCCGGAGTGCCGGTAATTGGCACGCGAATCTTCAACACATCGTTGGGGCGGATCGTATCCAACCCATCAACGCGGAGCCAATAAGCAGTGCCGGCAGTGCGAACAGCCGCAGTGGTGGCAAGAGCTGCACCAAGTGCACCAGTGCTATCCGCATACCACGGACCAGAAGTAGTGCCATTGACAACCATGGCCTGCACCTTTTGCTGATAGCGATCCTCATACCAGGAAAATTCCGGGTCATTGAGGACTTCACCGTCGAGCATTGACAGAAGACCAAGGAGAGGAGCCGCGCCGTTCGGGTATTGATAAAACACTGAACGACGGACTGATTTGAACCGCTCGCTAGCGAACGATTCCGTGCTGAGGAGACCGAGGATGGCCATTGTAGTAGTAGTTTTCTATTGTTTTGTTGTTTGATTGTTCAGCCGAAAACGCTTCGGGCTGCTTGACTTTCTCCGACTGCCGCCGCGGATTGACCCGCTGCACTCCCAGCGCCAGCACCACCACTCACAGTCGGAAGAGTCACCATCTTCGGCTTGCCTTGCGGCACGCTTTGTGGCCTAGTCATTCCCTGTTGTGTTGGAACTTGCTGCCCTTGCTGTTGCATACTTGCAATCAGGGCTTTCGTTCTTGTTGCGACATCTTGGAAAACTTGTTGCTCACTCGTTGGGCGATATTGCCCATTTGCACGAGCCACGGAAAGTTCATTCATCACCGTGTTGATGACAAGGTCTTGACCACGAAGGTCAGGATTTGCCGTGAAAAATTGTTCGCGGAGCATGACCTCACGCTGACTGTCTGCGAACTGCATGTAAGGCTGCACCGTTTGCTGCAACCTCGCAGTTTCGTCGCGAAAGAGAATTGCCGACATCGTAACAGCTTGCTTCACAGCACCCTGCAGAATGTCATCAAGAATTGCACTTGCCTTGCCAGGATCTTCTTCCGTAAAAAGCTTGTTAAAGGTCTCAGGCGTAACTTTGTAACGATTGATCGCTTTGTCAATCTCCTCTGGTTTCAACTGTTGCGGTTGCTGCACTGGCTGCTGCACCAACTGTTGCTGTGGAATAATTTGCTGTTGCTGTGCTGCTTGCCACGCTTGAAACTGAGCAATCTGCTCAGGCGTGTATTGCACTGCTTGTGGGATTTGCGGATCGGTCGGCGGCTGCACTTCTTCAGCGTTAACTACCGTTGGTTTTTCCAGCTCAGCCGCATTCGGAATGACTGGTTCACTTACCGAACTAGTCGGTTCTTCAGCAGCGATAGCTTGCTCGACAGCGGGGTTGGAGATGTCGTCAAAAAGTGAGGACGCAACCTCGGATGAAGTTTCGACGTGCGTTTCGATTTCCTGCCCAGTTGAGGCTTCGTTAGGTTGGTTCATTAGTTTGTTTGGTTACGATTTCTTGGAGAGCTTCGAGGTCAGCTTGGGAGCGAACAGTGAGAAAAAGGTAGGCTTGAGCTTCACCGATTAACTGTTCTCGATGTTCGCGTGCGTAGGGGTCAGCGGGATCAAGAGGTTGGAAGACTTTCTTGGTAGCCTCATCGGATTGTGCTTGGACGAGAGCTGCGTAGTAGACAAAGAAAGGTGAATTGCGAAATTTGACAAGTTCCTCAAGAGCGCTAACTGATGAGAGACGAGAAGGAGGGCTGTCCGGCGGGAAGTATTGGAGGCTGGACTCCGGCTGCTGGGGCGCCGACTCCTCCACTGGGATTTGTTGGTTCATTGGTTGGTTGGTTTTGGATAGCTTGTTGCTGTTGCTGGGCGAGAAGCAATTTTTGCTGACGGAAAGCGTCGATTTTGAAACGGTCTGGGTGCTTAACGCCGCGAAGGGTGAGGACTTCGGTGAAGAGCTTTGCTGGGTCGTATCCGAGCATTTGCGTCAGGATAGTCAGACCATCTGGGTTCTTCATCAGAGCGAGAAGTGTTTGTTCCAAGGTTTCAGCTTGCGCAAACTTCTCGGATGGAAGAGTTCCTTCAAATAGTTTGAAGTCGTAGCGACCTGCGATAGTGGTGCGATTGACTGGAACTTTGAGAGCCCCTGTTTCAGGCACAGTAAAAGCGTTGTATGCCTCCCAGTCGGGGTAGGCTGATCCGATGATTGTGACAAAAGTTTTTTCATCGAGTTCGTCGCGCAGGTTGGAAATCATGTCCCAACCCATTGCTCGGAAAGCCGTGTCGTAGATGAGTTTGACAATGTTGCGTAAGCGAGTGCCGGAGGCGTTGGAAGTGTTGCTGGCCTCGCGTGCGGAGCGGCGACCAGTGTGATATTGCCCCATGAGGTTATCGTTGATAGCGGTCGTCATGGAAACAAATTTTATGAGAACTTCCACATCACCAATGTGGCCGCGAGTTACGTCTGACACGTTCAGCTGTTTAACAAACCTATCAACTCCCATTTGGGAGACATTAGGCTTGAGCCGAATTACAGGTTTGTGGTCGCGCACATCCTCGTAGTAGATTCCCGCTGGATCGACCACGAGTCTATTGCTGATGTGTTTCCTAACATTGGTGATGTGGGAATTGATAAACCAGTCGATAACCGCTTGCAAGTGCGAAATCATCTCGGTAATGCTTTCGTTGAGGAAAGCGTGCTGGTCGGGAGAGAATTGGGCGACTGAGTAGGTGTAGTGATTGTGCGCGTAACCCATTGGTTCGCAGCGAATCACGCGGGTGTCGTTTGCGTAGACCACAAGCCATTTCTCTGGAGTTGTGCCGGTGCCCATTGGAGTGCCGTCACTAAGAATAAACTTGCTCGGAATCAATTCAAGCTGGACCTCGGTGACGAGAACGGTCGCATTGATGTTGTTGGTCTGCTGGCGACCTTCAGGCATTGTGTGCTGAAGCCGACGACGGCGTCCAACGCGTCGCTCATGGTCGATTCCTTTGAACTCTTCGATGTGCTCGACACCGGCGTAGACTTCATCGGCTTGTAGTCGGACGAGTGAAGATCGAGAAACTTCGTCTTCAGAACCACAAAATTCACTTTCTTGGAATCGAGTGAGTGGCACACGAGGATCAGGGAAAAAAGAGTAGGGTGAAATAGCGCGAAGCTCATTGCCGAGGTAAGCGGTTTGTTCTTCTTTGACATGCACCTTTGTCGGAGCCACTTGTGGCATGTTGAACATGGTGCCGAGGATGTTTTGTGCTTGGCCCATGAAACCAACTGGTGCATCTTGCTCGCGCCAAACGGTTTCTTTTTTGTGCGCCCAGCTGTGCTTGACAACGCCAACAGAAAAGCGTCCAATGTCGAGAAAGAATTGATAGAGAATTTGTGTCCAGTTATTGTAGACAAGGTTTTGGTCAAGCAATGCTTCTGCCAACTTTGCAGCACGGTGGTCTTCTTCCCCAGTGCCTTCCAACTCAAAAAACAGCTCGCGCTGCTGGAGTAGGTTCATTGAAAATGCAATGAAAGTCTGGATTTGCGCATACGTCAAAGGAAGCACAATTTTTGACGGCGCACCTTTTTCACATGCTTTCCGATCGTCTTCGTCCTTGAACCGCTCGCCACGATAAATACGATCAGCCGCGTCCCACTTATCATAGTGCTTTTCCATCTCACTCCGAGACAAAGAGATAAGACCTTTAGCGTGTTCCAAAATAGTTTTATGGAACGGGCTAACAGCCTTGCGACTGAGTTCTTTTTTAATTTTATCGTCCATTAGGATACAACGGTGCGGCGGAAAACAGCAACAAGCTCGTAGGAAGATTCAGCCGGAATGGCAGCAGACAGCGCAAGACGAACAATCGGTGCAGCGACATTCAAGCCCGGCACCACACCCACGATCGGCGCCGCTTCATCCATGTTGTTGACATAAATAAGCGAGAGGTCTTTCATCTCGAAAGCAAACAAGACTCCGTCGTCTGTTTCAGTAGGGATAGTAAATGTGCCTTCAGTGTCACCTTCCTCAAGTGGCACTGTAACAGTGGCTTCGTAAGTGGTTGTGACTGACAACAAACGAACTGTGCGATTGACCTCTTCCCACTCTTCAGCTGTCGCACTGTAACGATACAACACTTCAAAGTCGTTGTAGAACACAGTATGCAGCTGACCAGAACCAGGCTCCAACGGAGCACCTACCAAAGGAGCTGGCACAGTGCCTTCCGACGGAGACGAGCCAGATACGGAAGCGTAGGTTCGGATGAAAGAGTTCTGGATGAAGTTTGCAATGGAGCAATCGTTTTGCAACAGTTTCCAGAAGAGTTGATTGATATTACCATTTGGAATGGCAGACTCCGTTGGTGGTGTGCCAATAAGCCCATCAGTCGTCAACAACCAAGTCAACGATGGGTTAGGCAAGAGGTCTGCTCCGTTTCCGGTGCAGACAAAGTCATCAGGGTCTAGGCAATCGCATGGCATGGCGTTAAAGGTTGAGTTGACGGTAACATGTAAGCAGGAGAATGCAAAGGTAAAATTTGATAATTACAATTTCAGTGATCCGTAGTTATCTTCAGTGAAACTGGAGGAGTAAATTTTTTCATCCTCGACAGAGAGGGTGTGGGTTCCATTGATTGGGTAGTGGTTTAAGCCGCGCAGCACCAGTCGATAAAAATTTTCCATCATGTGGTCATTTTTGTCAACTGGCTTATTCGTCGGCACGCCGCGCTGATCGGCCCAAGCATACCTACCAATTTCCCACAAAAACGTCCTACAATTGGCAGAAACCATGATTCGACCAGGAATTTTTAACTCCGACTTTACAGCAGGAATTCCCCGCTCCAAGTCTTTCGGCCCCTTTTCTAACCCAAACAACCCGTGAAAGGCAAGGTCATCAGCAAACACAGTTTTATTTCTTTGATCCTCCACAAAAGCCGAAGGGTCCATAATGCGAGTTGCGACATTTCTGCCGTGCAAAATTGGCTTCACAGCTTCCGCAACCTCTTTCGCATCACCAGTCATAAATCTTTCGTTAAAGATGTATGCAGTTTCAACGCCGCTGGCGTCGGGAGGTCCGACGGCCGCAAACAAGATCGCGTGAGGAGTGCGAGGGTGAGGATCAATAGCATAGTGCACAGTGTAGTCAAGCGGAGGATCAGACATACTGGCCCAGCCTTTCGGGGTGTCGGTATAAACATGCTTCTCATATTGAAACTCTTTGTAGATAATTCCCGCCATGTACATCGGAATGCCCGAGATACGGCAAGCACGTTCTTCTTCAGTCAGTGCGTTCAAAAAGTCATCAATCGCTTCTTGATTCAAATAGGGGTTGTCGTAGATGCTACCAGTCATGACCCACTTAATGTGCCTGCCTGTTTGCTCGTCTACAACTTGAAAAAATTCGCTTTTTGCGTCTTTCGGATCGGCAAAGAAAAAGTCATTGATCCAGGGTTGCTCAATCAAAGTGCAAGTAAACCAAGCCTGACCCGCCCGGTCGGTCAATCCACGCAAGATAGCTTTCCAGTGAGCTTCTTCAATTGGCTCGTCAATGTGAGCCCAATCATAGTCGCTTGACTCTGCACCCATTGCATTTGTCTTAAAAGCCGCACGAGTGTCGAAATCAATCACGCTTTCACCATACAAGCTCTTTATCCGCAAAGACACAATAGTGCCCGAGCTCGACCTTTTTGGCACGCCAATGATAAGGTCTCTTGGAATCTTTTTCCAAATCTTACCAATGTGCCCACGCCGTCCATCTCCGGTAAAAATTTCATCCACCTTATCATCGTCAGCCGCAACGACTAACCCCTTCGTTGGTCTTTTCGGAATCCCATGATACCGCATCGGGTGGTCTTTCGGATACCACGGCCTTTCACCCAACGCAAACGCAATGTCTTCGCTTACTCCCATATCCGACTTACCAAAGCGATTCCCACACCTTGCAAGACGGAAGCGAAAGTGCGCATTCTCGTGAAACGCAATCTGCTTCTTGTGCGGTTTGTAATACAACAACCCAAACTGCTGCATGAGCTGTTTCTGGCGTTCCAGGACAGCAATCTCTTCATG
The DNA here is from genome assembly GCA_036804205.1 of Verrucomicrobiia bacterium. Taxonomy (GTDB): domain Bacteria; phylum Verrucomicrobiota; class Verrucomicrobiia; order Chthoniobacterales; family CALDSX01; genus DAIRSW01. The sequence goes on along the minus strand of DAIRSW010000057.1, from coordinate 1,157 downwards.
CAGTGTGAGAATGTCTGACATTACCAAGTAGCGTTGTTTTTGCGAGTGTCGAGGTGGACAAAAGTTTTGTATGTGCCAACACCGCCAGTAAACTTGCCTTGCCTACGCCAAGACAACAATGTCGCTCCCACCTGAGCCGGAGTTCTACCAGCAACCACAAAGTCAATAGCACTAAACTTGCGGTGCTCACTACCATCTGGACTTCCCACGCTGCGGTTGTAAGCCAGCGAACGGTAGGTCGAGTTTAACGTAATCGGCGCGCCAAAGTGCTTACGCAGCTCATCAAGCACACGAAGAGTGGGAACAATATTTTTCCACAGTCTCCGCGACGGTGGCGTATTCTTCACACCTTTATTCACCCGCGAAAACATCCAGGTGAATTCCTGCGCCTTGAAGTGGCGAAACTTCTGACGAGCAAACCATTGCTCAAAGGTCTCATTTTCTTTTGGATTCATATTACACTAGTTTAGTTGTTGAACAGCACCAATAGCAGCAGCTAGGATTTGCGGTAGGAGCGCCAGCCGAAAGTGCGAACAGCGAGGTGCATAGAGCGCCGTTGCCACCAAGCGACGCCGAGCTTTTTCATACCTTCGAGGAAAATGTCGTCGGCTTGTTTTCGAGTGATGTGTGGGTAGCGGAAGAAACCAGATTTGGAGTAGAGGAAGTCGTGGATAATAGCGGAAGCAAAATAGGGTCCAAATGGGCCAATGATGTTCCAGAAGACTTGAGGAATGGAAGCACCATCGGTGTTGAATCCGGCGGGAACTGCAATTGTTCCGTGGTTGCTGGTGTGCATACGGAAAGAGTGCGTCAAGGTGAAGATGCGAGATGTGCCGGACATGCCGGCGTCACGGAGTTCAATGGTGTCGGGGAATGAGTTCATTGCTGCGGCGGTGATGGCTTTGTGCGGATTTCCCAAAGATCGGATTCGCACTTCTTCATTCGCTCCTCAAGGCGCGCGAGTTTTAACGCGACGGTGATTCTTTCTTCGACTTGCAGGGTGACCTCCTGCTTGATGCGGTCGGTGGAAGTCCAATACATACCAACGCTGCCGCCAATGATTCCAACAAGGGCGGCGAGGATTGGGATGTAAGTGGTCGAGTTCATGGCGGTCGATGTGCTAGGCGATGATAGATCGCGCAACTCATCCATCCACA
>DAIRSW010000056.1:0-16463 GCA_036804205.1 Verrucomicrobiia bacterium | reverse complement strand
TCGAAAATCTTTTCCGCCCTTTCCCTTTCCTCGGTCATCCAGTAAGCCAGAGCCAGAGCTCTCCAAGCAATAGGGTCGTCTTGTAAGGCAGGGTGCTGCACGCTTTTTTCCAGCATCGCCTTTCCTTCCTCTAACCGGTCCACGCGCAAAAGCAGCGCACCTAGACTCTGCAAGGCCTCGTGATCGCCCGGATTTCGCCACAAGGCTTGTTGGTAAGGTCCCACAGCTAGATCCCAGTCTCCGCGTGCGTAATAAAAATGGCCGAAGCTTAAATTTGTTTCTGGTGCCAGCTCCTCCCAGGCCCTGGCTTCCTCGGCTAATTTCTCGGCCAGATCTGCCTTTCCATGAACCAACGCCTGCGCGTGGAGCTCTTGGAAAAACAGCTTCCGCTCGGCCAGATGCACGCCGGCTCTGGCAAGAAATCGCCGGGCCTCCTGGATCTCTCCGAAACGCGCAAAAGCCAGGGCTAGGTTCCCTAGAGGCACCGGACTTCTTGGCTCCGCTTGGGACGCGAGTAATAGTTGCTTGAGCCCTTCTTCATTTTCGCCCGACTGAAAGAGCGCCAATCCATATTGCTGATGCGCAACATAGTTACGTGAAGTAACTTCCGCGGCGTGTTTCCAAACGGTGAGAGGGCTTTCCCATTTACCAGTCAGGTCAGCGGTTAACACAGCCAGTGCCAAAACCGTCAGCGCAGCCGCTCCTCCAGCCACGGCCGTGGGCCACCTCAAGTGCTTGAACAATCCGGCGACCGACCATACCAAGGCAACGGCGAGCCCTAAGTGTGGCAAATATGAGTATCGATCCGGCGCAAAATGATCCGAAATTGCCACCGCCCCGCTTACCGGAAAGATGATGAGTAAAAACCAGCTGCAACCAAAGCTGAGCCACGGTGCTCTTTTTCTCCCCCACCAAATCAAACATCCCATGCTCAATACAATGATCAGTCCAACCGCTGCCAGCAGCCATGGGGCATCCGAAGGGTACGGATAAAACAAAGACAAATCGGCAGGCCAAAAGGTTTTCTTAAGCCACTGGCCGATCCCTGCCAAAGTGTAAATGAGCCGATCCAGAAATCCAAATTCCTGCGCAAATTCGCCGGATGGCCGGTTTGACCACGTCACCCAATTGATCAGAGCATTGGCAAGCGCCAACGCGAAGAAAGGGGTCTTCTCCCAAAGCCGGGCAGCCACACTTTTGAGCCAGCCGCTCTCGCCGGGTAGCGACAAGCGCCTCAGCGGCCAAAAGTCGAGACACAACATCGCCAAGGGCAGGGTCATCATGCTCGGTTTACTCAAGGCTCCAAGCAATGCAGCCGCACAGATTGCTACGTACCTCCCAGCGCTAGGCGAAGCCTGCCACCGCACATAAAGTAGCAAGGCTAGTGCGTAAAAAAACCCGGACAATACATCCTTGCGCTCCGCCACCCAAACAACCGACTCCACTCGCAATGGATGAACGGCAAACAACAGACTAGCCACCAAGCTAAGCCACGCCAACCTGGTGCTCTGTCGTAGTATCAGGAAAAACAGAAAAGCGGTCGCACCGTGCAGCACAACGTTCACCAGATGGTGCCCACCGGCCCAGTCACCAAAGATCTGCACATCCAACATGTGCGACAGGGTGGTGAGGGGAACCCACAAATTCATCTGCGGCTCGGTGAAGGAGTAGACAACCCCCTCCCAGCTGAGCCCTCGCTGCACCATCTCATTTTGGGTGATCAACGGCGCGTCGTCGTAGTCGATAAAGTCTAAATTAGGCGTAGGCCAGAACGCCAAGACCAAGGCCACAGTCAAAATCAGGAACGACAGCCAGAGAGGCGGGGATTCATTTAGGGAACGCATAAATGCCGAGAAAATTGGCCAGGCCTCAGCGATAAAGGAATTTGGCGCATTGTCAAACCGGGGTTGCTAGCATCTGGGCGCCGAGGGAGAGACGAAAGCGACACCAAGGACGCGAGAGCCAAGTGGGAAAGCTCGGACAGTTGATGACGAGGCCAGCAAGCGCGCTTTGCTGTTCCATCAATAGCCCAGCTCCTCGAAACCCCATTGCAACAGAGCCCGGCTGTCGGACCAGATGCCTTGATTGGTGGTTTTCATGACCACCGCGATGACCTCGCGCCGGTCGCGAACCGCCGAGCTTACTAGAACCCTTCCGGCCGCGCGGGTGTAACCGGTTTTTACTCCAGTACTCTCCGAATAATCAGCCAGCAGCCGATTCCTATTTGTAAGCACCCTCCGCGAGTCAGGACCGGTTTGCCAGGTGAAATGAGTTAGTTGTGCAAGTTGACGGAAGGCCGGCTGCTGCAAGGCGTATCGCGTGATCAAGGCCAAGTCATGAGCGGTGCTCCAGTGTTCCGCGTGGTGCAGCCCGTGGGGATTGCGAAACTGCGTGCTGACCGCACCCAACTGATGCGCCCGCCGGGTCATGTCTTCGGCAAAGGCCTCCACTGAGCCGGAATGATCGCGTGCCAAGGTCATGGCCGCATCGTTGGCGCTGTGAACCATGATTACATTGAGCAGTTGTCGCCGGGTGGCCAAGTCCCCCGGCTTTAAGTTGATCGACACCGGGACCACTTGTGTGTCGGAAAGCTCCACTTCAATGAGCCGCTCTAGGTTGCCGGCTTCGATCACCAAAAGCGCAGTCATGATTTTGGTGGTGCTAGCCGGGAACATTCGCTGGTCGGCTTGCTTGTCATGAAGGCGTTGCCCAGTAAAACTATCGATCACCACCCCTGCCGCGCCGAGAATTTCCGGGGTGTCTGCCTGAGAAAATGAACTCCCCAAAAGCCCCAGAGCTTGAACGGTCAATAAGGTTTGCAGGACTTGCCTCATACTGGGCGTTTGGCCAACTCGCGGATTTGGTCCTCACTAAGTTGTTTAGTGGTCATGAAGTTGCGGAGGGATTGAAGAGGTTCAGCGTGGCCTTCTGCTGCAACAAGGAATTGACCGACTTTTTGTTCGGCAAGAATCTCCGGGGCCACGCCGCTCTCGCTGAGAAGCGGTTTAAGCTTATCCAAAGCGCGCGGTTCTTTAATCAACCCTAGCATCCAGGTGAGGATGTTGTCGCGTCCTTTGTAGTCGAGGTCTCCTGGGCTTTGGGTGCAGAGCATCAAGCCGAGACCACCGGAACGGGCTCGTTTAAGCAGTGACTCCAGGGGTGATTTGGTAGCCGGTTTACTGCTTGCAGGAAGATACATGTCGGCTTCATCAATCATCAACATCCCCTGCAAGTGCGGCGAAGGATTTCGACTCACATGCCGCAGCATTTGGAGGAAAAATTGAGCGACCCAAAACAAAGTGGTTTCTTGGTCCCCCAGAAATTTAATATTAACAATCGTGAGAGGAACCCGGTCGCTTACAGAAAAGGCAGCGCTGCAATCAAACACATCGAGAGCAGGGTCGAGCAACTTGCTGTTAATAATTTCAAAGGATTGCAAACGCTGCACCAGAGCTGCGGCATGTTTTTTGTCCAACGCCCCCATCCGGCTGAGCAGCTCTGGATCGTCACTCTGCAACAGCTCGAGCAGGTCTTGCAAAATGATCTCCATGGGCCCACGTCTTTGGGCGAGCACGTTAAAAGCTGCGGTGAGCACCGCCAAACGAGGTTGTTGATTCACCCCAGAAAGGTTGAGCATGCTACCCAAGGAGCTAGCCGCCTCGAAACAGGCTTCCTCACAAAGTTCCGCCTCCATCTCTCCCAGGCCGGCCGGAGCCAAGGGCAAACGAAGTCCTCGCCCATTCGTGTGCCGGGGGTGAAAAGCTTGACCTGCACCTTGTGGCGCATCCGGTCAGCGCGCTCTTGAAGCTCCGGCGCATCAATAGAAGTCCAAGCGTCCGGGTCGGCGTAGCGACTGAGATCGCCCTTGCGATCAAGTAGCACCGCAGGAACGCCCACTTCAAGCAGTTGCTCAATAATGTTGAGCGCAGCAGTGGTCTTGCCACTGCCACTGCCACCCAACACCGCAGTATGACGGAGCAAACGGCTGGACGACAGGAAAAACTCCGAGTTATCCGGGCGGCTCCCCAACAAAACATTGGAGTCTTGAGCCCCCACCTGCACCTTGGGAGCTGGCCTCGGTTTATCACTGGGCTTTTGGAGCAAGGCGTCAATGGCCGGTGCTACGTAGTGCTCATAAATCTGTTGCAGCTCGGACGGATCGCAGGGGCAGCTTTTGATCTCCGGGTACAGATATTCCAGACAGCCATGCACTTGCAATTCCGGATGGCTAATAGCCAGCATTCGCTGATAAATGGCGATTTGCACGAACTCGCTTTCCGGCTTGAGGCCTGCGGTAAATTTGTAGTCTACCACCTCAATGCGTGAGTTTTCGAGCACACGAATGGTGTCGACAATGCCGGTGACTTGCAACTTTCGACCATGCCCTTCGGCGAGAATGATGTCGCGCAGCCGAAGTTCTTGAGCAAAATACATGGCTTCCCACGATTGCCCGGGGCGCTGTTTGCGTTGCTCGGAAAAATGCTCGGAAAGCCGTTGAAGATTCTCAAGGAAAAACTCGGCTTCCGCGAGCTTGTTGCTCTCGACCAGCGATTGCAGATGGAGGTGTGCCCCCAGCTCTTGCAGCTTAGCAAAAATGTCGACGGAAGCCTCCAAAGTTCGGCTCAGAGGCAAATGATCGCTGGCGGTGGCCCAGTTAACAAACGTTTTGGCGAGATCATGGAGCTTGGTGGCGTGCAGGACCGGCCCAGCTGTCGAGGCCGTTTGACGACGCGGCGCTTGCCCGGCCAGGTAAGCTTCAGTCCAACTCGGCTGCGTTGCTGCGGCGCTCAGCTCAGATACGCTTAGGTGGACGACACTTTCCATAAGAAAAGATGGTTGTTTGGTGTCGAGCACACTTTGATTTCGTCATTCATTTCGGAGCACGCCAAAAGCACTTGGTCAAGCGTCACGCCTGGTAGGTTTTTTTCCAATTCCTCTTTCACCATCGGCCAAAGAGCCATTCTCAACCGTTGAACGACTTCACGCAGCACCACCTGGAGGGTTTCTTCTTTTGATTCAATGCGAGGTTTTCCCTTGGGTGCGGTTTGATTTTCAGTGAGCTGCGGCAACCAACCGGCCCATTGCTGGCCCAGAAAACGAAGAAGCCTTTCTTTGTCGAGATGCGGAAACGCGCCTTGCGCAATGTCCGCATAAATGGCGTGCCCAGCATAAAGCTCCGCGAATTGGCTGCGTGCAAGTTGGGCCAGCCGGAAGGTGGGGACGGCGTCCATGCGCTTTTGGGTGCCCGCACGAATCTGCTGGTTAGCCGGATGCCAGATGCCCAAAGCGAGACAAGTCCGTCCGGAGGCCTTTTCTTTTTCCTGAACGGCTTGCAGATCTTTGAAAATGGCTTCCCAGCAGCGATGATGGGTTTTGTCTTCGATGATGATGGCCAGGGAGCGGGAACCAACCCGCCATAAAGCATGAACGCGGCCCCGCTGGGACCGGAAGTCGGAAACAATTTCCAGACCTTCGACTCCTGCAAACCCTTCCCGAAAACACCAGTCTAAAACTGCGGCATCAAAGTCCGTGGCCCGGTCGGTTGCCAAAAGCCGATCTCGATACTCATGATAAAGCTCGTCCAGCTTGCTGGGAGTAAACTCCCCCGACGGTCCCGGCTGCACAACTTGGGAGTCCCATTTGATGAGTTGCTCGCAAGCTTTTTGCTCAACTTCGCGAGCTGGGACTGCCGTTTTTTTGGCAAAACAATGTTCCAACCAACCACGTGAAAGGAAGTCTTTAATCTCCTGAAATTCATAGCCTACCGCGTGCATCTTTGCCCCGACCAGGTCTGCGGCTTGTTCTTGAGTCGCTCCAACAATGTGGATTTCCGGATGAAACCGCTGTTGATCGGCGAGTTCAAACGAAGTGAGGAGGCCTTCCCGCCAAACCCCTTCGTTGGCGGTGATCAAGGTTAGCTGGTTGCGACACTCACCTTGAATGCGCGAGAGTTGTGCTCCAAAGGCGCGGGCAAGTTCCGGGCTTCCGTTGTAAAGCTCGGTCTGATCAAAGGCAAAAAGGAAAGGCCGATAAAAGGAAGCCAAAAAACAGAGATCCGCCACGCGGCGAAAGCTCAGCTCGTTGCGTTCTTCCTCGGTCTCGTTAGCGGCCGGGTTGTGAGAAAGCTTACAGCCGATCAACACCAAGTCTTCTTCATCAAGAGTGCTGCCTCTCACCCAGTCAACCGCGGCCTGTCGCTGAGGGCTACGGCGTGGATGAGTCATGTAATTAAAGAGCACCGATACCCAAGTGGTGGCGTCTTCGTTGAGTGTCAGTCGTGCATCTGCAAGGATATCCTCAAGAACTTGGGCAATATCCGGCAACCAATCTTGCAGCCATTCTTGAACGCCCTCGCGCTCCAAGAACCGCACCGGATCAGCACGCAGCTCGGTGAGCACTTCGTCGTAGGTGGTGTCGCCGGTCTGCTGGGCGTGGTGAATCACGCGCGGGATCAGTTCCGCAAAAACATGGCGAATCAGGTCGTCGAATTGAGTAATCCGACCGGCACTGAGCACGGAGCATTTCTTGGGGTATTCAAGCTCCTGCACCAAACGATCTAGCATCCAAGTCCAAAGATTAAAACGGTCTTGGTTGCCACGGAGGTAAATTAAAGTGGCCCGGGCGTCGAGATGATGCCATAACCGACCGACCAGGTGCGACTTGCCGGCTCCTGGCTCAAAGCTGATCAATGGGACGGTTAACGGCCCGGGCTTCAGCCGCGGCACGGCTTGGTTCTCTAAATCCTGGAAGAGCCCCAGAACTTGGTCCAAGGCCGCGCGATTGATTGCTTCGACCGGCCGCGTGACGTCGCGCGGATCATCGACGATGGGCCTGGTAAAGGGATTCGCTTTCACAGCAGCTCCACGTAATGGTAAGGTTGACCATCAATCTCAAAAAAGCAGGAGCGCTCTGCCGGGGTGAGCATGGTGGGTTCGCCCCGCAAAGGATTGGCGGTGTGTTCGGCACAAGCAGTCTGTAAATATTGGCTGACCTCTTTTTGGGGCAGCCCGGTTATTTCAACGAGAGATGCCATCTTAATCATCCGGGTGCCTCTTTTTTCGACCAGCTGCACATAAGCTTTGCGCACCGCGGCGGCTACTTGAGTCGGCGCAATGGAGATGGGTTGATCGGACGGTTCATCGCGATCGCCGAGCGCATCGCGCAGGGCTTTCACCGAAAACAAATACGGGCTTCGTCCGATATTGATCGCCAAGGCCTCCCCTTGTTCGATCAGTTGTTTGATGGCTTGCCGTAGTTTCGGACGAACCCAAGGGAAGGGGACTTTAGCTTTCTGGAGTGCTGAAGTGCTCCAGGGAATTGGGCGCAATCCGCCTGCAAGCCAGGATCGGACGGTTCTAAGAGCTAAAGAATCGGCGTTAAACTCGGGGGCTTTTTCCGGAGTGGTGAAGAGCGAACGATTTTTCGAGCCAATTTTAACAATTTGCCCTTTGGTGATCAGGCTCTGCAGTGCCCTACGCTTCGAAGCATCTTTGCCCACCAATGTGGTGAGGCTCACTGGGGCAGACGCCTCACGGAGGGCTTTAAGAAGCATGGCGGATAGATCAGAATTCACGACGCCTTATATATAAAGAGCGTGCGCAGGGAATCAACCAGCCATTGCCCTCACGCTGAGTCAGGCCGTGTAAAAAGCCACCAAGCTATGGTCACTGTAAAAATTCACCATGAGAAGAGAAGAGCATGAAGTGGAGTCGATCCGCCGGCGCCTAAGCCAAGCATTTGTCTTCATTTTCTCCATGGCCTTCATGGTGCTTGAGCTGGTTTAGCCCTCGAATCGGCTTACCACCACAGTGGAATTGTGCCCGCCAAAGCCAAAGGAGTTGCTGACCGCAATCTTGACATCAGCTTCTCGCGCCACGTTGGGGGTGTAGTCTAGATCACATTCGGGATCCGGATCTTCCAAGTTGATGGTCGGAGGAATGACTTTGTCACGAATGGCCATGATGCAAGCGGCCAACTCGACGCCGCCAGCTGCACCGAGCAAATGGCCGGTCATTGATTTGGTGGAGCTAACCGGAACAGATTTTGCGTGCTCACCAAAAAGTCGTTTAATGGCTTTGGTCTCGCAGACGTCACCAACCGGGGTGCTGGTGCCGTGAGCGTTCACGTAGTCGACATCGGTCACATTGGTCTTGGCGTGTTTCAACGCCATGCCCATGCAACGGGAAGCTCCTTCGCCTTCGGGCAGTGGCGAGGTGAGGTGGTAAGCATCAGCGCTTAAGCCGTAGCCGGTGAGTTCACACAAAATTTCTGCGCCCCGAGCTTTGGCGTGCTCAAGCTCTTCCATAAACACCACGCCGGCGCCTTCGCCCAAAACAAATCCATCACGCCCACGGTCAAAAGGTCGCGATGCACGAGTTGGATCATCGTTTCGAAGACTAAGGGCACGCATGTTCGCAAAGCCCGAAAGCCCAAGGGGAACAACCGCAGCTTCTGAGCCGCCGGCCAAAAAGGCATCTGCATCGCCGAATTTAATCATGCGCCAGGCCTCGCCAATATTGTTGTTGGCGGTGGCGCAAGCGGTTACGATGGCAATGTTTGGTCCGCCAAACCCGTATTCCATGGAAATGATGCCGCTGGCGATGTTGCTGATCAACATCGGGATGAGAAACGGACTGATCCGTTCTGGCCCTTTTTGGATCAAAACCGTGTGCTGATCTTCCAAGGTGCGCAATCCGCCGATGCCGGAGCCAACAATTACGCCGATGCGTTCGAGGTTCAGTTTAGCCGGGTCAACTCCTGCCTGCTGGATAGCCATTTTGGCGGCGGCCACGGACAGCTGAGTGTAGCGATCGCTTCTTTTGACGTCTTTGGGGTTTTTATAAAACTGCGTGGGCTGAAAGTCTTTAACCTCACCAGCGATCTTGCAGTCGTAGCGTTCGGTGTCGAAAGCTGTTATTAGGCCGATACCACTGACTCCTTCACGACAATTTTTCCAGAACGTTTCAAGGTCGTTACCTATCGGGCTTAGCACTCCGATTCCTGTGATTACAACGCGTCGATCATTCATAAGCTAAAAACCTTTACCATCACCAACCCAGCCTCTTGGACAAGAGAAAAGATGCGCCTGCTGGTGAGAGCTCCTTTTTTTGCCCCTGGCCCTTGCTTGCTTGGATTGGGGACTGATTAATAGTTCGTTTTAGTCGATGTCGGAGTCGTCGCCGAGTTCGTCAATTTTTTGCGCCAATTCAAAGTCATTATTGGTCAAGCCACCCTTGCTATGGGTGCAAAGCTGGAGCCGAACTTTGTTCCAACGAATGTCGATATCAGGATGATGCTCGACGTCTTCGGCGATCTCGGCCACACCATTCACAAAGTCGATGGCTTCGGCGAAGTCTTCAAATTCAAAGGTGCGTTCAATGCAGGTGTCGCACTGTTCCCACTCGGGAATTTGTTTCAAAGCTTTATCAATATCAGGTTTTTTGAGGAGTTCTGCCATGGTATAGAGTGCCCATTGCGTGAGACTCAATAAAACGTCAAGCGCAATTGCTGGAAAACGCTGTTCTCTTTTACCACCCTTAGCTCCACTCGCTTGCTCTTGCGTAAATTTCGTCCGCTTTACATCTATCGCCCTGGCGTGCGCCTCAAAGATTTGCAGGTGCTTGAACTGCGTTTTAATCGTCATTTACCAGAGCTTGATCAAGTGGCCGAGCATCAACACCGCTTTACCCAGCTTCTGCTTTATCTTTCTGGCCGAGGGACTCTTTATATCAGTGGTGTGCCCTATCCGATCGGACCGGGTGAGCTTGCGGTGCTGCCGCCGCTGACCAAGCACTGGTTTCAAGAAGGCTCCGGCCGCCGCCCACTGTGTTTGGTCATTCATCTGAAAGGAAAGGAAGGTCCTCAGGAGATTTTTCCGCCGCGCCGATTGCCTGCTCGCCAGCTTGCCGAGGTGCGGCACTGGCTTGCGGAAATGCGTCAGCACGAAGATCAGCCGGGAATAAGCGGCCAGCTGCGGGTCTGTCTTGCTGTGTTACACATTCTTGAGCTGCTTTTGGATAAGTCCATCCGCAACGCCTCAAAAGCAGGTATTCTTCGCCAGGTCGAACGATGGCTTGAACAGCATCAAGAAGACGGGTTTAGCCGCCAAGCCATGGCCGACGCCTTGAGCCTTAATGCCGACTACCTGAACCGGTTGGTCAAAAAACACAGCGGCATGAGTCTCAGTCAATATGAAGACCGATGGCGACTTGCGCGTACGTTGCAGCTTTTGCGCCAGTCCTCAAGCGTCCGGGACATCGCTTTGCGACTTGGGTTTGTCGACCAAAACTATTTTGCACGCTGGTTTCGGCAGCAAACCGGTATGAGTCCTACGGTTTGGCGAAGTCGACACACATAAACTCCTGTGTTTCAATAAATTCACTCTTATTCTTTATTGAAAGGGGTGCCACTTGCTTTTAATAAAACAGTAAAGGGCTCAGGAGAGACACGAAACCTATTATCTGAGGAGCCCCGTATTCATCGATGAAATTTTTCCGCAAGTTTTTTAAGACGGCAAAATCGCTGCTTCAAGCGAACGGGATCGTTTTCTCCCCGCTTTTTAAAAGGCTTCCGCACTATACAGTCCAGCGCTCACTGGACGACCTCCGCTCTGGCACCAACCTTGCGATGATGGCTTTTCCTCAGGGCATGGCTTACGCCTTGATCGCCGGTCTGCCCATCCAATACGGCCTCTATGCCTTTATCGGTGCATCCCTAGTCGGTCCCTTTCTGAGCAGCAGCCGCTTCAGCTCCTACGGACCCTCCAACGCCACGGCTGTCCTGATTCTTAGCACCTTTCTTGCCTTGAACATGAGCCCTTCGGAGATGCTCATCTCCGTTCCCATTCTTGGACTTCTGGCCGGCCTATACCTGATTATCGGAGCTTTCGCCAATGTGGCACGGCTGATTCAATACATTTCAAGAACCGTGATCACAGGCTACATCACTGCGGCGGCCCTCTTGATCATTGTGAACCAGATCAAAAACGTTTTAGGCCTCGATATTCCTAAGTCCTCCTCCTTTTTTGCGGTGCTGTATCACAACATCACGCACATCACTGCCACGCATTGGCCGGCTCTTCTCTTGGCCGTGCTCAGCACCGGCACTTACATTTTTTTCCAAAGAAAATTCAAGAAACTCCCCGGAGTCGCCCTCACCATTCTTCTCATGGGCGGCTTGGCAGCGGGAATGAATGCCCTGCAATGGAACGTGGCCACACTGGACTCCATCAGGCTCGATGAATGGCGTTTTGCTATGATCGCTCTCGATCCGCATCGCATTAGCGGCGTGGCCACCGCGGCGCTTGCTCTGGCTTTTCTGATCACACTCGAGAGCACCAGCATAGGCAAATCTTTGGCGTCACGAGCGGGCGACCGGCTCAATGCCAACCAAGAAATGCTAGGCCTCGGTGCCGCCAATATCGGGAGCGCCCTAGTTGGAGGTATGCCCTCATCCTCTTCTCTCACCCGGTCCTCTCTTAACTATCGCAGTGGCGCATGGTCAGGACTTTCCAATGTGTATGCTGCCATTATTGTCCTTGTCCTTTTGGTTGCTCTCAGCCCCTTAATCCGCTTTATCCCCGTCCCGACCTTGGCCGTAGTAGTCATTGCTATCGGTATTTCTCTATTTAACAAACATCAGATCCTCATTGTCTCCCGAGCCACCAAATCGGATGCCATCACCTTTTTTGTGACCCTAAGCGCCGGCGTTTTCTTAGCCTTAGACACTGCCATCTACTTGGGTTCGGCCACGGCGATTCTTCTCTTTTTACGTAAAGTAGCCGAACCTGAGTTGGTTGAATACACCTTTTCTGATGAAGGCGTCTTGTGCGAGCTGGATCAGGGGCAAACCCGACCGGACCCGGAAATCTCAATCGTACACGTGGAAGGCGAGCTATTCTTTGGTGCCTCGGAGGTTTTTTACAACCAGACCCGCCGGGTGTGTGAGGATCCCAACCTTAAAGTGCTCATCCTCAAACTTCGCAACGCCCATCGGCTCGATGCCTCAGCCGTTCTGGCACTCGAAGAGCTCCTCCAGTTCATGAGGGAAAAGGAACGTTACCTTATCATCTGCGAAGCGCGTAAGGACACCATTCGCATCTTCAAAAACTCGGGCCTCCTTGAGGCGATTGGCCGGGACAATATTTTTACCGATAACACCACCAATCTCACTGCATCAGCGGCCGCAGCCATTCGTCGGGCCAAAACCCTCCTCCAAGGACAAGAAGCCAAAGTCAGCATCTATGTGGGCACAGAAAAGCATGAGCAATAGAATTCGCCCGCTGCCACCGATCACTTGCTGCCTGGCTTAATGGCCGGAACACCTAACAAATCTTCCGGCAAAGCATCCGGATCAAACGTCTCAAAACTCAACTTCAACAGGCTCACTACCGGCACCCCAAAATCCGGTTGCTCCAGACTGCGATCCACCAACAGAGCAACCGCCGCGACATGTCCTCCCGCCGCACGCACGATGTCGATGGTTTCCCGAATTCTGCCGCCACGGGTCATCACATCCTCCACCACCAAATAGCGGAGCCCCTGCTCAATTTGAAATCCGCGACGCAACACCAAGCGGCCGTCTTCTTTTTCCACAAAAAGATGGCGCTGCCGTCGCGCTCGCGCCACTTCGTGGCCTAGGAATAGGCCTCCCATTGCGGGGGAGATGACCACATCACTTTCGGGTGCTCGCTGCGAAAGAGCCTGTCCTAAAGCCTCGGCATGCTCAGGGTGTTGCAACACCGTGGCGCACTGCATAAAGTTGCGGCTATGCAGACCCGACCGGAGAACAAAGTGCCCATTCAACAAGGCTCCGGTCTCTGTAAACAGTTTTAGAACGTCTTGTTCATGCATAGCTCAAGCTCGCAGCGCCACGCACTCGATTTCAACTCTTGCACCCTTGGGTAGGGCAACGACTTGAATCGTGGAACGCGCCGGACGGTGCTCTCCAAAGTATTGAGCGTAAAGTTTATTCACCACCTCAAAATGCCCGAGGTCCACCAGAAAGATGGTGCTCTTAATGACGTTCGAAAACCCTAGCCCGGCCGCTTGCAACACCGCCTGCACATTTTTGAGCACCTGCTCGGTCTGCTCAGCAATATCCTCACCGACCAGCACTCCGGTCGCCGGATCAAGCGGAATTTGCCCGGACAGAAAAACCAGGTTCCCGGCCTGCATCGCTTGTGAATAAGGGCCCACCGCAGCCGGAGCCTCGCTTGTTAAAATTGGAGTCATCATAGCTCCTATCAACATCGGCCAGCGCATGCCGTCAACAAATGATCGCGACTTTCAAAAGCAGGAAGCGCTTTCATTTAGTCACTAGACAAGCTCCTAGCTTCTGATTTAAATCACCAAAGCGCGCAGTCCTGGTGCTTTCTTCACCTCGTTCTCTATGAAATCAAAACTTCAGGACCAAATCGTGGTCATCATCGGCGGCGCGACCGGCATGGGCAAAGCCATCGCTACACTGTGTGCCGAGCACGGAGCAAAAGTCACCATCGGCAGTCGCTCCGTACAAAAACTCGAAGCCACCGCTGCTGAAATCGGATGCGCTTACCGAGCCATCGATACGACTCAGGAAGATTCTGTGCAGCAATTCTTCACCGCCATGGGGCAAGTCGATCATTTGGTGATCAGCGGCAGCTCGGTGCGTGGTGGAACCTTGCGGGATATGTCACTTGAGGATGGTCTCTTCAGCATGAGCAGCAAGTTTTGGGGGCCCTACCTCTGCGCGAAGCACGCCCGCATCAACCCGAAAGGCTCGCTCACCCTCTTCTCCGGCATTCTCAGCCGACGCCCTGGAAAAAACGACGCCGTTCTCGGCCCGATCAACGCCGCAGTCGAGGCGTTAGGCCGCGCTTTAGCACGAGATCTCGCGCCGGTTAGAGTTAATACCCTGTCCCCTGGGATGACCCGCGACACCGCCGCCTACCTCGGCATGCCGGAGCAACAACGAGAAAATATGTACGCCGGCTTTGTGGAGAAACTACCGGTCGGACGGGTGGGCACGCCACAAGACATCGCCGAAGCCACCGTCATGCTGATGACCAACGCCTTCATCACTGGCGTAACTTTGGACGTCGACGGCGGGGGACTACTGGTTTAGGGCTGGTTGCTCAAGGTCCTTATTTTCACCTAGCGTGTGAACCGAGATGTGGATATTTTCCTGCCTGCAGCTCCATTCTCTCCATGGTAAATTCCCTAACGCCCTAGCCAAAATTATGGGTCACGATTTGGTAATCTTGAGGCTCGGCGAAAGCGAGCCGATGCCTTACGAGCTCCTGCTTCTTGCCGATCCGTGCCAAGAAATGATCGAGCACTATATCGGACGATCTGAGGTTTATGTCGCCAAACAGAAAGGCCTCGTGGTCGGCGTTTTAGTTTTGCTCTGGCGGTCACTTGAGATCGCTGAAATCAAGAATGTTGCGGTTCAGCCACATCTTCAACGACAAGGCATCGGAGGTTTCCTCATAAAAAAAGCCTTTGAAACCGTGTCGGCTCGTGGCGCAAAAAGCCTAGAGATTGGCACTGCCAACTCGAGCATCGGGCAACTCGCCCTCTATCAAAAGCTGGGTTTTGAAATAACCGAGGTTCAACAAGGGTATTTTACCCAGAACTACCCTCAACCCATTATTGAAAACGGTATCCAAGCCAAACATAGGGTGCTTTTAACCAAGCAACTATGAGGTAGTTCCAGCGAAGTTAGGGGGTTAGAAGGGCTGCTGCCGTTGGTATCCGTCCGGAATCTCGTCGCCTTCTCGCACTTCCCCGGCGCGCACCATGGACATGGCCTTGAGAAATTTCTCGTGTGAACCCTTGGCGGCTCGTTGCGCAGCACTCGCCAAAGGAGCCCAAGCGACTGAAGTTTGGGGGGCGGCTTGTTAAGCCTTGGTTTCCTCTCCATACTTTTCCCAATCAAATTGCGGATTCCATCTATACCGCATTTGCTCGTTGTCCTTCTCCAATACACCGCTCTCAGCAAGCATCTCAAGAACTCGACACAGGCCCTCGCCCAGGGGATTAGCCGACCAAAACATCCATTTTTTCCCACCCCAGAAATCCCACTCGCTGCCCGGGTCAGGTGCAACACCCAGAGCAACCGCCACATAATATGACGCGATATCAGCATCGGTCCACTCGGTTAAGTGGCACCTAAGTGTATGAGGCAGCAGCGGATTACTCATAGGGTTAATGGAGCTTGAGCTTAGACTTGTCTCCAGGAGAATCTGCTGGTAAGAGCTTTGGCATGGCGGAGCAAACCTCAAATAAAAAATCAGCTTGGATTACCTGGCTTCACGTCCTTTTTCTTGGCTCGGCTTACCTTTTGGCCATTGCTTTGATTGCGCTCAGCATTTGGGGACAACCACTCCTGCGCCGTATTCTCAATCGCATCCCTGGAGCAACATCCCCGCAAGTCACCGCCACTCCCTCCCCGACGCCTGAAGCCACGCCTCTTCCAACCCGGTTTATTCCGCGACAAGAAATTGATCTGGCCAACCTTTTCTACGGTCACCAATATCAGACGCGGCTAGAAACATCGGCCGGCACCCACGCCACCCAAGAAAAAGCGACCCCAGACGCCTTTCGCATTGATGTTGCAGTTGAGGTGCGGGTTCCGGAAGCGAATCGGTCGCTTGAAGCCCTCACGGAGCTTAACCCCCAGCTGACCACCGTCTTGCCGGCGCTTCCCGACCTGCTTATCGATGCCAAAGTCTCCGACTTTTACCATGCCATCTACGACCTGAAAACGCGACGTTTGCAAAGCCATTTGCAACGGGTCGACCGGTTGGTTTCCCGACACAATTTTTATGATGTCGAAACTATTCTGGAATTGCGACATCCTAGCAGCGGACGAAAGATTTTGTTTATCCAAAGCGAAATGGATGTGGTCGCCGACGGCAGTGATCCCGACCGAACTTTAAAGGTAGAAGGCTCATACACCCACTTTCAGCCCTTCACCAGCTACCGGTGGCGGCGCCAAACACAAACCAGCAATCCGTTCGCTGAAGAACGCAAAACGCAGCTCGCCGAAGTGCGCCAACAACTTACCTCCGCTACCAACGAGGAGCGTGAAGGACTCTTGGCGCGAGAAGACCAGCTTAAGCGCGAAATCTTTGATCTGGAACGCTTCAGTTTTCTCGTGGCTCGCGGCGATCCTTATATCGTGTTGCCTGGTTTCATGCGGCGCGATCAAAGTCTTCCCTTTGCTCCTGAGCTTGGCGACTACGCGGTGGTGATCTATGGCGACACCATTTACCCGGCCATTTTTGGGGATGTTGGGCCTTCGTATAAAATGGGCGAAGCCAGCCTGTTTATTTGCCAAACCATTAATCCACGCTCGACTGCCTACAGTCGTCCGGTCAGCGACCTTACCATCACCTACCTGGTTTTCCCTGGCTCGCGAGATGAAGCTGGTCCGCCCGACCTAGAGCGCTGGCGCACTCGATGCGAAGAACTGCTCAATGA
>DAIRSW010000055.1:0-17163 GCA_036804205.1 Verrucomicrobiia bacterium | reverse complement strand
CATGCTGTTCGAATATCCATTTTTTAGAGAACGATGAGTCCTCCTACGCCTGACCGGCGACGAGGATGGAACACGGAGTGGAGGTGGTAGCGGTCATGGCGGCTGAAACTGGAGGCGGGTCAGGCGTTAGGAGTGACGCCTTGTTCGGCTTCTTCATTGTAGTTCGTCAGCAGCATCTCGAATCGCTCTGCAAAGTTCGGGGCACCGGGATATAAGGTGGAATCAAAGCATCTCAAGTGCAGCCTCAGCAAATCGATTCGTTCGCTGTCCCATGTCTTGAGTTGGAAAGGGATATCATGGATGGCTTCCATGAGGTCGTTGATCATCTTCGCACTCACATCCGGTGCTAGCGTTGCGTTGCGGACAAACACGCAGGCGTGGCCAAGCACTTCGAGAGCAGCCCGCATTACGGGTTCAGGAGCAAGTGCGGGTTTGATCATTGGTCTAGAAATTTCTGCCCAACAGTATTTATTAGTAGCTGCCCTTTGGGTGATATCCGTGAGAGCGTGATGGTAGATTTTGCCGGCTCAACTCTGAATTGGCAAGGGTTTTCTGCGGTTGTAGTGTGTATATCAGGGGGGGGCTTGCGCCCATTTTGCACGTCGTGACTTGTGTGATATCATGGGCGAACTCAGTCTTTTTTGTCCGCCCTAGATTCCGCTCGGCAACGAATTCATTCATCGTCCGAAGCAAGATTCTGTTAGCTTTCGCCGACGCAAACCGCGCTTCAGCAAGTCCCGAAACGGCAAGCTTAAGCTTCGACCGGTTCTGGGGCCGGCTGGGTGACCCATTCAGGAAACGGGTCGTCCAAAGTGGCCCAGCCGGATTCTCCCAAATCCATCTCCTCATCGGTGAGCAGGCAGTTCCGCAAATCCCTCAGCATGGCGGCTTGATCCAAATCTTGACCAATATACACCAGCTGCTGACGCCGGTCGCCATAAGGCTCCTGCCACTCTTTCATGATCACTTTGAGAGTCTCCTCATCTTCCGGCCACTGAGCTTTCGGCACCGCAGCCCACCAGAAACCAACCGGCCGATACTCCGCACTGCCACCGGCTTGACTCCACATGCCGATCATTTTGCTTCGGGTAGCCAGCCAAAAATAGCCTTTGCTTCTCAGAAGGCCCGGCCATTCCGAGTGCATCACGTCCCAAAATCGCTCCGGATGAAACGGGCGTCGGGCTCGAAACACGAAGCTACCGATCCCATACTCATCGGTCTCCGGGGTGTGCTCGTTCAACAGTTCCTTAATCCAACCGGCCGAGCGTTGAGCTTTTTCCATATCAAACCGGCCCGTGTTCAAAAGTTGGCCCAGCGGGGCTTGTCCTCGCACGCTTTCAATAATGGTGGCCTCTGAATTCAATCGGCTTAGGATCGCTTTGAGCTCTTGCAACTCTTCGGCGGAGACTAAGTCCGCTTTATTCAGCACCAACACATCGGCGAACTCCACCTGATCAATCAGCAAATCCGCCACGGTCCGCTGATCATCCTCGCCAAGCTCGAGATCGCGATCCTTTAAACTGTGCGTAGAATCGTACTGATCCAAGAAATTGGCCGCATCGACCACCGTCACCATCGTGTCTAAAGTTGTTAAATCTCGGAGGCTTTGCCCTTCTTCATCCTCAAAAGTAAAGGTTTGCGCCACCGGAAGAGGCTCAGAAATTCCGGTCGACTCGATCAACAAATAGTCAAAGCGCCCTTCTTTCGAAAGTCGTGCGACCTCCTTAAGAAGATCATCCCGCAAGGTGCAGCAAATGCAGCCGTTCGACATCTCCACCAGCTTCTCCTCCGTACGGCTCAGCTCGGCTCCTCCATCGCGAACCAGCTCGCTGTCGATATTGACCTCGCTCATGTCATTCACGATCACCGCGACCTTAAGGCCCTCGCGATTATGCAGCACATGATTGAGAAGGGTGGTCTTGCCTGCGCCAAGAAATCCGGAGAGCACAGTTACGGGAAGCTTTTTCATACAAATCCTTAATGCGATATAACTCGCAAGAAGTCAAGCGCCCAGCCACACGGTCGAGCTGCACAAACACAAAAAAGCTCGACAGGCCTGCGCTAGCGGCTAGCATCCGTGCATCATGCTCGAGATATTAGAATCTGTCGGTCGTTTTATCTTTGAACACGGCACGAAATTCGCCATTGGGGCGGGCTTCGGTCTCGCAGGGATTTTAATCGGACGCTGGCGTGCTCAGCGGCGTTGGAATAAGCGCAACTTTTCGGATCGGGTAAATATTTCCCTGAACCGAATCGACAACGGCGTGCTGAAAATTCGCACCATTATGGAACGTCCCTTGGAAAGGATATTCCTAAGTAGCGCTGCCGGTGAGTTGGTCCGTAGCACCGCCAGAAAAACCACCGCTGACGACCCCATTCTCCCTATTCCGGATCGTGATCAGTGGTTTGTGATGAACGAGGTGCTCAACAGCTTGGTGGAGCATCTTTCTGCCGCAGATATTAAGGCCGACCTTGACATTCCTACTTCAAGCGCTTGGTATGTGATGGTGCTGACCTGTGAGCGAGCTGGTGATATCCGCACCCACAAGATCCGGGTGATGCTCATCCGCCGGGATTTGCTGATAGATTTTCCCAAAGAATGTCCTGGGCTGGAACAAGCTAGCCACGAAACCCGGTTTCATACGCTAACCACCCTCGCGAAAGCCTACGCTTCGGCTCCCCAAAAATTTCACACGGTTGAGCTGCGACAATAGCAACGAGCGATGAGCGAGAGAGTGCGAAAATACCCCATCCTGGTCCTCGGCGGCGGTTTTGCTGGGGTCTACGCGGCGCGCACCCTCCGAAAAAAGCTTGGCCACAAAGGCCCAAGAATCGCGCTCATCGCCGACAACAACCATATGGTTTTCCAGCCGATGCTACCGGAAGTGGTCGGTGGATCACTTTCTCCACGGCACGTGGTAAATCCGATCCGGTTGCTTTGCAAACATGTGGATATCTTCAAAGGCGATGTCTCGGAAATCGACCTCACCCAACGGCAGCTTGTTGTCCAGGCCGGTCCTTTTAGTCCGCCTTACCCATTTGAATTTGAGCATTTAGTCCTTGCACCCGGCGCGGAAATTAATCTTAGCCGCATCCCGGGCATGCCCGAGCACGCTTACATGCTGCAAAATGTGGGTGACGCCATGAAGCTCCGAGCGGCGATTGTCTCGCGTATGGAGGAAGCCAATGTGGCGCACGACCAAGAACTACGACGTCGCCTCCTCAAATTCGCCGTGGTCGGAGGCGGTTACTCGGGTGTCGAAGCAGCAGGGCAGATCATGGATCTTCTGACTTCCATCTGTCGCTACTACGAGAACATTTTTCAGGAAGACCTTCAGGTCTCTCTCATTCATGGCGGTACGCGCCTTCTTCCTTCACTCAAAGATACTCTTGGAAGCTACACCGCCAAAAAGCTGAAACAACGTGGAATTCAACTTTATCTGCAAAAGCGGGTTAAGGCGGTCACTGCACACAAAGTTCTCTTTCAAGATGGCTCCGGACTGGATGCCAGCCTGGTGGTTTGCACGGTTGGCAATGCTCCCCACCGCTTAATGTTGAAGCTGGCTTCCGATCATGACCTGGAGTGCGTCGGAGGCCGGCCGGTGACCGACCAATTTCTTCAGGTAAATAAACTGGAAAAAGTCTGGGCCGCCGGAGACGCAGCCGCTGTGCCCCATCCGGACGGAGGCATCTGCCCGGGCACAGCCCAATTTGCTATTCGTCAAGCCTCAACCCTCGGCAAAAACCTCGCCGCCCAACTGGCCGGGAAAGCCATGAAACCCTTTCGCTTTCGTGGCATGGGCGAGCTGGCCGCCATTGGGCATCGCAATGCCGTGGCCCACATTTTTGGTCTGAACTTCTCCGGGTTCATCGCGTGGTGGATGTGGCGCACCATCTACTTGAGTAAGCTACCCGGTTTAGATCGAAAACTCCGAGTCATGATCGAGTGGTCCTTAGAACTGTTCTTCCCGCGCGACATCAATCTTTTGACTCCGCAATACACCTCGCCTCTCACCGAGGTCCATTTGGAAAGTGGCGACCCGCTGTTTCGCTCCGGCGAGCCAGCTTTTTCTTTTTACGTGGTCAAACATGGCCGAATGGAGATTCGTGACGACACCGGCAGTTTGGTGAAATCCGTCGGACCTGGTGAACATTTTGGAGAACGCGCTCTGCTCAGCGACAAAATTTGGCGGTTCAACGCCACGGCCGTGGAACAGACCACACTTGTCTCACTTAGCGAAAAAATGTTCCAACGTCTGGTGACTGCATGTGGCTCGATTAGTGATCTCTTAAAATCGACCGCTGACACTTACCAATCCAACGAACAAATCCGGGTGCTTTCCGACCGAATCCCCGCTGCGTTGCGCTCCGCTGCTGCGGGAGACATGATGCAACGCGAAGTCATTGCTATGCAAGCAGGGATGCCGGTGTTCGAGGCTCTGGAGCTTTTACAAAGAGAAAGACACAGCGCCTACCCACTTCTCCATGATGGAGTTGTCCTCGGCATGATCCGTCGCTCCGCGCTGTATGAATGGATCAAAAACCATTCCTACGACTCGCACACCAGCGTGGCGGAAGTCCCGAGGGTTCAGGTGCCCATTGTGCAAGCGGAAGATGGCGTGGAAGAGGTGATGGAGCGGTTGATCCGCCATGGAGCAACCAAAGCTCTGGTGCTTGAACATGAGAGACTGGTAGGAATCATCACAGTAGCGGACCTACTTTTTGCAAAGACGAAGCCAGCAACGCCGGAGTAGCCCACGAAAGCTCGGCACAATCTCGGCACATTTCGGCACAAGCCAAAAATCCTTGGTTGCGTTCAGAACAGGATTGCCTAAGCTTGAGAGCTCAACTAGCCGGTGTGGCGGAATTGGCAGACGCGCTGGACTCAAAATCCAGTGCCCGCAAGGGCGTGTGGGTTCGACCCCCTCCGCCGGTAAAGCTTTGATCCTTCATGCTTCCTTAATCCTGCAAAGCCGCAGTTTGGATCACCATGCAGGCCATGAAGGCCAAGGCCATGTAGAGCATGCAGAGTATAAAGCCTAAATGCTTTGCAGGGAGCTGGGGGAGTGGTCCATGCTTGTGTCCCAGTCGCTCGCTTTGGCCACCGGGCTTGACGACTTGTCCCCAGTGAGCGCCAAAGCGCCAACGGCACGGCTTTATTGTAGCCTGGGGTATTTGGCCTTATTGAGTGCGCCGGTGAGGACGATTCTTCCCTTTTTCATCGGACTCATCTGACTGAACATCGTCGATCAACTCGACGGCCCCACCAGCATCATCGTCGTTCGCAGTTTCACTTTCAGCTTCGCCTGGTAAAGCCTTCGGCCAGGAGATCCGCAAGGTGAATTGGCCTTTTTCGTCCTCGTTAAATGTTGTGGCTCGCACCCGATAGGAGCGGCCCTTCTCCAGCTGAACCACCACGCGTGCATCGCGACTGGCAGGGCTCGCGTCATCGTTCTGCCCCAGCATGGTCTCTCCACCATAAATCTCCAGAAAAGAATCTACGTCGCCGCTTTGCATCTCCACCGAAACATAGCCGTCTCTACCCTCCAAAATATGCTCATAAACATACTTCTGCTCTTCCTCTTTCCCTAGCTCCTCAATGGCTCCTTCCACAAGAAAACCTTGCTCAAATGTGGGCAATTTTTCGCAGAACAATGTGTAGTCACCCACTTCCTTTGCTTCAAAAGAGGTACACACCACCACATACCGGCCGGAAGCCGTGGGCGAAAAAACGAGCTGTGAATCGCTTGATTCGCTCGTGTAATCATCATTTTCTGCAGCAATTTCCTCATCATCGCTATGCACAAGCAGGTAAGCGTCGAAGTCTTCACTCTCCATCCGGATACGGTAGGTGCTGCCATTTTCAAAAAAAGCTTCGTAGGCCACTGCATATTCGAGGCCGCGTGGTAATCGATCATTTTCAGGACCAAGCTTGCCCTGAATCGCTGAATCAAACTCCAACTTGGGAAGTGGCATGCGAAAATGCTCTAGATGAGCAATTTTATGCAATTCTGGAGAATCCCTCTCGTCCAAAAAGGCGCGAATGGCAGAAACATCAACGCCGGTATTAAAATTCGAGTGCTCCCCGCCAGGCGAGCGTTCTGACAATCGGCTTGTCACTAAGGCTAGCACCTGGCCTTGTGCGTTCATGACAGGGCCACCGGAGCTACCACTCAAAATCGGCGCATCAAAAACCACGATATGATGGGAAACCCGATGATCACCCAACACCCCCGTACCGATTAAGGCCGGATGAAGCGGCAAGGCATGGGTCGAAGTAAAAATGCGCTGACCGATTTGAAGTTCATCCGCCAAATCCAAACTCGGCAAGGTTTTGTTTTCCGAGTTGATTTGCAGCAATGCAAGGTCTCGCCCGGAAGGGTCGAAGCTTATCAGCCTGGCAGAAAAAGTTTGGCCGTCGCGAAAAACAACCTCAGCTGAGGCTCCGGCCTTGGTGACCACATGGGCGGCCGTCAGGATGTGGCCCTCGGGTGAAATTAAAAATCCGGTGCCGAAGGAAGAATCCTCAAAGTTCAAACCCACCACACACTGATGGATTTTCGACACCACCGAACGACTCAGAAATTCATCCCCGGATGCCCTGCTCCCCGACCAAAACAACAGCACGCTCAAGAAAAACCAACACCATTTAAATTTCATGGGGCAAGGCTTAAGCCATCACCCATCCTTTCACCAGTCAAAATTGCGCGTCACCGATGATTTCCATGGGGCCAGCCTTGACTTCCCATTTGCTTTTTGCACCGCCTTTGAGAGTCTATCTTGTCATGCCGAAGTCTTCGTCTCGATCCTTGGCCAAAGTTTCCAAGCTTTCTTTAGCGCCCGAGCAAACACGCCGGGTCATTCGGCGACCGCGCAGGATGCCGCAATCCCGGGTACCCCTGCGACGCATCTACAGCATTCATGATCGATTGCGTCGGCATAAATTTCCCAACTGCCAAAAGTTAGCCGCGGAATTTGAGGTCTCTTACAAAACCATCCAACGCGACATCGACTTCATGCGCGATCAACTTCACTTGCCGATTGAGTATGACGCCGATCTGCATGGATTTTTCTACACCCATCCGGTGCACGAAATGCCAAACGTCTTGGTATCCGAAGGGGAACTCGTCGCCCTCCTTGTCGCCGAGCGAGCCCTACAACAGTATCAAGGCACTGTCTTCGAAGCGCCGCTACGCAGTGCGTTTGGCAAGATGCAAGTTGCCCTGCAAGGTGAGCAAAAGGTCGATCTGGAGGCCATCGCCTCGCACATTTCTTTTCAGGCCATCGGGGCGTCGGTCAGTGATTTAAAATTATACGAGAAGTTAGCCTCGGCTGTGCTGAACGGTGTGGAGATCGAATTTCTCTATCAAGCTCTCGCAAAGGAACAAGCTCAAGCGCGAGCCGTCCAGCCGTATCAACTGCATTGCGTGGGCAACCAATGGTATCTGGTGGCCTTTGATCTGGTGCGGCAAGAGCTTCGGAGCTTTGCGTTGCCACGAATGAGCAAGCTAAAATCAACCCGCCGACGCTTCATTCGTCCTGAGGGGTTCGATATAACCACCTTGTATCAGCACAGCTTGGGAGCGTTTCGGGGCACCACTCCGCAAAAGGTTGTACTCAAGCTCGACGAGTTGGGCACCCGACTTTTGGGTGAGCGCCGATGGCATCCCACTCAAGAAATTAGCCAAAAAGAAGGCGTCTCCATCTTGAGCATGGAGGTGGCCGTGAATCGGGAGTTAGAAAATTGGGTTATGAGCTGGGGCGAACATGTGCGGGTGATCGAACCCAAAACACTCCAGCAGCGAATCCAAACACGCCTCCAGGCAACCCTGGATTCTTATCAGGAGCCGCTAGTGAAGCGGCGGGGTCGCCCGCCTAAGAAGATTTCCTAGGCTTGTCATGCCCGAATTTGCTGATTATTTATTTTTCCAATGGAGTACATACATCTTTTAGGAACAGGCTCAGGGATCCCGGTCGGCAATCGTCTACCAACCGCCAGCCTTTGTCAGACCCAAGCCGAACAAATCCTGGTAGACGCCGGCGAAGGCTGCACCTACCGCCTCTTGCACCTAGGCTACCAGCCGGCAGACATTGATGTGGTCTTCATCACTCACGCCCACAGTGATCATATCGCTGGGCTCCCCTTATTTTTACAGTCGTGCTGGCTAGCCAAGCGAACCAAGCCTCTGCGAGTGGTCATGCCGCAAGAAATCATTCACCGCTTCCAAGCCTGGCTCGCCACAGTTTATTTGGGTGAAACACTCTTCGACTTTGCGATTCACTGGGAAGACTGGGAAAGCCAGCCGCAATTAAGCTTGGCCGGCGACTGGCAAGTTAGCCGGTATCCCACCACGCATTTGGACAGCCTTTGCCAAAAGCTCGCTCCCAACGAAGCCTCACGCTTCAGGGCCTACAGCTTGTTATTTGAGCATTCGACCGAAGGAACCTTTGCCTTCTCGGGCGACATCGGCCGGGCCGATGAAGTGGCCCCCCTGATTGAGAAACCACTAAAATTCTTCCTTTGTGAACTCTCACACTTTCATCCGCCGGACCTCATGACTGCGCTGTCAGAAGCGCATATTCAACAGCTGGTAATAACCCATTTATTTCCCGGTCTCGATGAAGCACCTTACTCTTGGCTAATTGAGTTCCAAGCCGGCCTAAAAAACACCCAATCCGTCAAACTCGCCGAGGACAAGCTCAAGCTCACCTTCTAGCCGAAGTGCTTGAATCACCATGAAGCAGAGAAGAGCATGAAGTTTAGGGGAAATTAGGATGCCAGCTTTTCCTTCATGCTCTTCGTGTTCTTCATGGTAAATTCCTCAGGCTTGAGGCGGGTTTGGACTCATTGTTCTTTGCAGATTTCACCCGCTTTCTAGGACATGCAAACAAATCCACCCGCGCCCTGGGGTCTTGCCCTGCTTTACTCTCTGGCGGAGCATGATAGGGTTGGGGATGACACAACCTCCCAATTTTGGCATGCCCGAAGAACTGAAAAGGCAGATGGAAGAACTTCTCAAACATGAATTCGCCAAACCAGGCCCAACCCAGTCCGATACCACACAAGAACCGCCCCCCGAAAAATTTGAGATCGCTTTCGACCTGGTCCCGAAACAGGTCAAGGCTCATCTTGACCGGTTTGTCATTCAACAGCATGAAGCCAAGAAAGCTCTGGCGGTCGCTATCTGTGATCATTACAATCATGTGGGGCGCGAACTCCAGGAGCGGCAATCCGGTAAAGCGGTGGCGAGTTGGGATTATACAAAACAGAACGTGGTTTTGGTCGGCCCGACCGGGGTAGGCAAAACTTATTTAATCAAACATCTCGCTGACCTGATCGGGGTTCCTTTTGTCAAAGCGGACGCCACCAAGTTTAGTGAGACCGGCTATGTAGGGGGCGACGCCGAAGATTTGGTGCGCGAACTGGTGAATAAGGCCAACGGCAATGTGGAGCTGGCCGAGTGTGGCATCATTTACATCGATGAGATTGATAAGATCGCGTCCGCCCCCAATGTGTCCGGAAGAGATGTGAGCGGTCGCGGTGTGCAAACCACCCTGCTGAAGCTCATGGAAGAAACCGAGGTCCCTGCCAAAGCGCCGCATGATATTAATGCCCAGATCGCCGGCATGTTCTCCGCGCGCACGGGTAAAACACCACCTCGGGATACCATCAACACCCGAAACATTCTTTTTGTGGTGAGCGGAGCCTTCGCCCGGATGCATGAGCAGGTGAAACAAAGGCTGAATCGCGCTGAGGTGGGCTTTTCCCAAAAAACCCGCTTGCCCGATGGAGTTGAGGCTGAGCAGGAGATTCATCGAGCCATCCGCACCGAAGACTTCATGGAGTTTGGTTTTGAACCGGAGTTTGTAGGACGCTTGCCCGTGCGGGTGTTTTGTCACTCCTTGAGCGAGCAAGACCTTTTTGAAATTCTTAAGGACTCCGAGGGCAGTTTAATCCGGCAATACGAACGGGCCTTTGCTGCTTATGACATCACTTTGGAATGTCAAGACGACGCGTTGCGAGCCATCGCCGCGCGGGCGGTGACCGAACACACTGGGGCGCGTGGTTTGCAAACGGTGTGCGAAACGGTTTTTCGCAACGCGAAATTTTCTTTGCCGAAAACCGGCGTGTCGCGTTTGCAGGTTGACGCCGCGTTCATTGAGAACGCTGAGCAACAACTGCAGGTTATCTTGGAAAAAGTTCAAGAATCTCGTGCGGTATCTCTGCAAGCAGAGGCCCAAGCTTTTGCCGAGCAACTTGGGGATAAGATAAAAATACGATTTGCCGCCGCCACGATTGATCGCTTAGTTCAGCAGTGTCTTGAAGACGGACACAACATGTCGGCACTTTGCCAGTCACTTTTCAAAGACTATCCGTTTGGGCTTTCGTTAATGGCCAAAAACGGGTTCGAGGGTGAAGTTCTGATTCCGGTCGAAGCACTGAAAAACCCGGACGCCTTTTTGAGTCAAAAAGTGGTGGAAACCTATCGCCCAGACCAAAAAGCGAATGAGGCTTCAGAGGCACCACCCATTGCAGAAGCGAGTGAGCAGCCGAACAACCCGGAGCCTGCGCAAGCCCAACCGGACTCAGGCCCTTCTCAGCAATCCTGAAAAATCGGCTACTTGGGAATTGGGAACTCCCGCTGCCCAAAAGCTCTCAGGGCTCTAGCTCCTGCTGGCGCATGGGCATCGAATCAATGAGAGCATACAGGTCTTTCACCTTGAAGGATTCCCAAGTGTAGAATGCTTTACGCCCTCCATCGAGTCCGAGCAAAGCCAGTCCGGTGGGCTGGTCTAAACGGTTTAGGATTTTCGCTCCCCAAGCGGACCCGACCGCTTTCACGTCGCTTGCTGTTGGATCAACCAGGAACACTTCGGCTTCCCCAACCAAGGCGTAAACCAGCAAACGTCTTTCCACAAAACCCGCGCGTTCCCTCTTCAGAACGGTTTGAAAGTCGACCCAATCCTCATGGCTTAGAGAGACCACCAGCAGACGATGTTTCCACTGATGCTGGTGGAACCCAATTTTACCCTCCTCAGACCAGGCCATAATGGGTACGCAGAGTAGAAGCAAAGTGAACATGCGCATACATAATAATACCCGGCTTATGGGAAAAACAAAGCGACATGGCAGGCGTTGTCGATTCATACGCCATCTTCTTCAATGGCTTGAAAATCTACGAGGAGACGCCAATTCAGATCTGGGAAGATGGGGTACGCTTCGGGATCGCGACCGGTCTTGAGCACTTGCAAGCATGCCTGTAAATGAAACTTGGTCCGGTCGTCAGCGTAGTCACGGGCATGTCCGGTGCGCATGAGAAAAGCCCAGTCACTTGCGCTAGCGAGCATAAAATGCCGGGTTGCGGCCTGGAGCCTTTCTTGGTCACCGGCGGCGAAGTTGTCATTCTGACCGATCTCCTGAATCTCATTCAAGAGAAGCTGCAGTACTCCATGAAGATGCTGGTAAATCCAACGATTGGAATCATCGAGCCACACCTCATGATAGCCGTTTTGCCCCCACGTGCTTGCGCTCGGAGTTTGAACCTGCGCGATCGCTTTTTCGATGAGAACAACACCCGGATGCGCCACCTGCAGCTCTGGGAAATGCACGGCTTGACGCACCACTTCATCCAAAAATTCCAACCCTTCGAACCACCAATGTCCAAAGAGTTCCGCGTCAAACGGTGAAGTTAACACCGGCTGGATCGGCAGGGCTTCCTGCAACTGTTTGGCGTGATCACACCGCCCATTCAAAAAGTGTCTGGCGTGTTCACGTGCTTTTAGGAAGGCCAACTCGGGTTGGTAGTCGCTCCCTTGCCCCTGGTGATCTCCCACTTGCCAGAGTTTCAGCCCGGTAAACCGACGGTCTGGCCAACTTGAGCTGAGGTGTTTTTTTAGAAATTGCTCCGAACATTCCCAACCTATGTCTCGGTAAAAGTCTCGGTAAATCGGGTCACCCGGATAACCTTCTTGCGAACTCCACACCTGCCGGCTGGCACTCCGGTCACGAGGAAAGCAGGCCGTTCCCTCTGGTAAATAAACGGGACGGTACACGGCGAAGCGGGGTTGAGGTTGGCCGTAGAGGACCGCGTGCGCGTCAAGAACGGTCCACTTGATATTCGCGTCGGCCAAAGCACGGCCAAGCAAGGGCGAAAAACCACATTCCGGCAGCCAAAAGCCCTCGGGGGCTTTTCCAAAGACCTTTTGGTGTTGGTCCACCGCAGTTTGCATCTGCAATCGTGCCACCCCCGGCCATTGGTCGTAGAGAGGCAGGAGCGCGTGAGTTGCCGCTGAGGTCATTAAGCTTAAAACCCCCTGTGCTTGCAGGCGCCCGAACTCCTCAAGCAGGCCGCCAATCTCGTCCCAAAGTTTTTGGAGTCGAGCCAGTCTCTCCACGTAAAACGCAGCTGGCCCGGTCGGAGCTTCCCTTACAAGGTCTTCGGCCATGCTAATATTGCGAGCGAGATACGACCGGGTGCGCTGCTGCAGAAGCTCATCTCCTAACATGGCAACCAGCGGTGGCGAGAGTGATAGGGCTAACACTCCCTGAAAACCATCCGCCTCCCAGCCGCGAGCTTTTTCGATGAGCGGTAGATACGATTCTACAACCGCTTCATGCAGCCAATCTTCTTCCAGGTGCCACTCGTTCTCCGGATGGCGAACGTAGGGCAGGTGAGCATGCAACACCACGGCCAGAATGGTCGGGGGCTTCATGTGTTTGCTTGCGCTAAGGCTTCTTGATAGATTTGATTGAGGGGTCGCCCGGTTTTTTCACTGAGTCGAAGGCAACTTTCGTATTCCGGTGCCTTCTGCACAACGCGATCACCGAGTCGGCCAATTTTAACTTCGACTTCACCGCCAGGGAGCGATACTTTGCGAATCTCGCGAGCGAGTTTCACCCGGTCACGCTGGCTATAGCGAAGCCCGAAGGAGCTGCTTTCGGTTAGTATTTTTTCAATAAAAAAATCGCGATGATCCTGGTCGGTCAAAAGCTTAAGCGTCAGTCCTGGGCGTCCTTTTTTCATAAGGCAAGGGATCAACACCACATCCAGGGCACCTTGCTGCATGAAGCTCTGGGTGAGATGCGCGGTCAGCTCGGGATTCTGATCGTCCAAAGTGCATTCAAGTTCCCAGACCACGTCGCGCTCTGCCCCGGCGAGATTGGCCGAACCCTGAATTTCGCCCAGAATGGCTCGCAAAACGTTGGGGCGATCCACCAAGTTACGACCTCCTGCGCCGTAGCCCACCCGTTCGATGGTCATGGGTGGCATGGGGCAGAAGCCTTGTCCTAATTCCGCAACCACTGCGGCACCGGTCGGGGTGATGAGTTCATGTGGCACGTTGATCTGACGAAGCTGTTTGCCTTGCAAAATCTCCACCGTGGCCGGAGCAGGCAGCGGAAAAACACCATGCGCACAACGCACTGTGCCAATGCCGTCGTGCAGTTCCGACACCCACACCTCATTGACATCAAGCTGCTCCAAGCCGATGCAAACTCCCACGATGTCCGCAATAGAATCCAAAGCACCAACCTCGTGAAAATGAACTTGCTCGGCAGGCATGCCATGAATTTTGCCTTCAGCGACAGCGATACGCCGGAAGATGGCCTGAGCTTGTTGCTTGACCCGGTCGCTTATGGAACTGGCTGCAAGCAATTCACAGATTTGCGCAAAGTTACGGCTATTCCCGTGGTCGTGCTCATGATCATGGCTGTGATGATCATGACTGTGAGCCGGCTCCTCATGGTGGTGTTCGTGGCCATGCGGATGATGATCCACATCATGGTGATGATCGTTTTTAAGCTCCCGGACTTCGCCGTGGGGATGTTCCTCGCCATGACCATGGCTGTGCTCAGGGGAATGCTGGTGCGGGTGACCATGGGTGCCGTGGGTTTCGCAGGCCTCATCCTCTCCATGCACATGAAAGCTAACACCCATGATGCCTCGGCGATCCACCCGCCCAAAGTGACAGTGCAAAGGCACGCCGAGCTTGCCAAGCTCCCACTCCAAAGCGCTGGGCTTGACCCCCAAGTCAATCAAGCTGCCAATCAGCATGTCACCACTGACGCCAGTTGAGCAGTCTAGATATATCATTTTCATGCCCCCACTGTGGCGCAGGGCACGGCCAATAACAAGCAGGACGGTATCCGGAGCTTCTCGGCCCGGTGTTTTCTCAGGGTGAGCGGGTTCAGAACCCGACACCTGCCATGTTTCTCCACCAAGGCGAATGATTTTGGTTTCAATCAGCACTCCAGTAATCGTTCTGTAACGAGAAACTTTCCGGCTTGGCCCGCTGCTCGAGATCCCTTTTGCTGATGTCCAAACGAACCAGGAAATGGCGACTAATCACCGGAGGCATCGCAAAGTCGCCGCGACTCCCATTGATGCGGTTTAAGTAGTGTTTCTTGTGGTTTGTCCAGGTCCATATTTACCCTCTTTTGAGTTAAAGCCCGGGATCTTGCCGAGTAGGCCGGAGACCTGGATTTCTTGCAGCTCAAGGGAGCGGAATACCGCGTCAAAAACGACCCACGTGATACTGACGCGTTTTTCGACAGCACGGAGGTTAGGGGGATTGCCAGTCAGCGGCGGAGTGAATCAGCGATATCCTCTCCGCTTGATCATCGCAAGGAAGGTGCAGCGATCTAAGTGCTTATCGGCTCATAACCTATGCATATTGAGCAGAAAGGATGTGTCTGTCGATGCCATTCGACCTCCCTAGTTAGGAGAAACGTTTGATCGCCATCAAGGGTCGGGCTTATGCGGCACACATTAAGATTCGATTCCTTGGAAATTATTGCCACAGTGGCAGCGCGGCATCATGCGTGTTATCAAAGGGAAGAAGCCAAGCTTGCCCAAGGAGTTCCGCGGGCAAGGCTTGTTTCGGTGGATCCAGCCGGGACCGAATGAACTCGCTTGGATTGAGCCAAGCTTCCGCTTTCTCCCGATACGCCACTCCAATGTGTGGGTGGAGGAAGGTTCTGAGTTCAAGATGCAGGTGCGCTGTGTATTCACCCTCTGCAGTACCCACGTTGCCAATGGTGTGTCCCCGCATAATGACCTCACCCGGCCACACATAGTAGTCGAGCAGGTGGGCATAAAAGGATTGCACAAAGTGAACCGACCGGCCTTCCCCAACTTGTATAGGCTCCGGTAGCGCATGCAGCATCACGACAGCGTTGCCCCAGCCCTCGCCAGCCGGCCCCGCCCAGATGACGACACCCGTGGCAATAGCATTGACCGGATCACCTAAATCCGTGCTTCCTCCATACATCCCGTTAAGATCATCACCAAGATGCGGAAGCGGATGAAATTGAGTGGAGCCGAACGGCTGAGCGTTGTAGGTGCCAGCACCATTTTCCGCTCCCACTGGCATGCTAAAGCGCCAGGCTCTTGGTATGGCCGCCAAGGATATGCCATCGATAAACCAATACGTCGGAGTGGGTAGCGGTTGCCAGGGTTCGACCTGAGAAATCACCGCTTCAGCATTGCCGCGTGGCCAGAACGTGGTGGTCAAAAACGTAAAAAGCACAAACCCACCCAAAAGGAGTAGGGCGCGACCCGGACGGTTGGTAGGGCTAGAACTTTCGTTTGGCATCGACATGTCTGGACTGTGCCAAAAGCTCAAGACCAAGCAACCCGGGAAAATGGATCAGGGATGATTGTTGTCCGCAGATTGGTCAGATTTCCGCAGACCATCTTGATATTGCGTGAAGGTTGCCAGGAGCTCCGCGAAATGCTTCGGCGGATACTTCTCGAAACCCTCTTCATCAACGATCGGTTTTCATATCCGCTAACATCTGCCTCAAGGTGGCGATTAGCGGCGAGATGTGGGCGTCGCAGGTGTTGAAAATGACTTTCTCATTAACCCCAAAATAATCGTGCGCCAGAACATTTCGCATTCCGATCACAGCCCGCCATGGGATTTCAGGATAACGAGCAAGAAATTCCCCCTGGGTCCTCTCGTCAATCTGACGGAAGGCTTCACCGACCGACAGTAAGACCATACTGATCGAGTCGAGGTGCTCTCGCCCTTCTTCGTCGGCCACAAAATCCTCTGGTGGCGATATTTGCAAACCGCCCCGGCACACGCTCCAGCGCTTCAAGAATTGCTTCCAGGCGCTCCTGAAGTCGAGATGAGTCAGGCATAAGCAGCCTCCCGTTCCTCCCTAGCCTTCAAATTCGGCGGCATGCCCTCGCGCAACTCGATCAAATCCACCGGCCGCCCTAATCTCGCCACCAGCTCGTCCCGCATCAGCACCAGATCAAACAAGGTCAGTTTGGCATCGGGATGAGTGCGGTAGACCACGTCCACATCGCTATCGACTCCCGCGTCCTGCCTTGCGACCGAACCAAAACATCCTAGCGCCTCCAGTTTGTAGGCTCCCCCGCGAGTATGGAGAAACTCCGCCAATTTGGACAGCACTTCCTCACGCTGCGGTATTTCTGAATTTTTGATCATCCCTTCCCTGTTTCCAGCTGCTTGAGGTTCCCGATTTTTCTTCATAAGAAAACTCTGTATCCAAACTGGTCGATTTCGACCAGTTTTCCCAATCCCCTCGAATTCGAGGGAATTAAATAATCTGCGTGCATCGGCGTCATCCGCAGTCTTCCCGGTGATCGCCCAGTGCAATTTGTTGTGGACGGTAGCAAAGAAAGCCCGCGTGATCGGGGCGTCCTTGTCGTAGTCGGCCGCCAGCGCATAAATATCTGTGATCTTCTGGTAGCAGCGGCGTTCGCTGGCCCGGATTTCCCGGATGCGCTCCAGCAATTCCTCGAAGTAGTCCTTCCCGAAGGCTTGCCCGCTCTGCTTCAGTCGCTCCTCATCCAGCACAAAACACTTGGTAATAAACTCCTTCTGGGTCTTCGTCACCCAGATGCGAAACTGCGTCGCCTGATAGCTGCTGACGCGGTAGCCGACTGCAATGATGGCGTTCAGATTGTAGAAATCGACCTCCCGGCGCACCTGCCGCTTCCCTTCCGGGCGAACCGTTTCCATTTTGGAAACAGTTGTCCGCTCCTCAAGCTCTCCGGTCTCGTAGATACTCTTGAGGTGTTTGCTGATGGCCGGCACCTGCACATGAAACAACTCGGCAATCGCTTTTTGCGTGAGCCAGATGGTTTCATCGTGGAATACGCACTCCAACCGCACATCCCCGTCGGCAGT
>DAIRSW010000054.1:0-17232 GCA_036804205.1 Verrucomicrobiia bacterium | reverse complement strand
AGCCCTGGGGATGCAGACGCCCTGGCAGGTCTATCGCCCGCAGGAAATGGAGCCCCCAATCTGTGAAAAAATGAATGGCGGAGGAGAAATACCTTTTTGACGACACTTTCATCTGGGCCACCGAGGCCATCAGGAATAAAGATTTTTTATTGAGGCGCAAGAAACCCTGGCCTGCTGCGTCTCTTCTTTTTGTGTTACGCGGCGGGATAAGGCGCAACCGCCCTGTTTCGCCATCTTTTGCAGATCGACTCAAACAGCTTGTCGCTCAGATTTTGTCGGGGGATTGGGTTTCGTCAGGAACACGCACCAAGGTTACAGGCGGGACGAAGATGGTGGCATGCTCGGTGCATTCGAAGCAGCTCTCACTCGTGAAGTAGAAGAGCCCATCAGGAAGTTCATTGAATCCAATCGAGTTTGCCAGAGTAACAGCGCGCTCGCGACCCATCGGTAACAGATGACCGCACTTCCTGCAGAAACTGACGAACGAATCCTTGGCTGCGTTGAGATTTAGAATGTCTGAAAGCTTTCCGAGTTCGCAGATCTCCAACGGAGGTAAATCGTTCACCCAATCCGAGTCACACATGCAGCAGCCTTTGCAGGTGAAACAGAAAGGAACTTTCGGAGGCTCATTTACAACGGCATGGGCGAGAAACTCATCAACTGAATTCCAGCGGACAGCAAAATGCTTTTTGCACTTGAGACAGATGATTGTCTGCGCAACATATTCTGCAATTGTGTCGAACGATGGACGTTTCTCCCCGCCC
This sequence comes from Verrucomicrobiia bacterium, assembly GCA_036804205.1. GTDB lineage: Bacteria > Verrucomicrobiota > Verrucomicrobiia > Chthoniobacterales > CALDSX01 > DAIRSW01. The sequence continues at coordinate 16,468 of DAIRSW010000054.1, read as the reverse complement.
GATCTCTCGGGCTCTCCGGGCAGGGGGAAAGTGCCAAAAAGGCGCCGCTTGAGTTCGCTTTCGTCGAGGTTGCTCAGATCGTCGTTCATTGAGTGTTTATGGATCTAGAGTTGGCTCGGCAAGCTGAGCCAGTTTAGGCCAGTTTAGGCCAGTTTAGGCCAGTTTAGGCCAGTTTAGCATGGTTGATTGTTAGCTTGGCGAGGTCGCGGGTGCTTGCTTGGGTTGCATCAGTTGGGAATGGTTCGAAGGCAAGCTTTCGTTTCGGGAGAGGACGAAGGCCGTCCCCAAGGCATCCAGACGACGCATTTTTTTTATTGAGTCGCAAGAAACCCCGCCCTGCTGCGTCTCTTCTTTTGATATGAAGATGAAAGTAATAATCAAGGATGGGCGTAGTCGTAACCTGTATAAGGTTGAAAAGGTCGGCGGTCGGTTTGTTGCGTATAAAGTGAATGTGGGGATGCTCTGGGATGATGAAACCCGAGTGGGCTCCGATAGCACCTTCGAGGGAGCTGTTGCGGTTGTGAAGGCACACGCCGGAACAAGCAAAATAGAAATTCGCCCCTGGTAGTTGGTTTTCTCGGTCCAGGGTGAAACTAGCTTCAGATCTTGGACCCAGCGACTGAAGTAGCCGCGATCCATGGCGGCGAGGCGGTTCGCTTGCACGAGGGTGTGGGTGGCAACCAAAAAATCGGGACTCCGATGGCTGCGGGGACCGCCGGTCTCCGGAATTCCAGTGAGTCCGACTGTTCTTGAAGCGCCCTGCCTTGCGTGAAAGGCTCGGTCCTTGACCTGCGAATGTGTCTAGTCTAGTCTGACTAGATCATGATTCCAACCAGCGTGAATATTTACGAAGCTAAGACCCGCCTCTCGGCCATCATCGCGAACATCGAGAAGACCGGTGAACCGGTGCTGATCTGCCGAAACGGACGGCCCGTGGCAGAGTTGCGGAAGGCACAACCTCTCCAGCAAGATCCTTTCGACCCGGATCCTGAGCTGAGGGTGATATTTCATCGCGATCCCACCCTTCCCCTAGACCCGGAGGACTGGCCTGAAGCGTTCTCATCATGATCTTACTCGACACTTGCATCTTGCTGTGGCTAGCATCGGATTCGGATGAGATCTCAGACATCGCAGCCGGAGCGATTCGTCGACATGCCGGAGAGCTTGCGGTGAGCGCGATCAGCGCCTGGGAAATTGGTATTAAGTCGGCCAAGGGTCACCTGGAGTTGCTTCTGCCTGTCGACGCTTGGTTCCAGCGGGCCTGCGACCGTCATGGGGTGCGTCCGATCTCGATCGATCATCACCAAGCCGTGGCCTCAACTTGTCTCCCGAGAATTCACGCAGATCCGGCCGATCGCATGATCATCGCGCTCGCCATTGAAAAGAATATTCCGGTTGTCACGCCGGACACACACTTTTCCGAGTATCCAGGGCTACAGGTGATCTGGTAAGGTGGCCCCTCCCGGCACTCCCTTTCAAGTTCTCCCGCTACTACCACCGGCGTGCCGTCGGTGCCGTTAGGTTGTATTTGGACCTGAGGTACGCGCCACGTTCGTCTGCCACCGTCTTGAGGCTCATCTTTCCCTTCCAACGCGCCGAGAAAGAACTGCGAGCCTCAATCTGCGGGAGACCGGCAGCCTCAGCAAGTAGCTTTTCTACCAGCGCGGATAGACTGATTCCCTGACGGCGGGCTACGTCCTTCGCCCGATGCGAGACTTGTGGATCTACAGTCAAAGTGACACGCGTTTTCATGCGTATACTCATAAGACCTGTGCATACGCAGTGGAAGATAAAAGGTGCATGGACGCTTCCCACAAGGTCAATGAGAGCTGTTACCAGTGAAGTTCTGGCAGCGGGGTGACAATGCCGGTTTCGGTGATGAGGTGGTGCATGCGGATGTCGTGTGGCTCGGTCGGGACTTCGTTGATGAGCTGGCTCGTGTAGCAGATGCCGACTCGGATGGCAGTCGGCGAGAGGGTGGCCAAAGCTCGGTCATACCAACCGCCGCCGCGGCCGAGACGTCCGCCTCGACGGTCGAAGGCGAGGCCGGGGATGAGGACGAGTTGGATGATACTCAAGGAGTGGTGACAGTCAGCTGGATCGCTCGGCTTCCAGCCGGGGCCGGGCTGAGTGTTTGCGTCGCCGAGTTGATAAGTGGGGAGCCACCACCTGGTGTTTGGGTGCGCTTGCACGAGCCATCGGATGTCGGGCTCGTCTATTAACGGATTAAACAGGGCAATGGCACCGGTCGTCGGTCGAGTCCACTTTTCCCAGGTGCTCAACCATGCCGCGATAGCACGACCCGCCGCTTGTCTTTGCGCCGGGCTGATGGTTTTTAATTGCGCACGAGATGTGCTACGCAGCACTTGCTTGCTATGACTCATCCTGTCAAGTTGTGGGAATTCAGTGGCTTCACTAACCAACGTATCTAAACGCATTTTTGCCTCGTGTTCTCGTTTTTTCGCTCACTTTTTCGTCGTCCAGCTCCCATCGTTCGCTCAGGGTCTCGTCGACAAGCGAGCACGGTGCAAAGGCCTTCCACGAAGGTTGGCTTGACGCCGCGCCAGGGCTGGGCGCGAAGAAATTTTCTGGTCGATGTGCTGTTGCCATCACTCTTTCGAGCGCGAGAAGGAAAGTTGAATCAGGTGGTGCTGCCGCAATTGAAGCCCGGCCAACTAAGTATCACCTGGATTGGCCATGCCTCGTTTTTGATCCGGACACCGCATCGGAATATCTTGATCGACCCAAATTGGGCGCGCTGGTTGAAAGTGATCAAGCGATTGCGTCAGCCGGGTATGAATTTGCATGATCTTCCGTCGATCGATTTGGTGCTTGTGAGTCATGCGCATTTCGATCATTTGGATAAGCGTACCTTGCGCGCGGTGGCGGCGGATCAACCCATCGTGGTGCCGCTCGGGGTGGGGAATTTGGTGCATCGTTTGGGTTTTAAGCAGGTGCATGAATTGGAGACCTGGCACAGCTATGAAGACGATGATGTGAAGGTGACGCTGACGCCATGTCACCACTGGGGCGCCAGGGTTTTGCATGATGCGCATCGTGGGTTTGGCGGGTTTGTGATTGAGTTCGGCGGTCACACGATTTATCATTGCGGAGATAGTGCGTATTTTGATGGGTTCCGGTCGATTGGGGAGCATTTTTCGATTGATTACGCCTTGATGCCGATTGGCGCGTATGATCCGCCAAGCGGACGGAGCGTGCATATGACACCGGAGGAAGTGGTGCGCGCGTTTTTAGAGCTTGGAGCTAAGACCTTGGTGCCGATGCATTATGGATCGTTCCGGTTGAGTTTTGAGCCGGTGAACGAGCCGCTAAGTCGGCTTTGGGTGGCCTCGGAGTTGGCTGGAATCGCCGATCGCATTATGATTCTGCTAGAGGGCGAAATCCAGGTGCTAGGTGAGGAAACCTAGGCGAGGGGCTTCTCTGAATGTAGCCATGGGAAGTTCAGCATCTGAGGATGTCGTTTTGCGCGCCAAAAGCGCACGGTGCAAGCCGGAGGCTTGCCAGCAATTAGCCGGTGGTCAGGGAGCCCTAGCGACCGCCACCACCGGGCCGGTAAAAAACAAATTGCATCCCGGAGGGATGCCAGCCAGCATCGTGATGTGGCTTCGACGTATCTCAGTCTCCATTACCATTTGGTGTTCTCCACCAAAAATCGTGAGCCGCTGATCGCTGAGGCGTGGGCGAAGCGCTTTCATGAATACCTCGGTGGAACGATCTCGGGGCTGGTCGGTTTTTCACAGGGCGTTGGGGGTATGCCGGACCATGTGCATTTGCTGGTGGGTCTCAAATCCACCCATTGCCTGGCTGATTTTGTGCGGGAATTGAAAAAATCCAGCTCAGCATGGGTGCGTAGTGAACTCGGCATTGGCCAGTTCGCTTGGCAGGAAGGATACGGAGCATTCACCGTCAGCGCGACGAGCCGCGACGGGGTTCGCCGCTACATTGCAAATCAAGAGGAGCACCACCGGAAAAAATCTTTTCGGGAAGAGCTCATTGAGCTGCTTGAGAGGTCCGGGGTAAACTACGATCCGAAGTATTTTGACTGATGTCGAAGCATTGTGGAGGTGTGCTGTCATCCCTCCGGGATGAATCGTTGTTGGCCGTGTTTTCCGGTGGTGGCGGTCGCTGAGGCGACCTTACCACCGGCTAATGGCTGACAAGCCTTCGGCTTGGATTTGTTGTGGTGTGGAGGCGCAACGCAACATGGCTAATGTTTTTGCTCGCCACGGCGGGTGGGTTGATGTTAAGAAGGGTTGATGACTCTTTGTTTCCCTGGTCGGTTGGTTTTGCGTTGCTTGCTTGGCGCAATATTTTCATTCTGTTTGCTGATGCCTAAGCCTGCCTTGACAGAAGCAAACCCTCAGTTGGCCGGGCGTGCGATTGAGGATTTGACGGTGAGCTTGTATCCCAAGCTGATCGGGGACTTGGGCGAAAACAATTTTGTGTTTTCGCCAACGTCAATCCAGTTTGCTCTGGCCATGACTGCGGCAGGTGCCAAGGGGGCTACCCTTGAGGAAATGCATCAGGTCTTGCATTATGGAGCGGCGGACCAAGCTGAGCTTATCATAGATTCGTTTACGCAGCTGCTTACCGCGTTGAGGGCTTTGGACGGATCGCCCGACCGTTTGGAGGGAGGCTTGCGGACCACTTTGCGGGTGGTGAATCGCATTTTTGTGCAGGAGGCGTTCGAGGTGTCGCCGGAGTTCCAAGACGCCATGGCAGAGCTGGCCGCTTTTGAGTCGAAGCCTTTCAACACCAATCCGGACGGCGCCCGCCAAGAGATCAATGCTTGGGTGAGCGAACAAACGCAGAATAAAATCGAGAACTTGCTGCCGGGCGGGAGTATCTCGAATAACACCATGACGGTGTTAGTGAACGCGCTTTATTTTAAGGGAAGTTGGGCGCGAGCTTTTTCTCCGCATTCGACTTCGGACAAGGCTTTTACTTTGCCCTCGGGCGAGGAAGTGATGACGCCGACCATGACGGTTCTCGAGGGTTTTTCGGTGCTGGAAAAACCCGGCTATACGGTGGTGGCTTTGCCTTACCGGGACGAGTCCACACGGATGCTGGTGATTGTGCCCGAGGAAAGCGCCTCTTTTTCGGAATTCGAAGCCGAGTTGAGTGCAGGTTGGTGGCGAGAATTTGATTCGGAGGCTGAGCATGCCCGTGTGATTTTGGAGATGCCGCGGTTCAAGGTGGAATCCCCGTTGCTGGGCCTTAAGGAACCCTTTGAGCGGTTGGGGATGCAGTTGCCTTTTACAGGAGGCGCAGATTTTTCGGGGATTTCTTCTAAGGATTCTTTCTTTATTGAGTCAATCTTTCACAAGGCTGTGGTGGAAGTGGATGAAGAAGGCACCGAAGGCGCAGCCGCCACAGCGGTGGTGATGGCGCGGACATCTGTCCCGACCGAGCCTCCGAAGCTGTTGCAGATTAACCGTCCTTTCTTCTTTGTGGTTCAAGACACCGCCAGCGGAGCTGTTCTGTTTTTTGGTCGCGTTCTTGATCCACGCCAAGACACTTAAAATTCTTATGAACCGCCTATCCATCCTGGCAATCGTGGCCCTGAGCCTTCCCGTTTCTGTTTTCGGAGATGAAAAAATGACATCCTATCAAGAAGCCATCGACCTGACCGCCACCATGGTTCGCAATGCTGAAGCCCAGCGCTTGGCGGCGAATCATGAGTTGCAAATCATGAACATCACTTGGGAGGATACCGGGCGTTATAAGGACTCGGCGGTTGGCCCGAATATCAGTGATATGACCATCATGGTGCTGCGCCCTGAGGAGGAAGAAAAGTCGAAACAAGCGGTGGCCATGCCGGTGATCCGGCATCCAAATTTTTCTGATCTGACCGCCGATCTTGATCCCGGCGACTTTATGTTGCTGGTGGGGAATCAGTCAGGCGACTCGTTGCAGCGGGTGTCACTGCGTGAGTTTTTGGAGCGACCACGAGATTTTCTGCATGATCCAAGTTCTTGGCCGGGCGAAGGAAAAAGCTTGTTGGCGGAGCGGGATACCAAGGTTTTGGTGAGCGCCCAGGCATGTTTTTTGCCAGTGCCCCAGGAGAGCGAGGCCAGCTTTAATCCGGTCATTTTTAATTATCAAGGAAGGAAAGGTGATCCGGCTGTTCTCACCATTTTGGCGACGGGTGAGGGCACCAGTGTCACGGTGATTGATAATGAACGGGATCCGTTTGAAGGAGCCGATGTCTGGGGGCAACGCTTGTTTTTTAACAAGAACGGGGAGCGGGCCAGCTTTACTGGAACTCGCAAAAGCGATGTGCTGCGGGATCATCAGGCCGCTGCGGAGGCAAAAGTGTCTGAGGACGTGATTGAGCCTGCGCAGACCTTCTCTAATGTGGTTTTGCTCATTCAGGTTCCTTTGAAACAGAAGAAGCCCGCTGATTATGGGGCGCCGATCGGTGGAGCTTATATGAGCGAAATGATGATGCCCATGGCCCCAGCACCAGCGGGTGTGAGTGATATCGAGGAGGCGATTATTGGACATGGAGACGTGGAAGGGCCGTTTGTGGAGATTGACGGAGTGGAGATGGAGCGTGACGACCGGTTTCCGGTGCGGGTGACAGTGCAGTTTTATCAAGCGACGTCGAACGGTGTAATCACCGCTGAGGATATGGGTAAGGTTGCTGGTGATATTCAAAGTGTTTATGCACGCTCCGAGGTGGTGGGTAGTTTGGTGACTCAAGGCGATACGGGTCGGGCCACGGAGTATGTGGGAAATAAGGTGCAGCCGGAAAGTTGGTGGGACGATTTTTGGAAGCAGCATCATGAGCGCACCGGGGAGAATCCCGAGCAGGCTGTGGCTCGACTGCGCAAGATTTTGGGCATCGAAGATTTGATCGAGATGCCTGTGTCGGAGCTTTATCTACGGCAGACGCTTCTTCAGCCGTAGGTGGCTCTCCGCCTGGTGCGGAAAATCGAAGATTTTTCGGTGGGGTCGAGCGGCTGAGGGGAGGACTCGCGAGAAGGCAATGGGTGACCACTTGCCGGACCGAAATTCGTTCCGAATTCCGCTACGCGTCTAAGGCCTGCTGAGGAGGGTGTCGAGATTTTGGGCGCAGAGTTGCGACCAGGTTTCTAGCTGCTCAAGGCGTGCTAAGATATCCGATGGCTCCAGAAACGTCGGGTCAACGATGTCTTCTTCAGCCGCTCGAGCGATTCCGCCCGACGCAAGATCAATGCGGTGCACCAGCCCCAGGTGCACTTGACCAACCGGGGTGGAGTCGTCGTTAAGCAAAGCCACCGCTTGATTGGTGAACTCTCCTTCAATGAGCAATTCTTCTTGGAGTTCCCTGAGGACCAAGTTCTGATAGGCTTGCAAGCTTAAACGATCTTGATCCTCACGATTAAGGTGCCCGCCAATGCCGATGGAGCCTAGGTTCACCAGGCGTTTTTCTCCGCCACCACCACCACGGGTGTAGTGCAGAATTTTGCCATCCTGGACGAGCAGAGCGTAGGGCACGATTTGCTTGTAGCTAGGATCTTCTTCTGCTAAGCCGCGACGTATAAAGAAGTGATTACCTGGGGCAAACAAGGCGGTGAGCCATGCGTCGGAAAGCGGCCGGACGCCTTGAAATGCCCCCAGTTGATCGAATAAGGCGCGGGGGATGACTAAGATTTCTTCGTCGTATTTGGACATAAATTAGAAGGTGGGTTTGGCGAGGATGGGATCAAGGCGGTAGCAGATGAACCAGACTAAGAAAAATAGCACGATGCTAAATAGAGCTATGGCGCGGCTACGAAACACGAGCCGGTAAATAAAGATTAGCTTAATGTCGGTCATCGGACCTAAGACCATAAAACCGAGTCGAGAGGAGAGCGGAAAAGTCACAAAGGTGGCCGCAATAAAAGCATCGGAAGTACTGCAGAGTCCAATGATAAAAGCGAAAGCTAACATGGCCGGAATGGCCCAGAGCGGTTCGCTAGCTAAGGGCTGGATGACTTCTTGATCCACTGCGGTATTAAAAAAACTTGCTACCGCTGCGCCCATGACCAGAAAAACGGCGATATCACGAAAATCACTAGCGGCCACATGGATGGCTTGGCTGAGTTTGATGACCCATTCGGGATATTGTTTGGCTCCAGGGGATGGTAGCTTGATGAGGCCCGTGCGAGAGGGGAGCGGGGTCGCCAATGCTGAGCTTCGCAAATAGGTTTTGGGATCAAACTGCAATGCGACTAACCCAGCGAGAACGGCGATACCAAAGCCCAGAATGAGGCGCAAGGCTACCACCGCTTCGGGTGGTGCCCCGTCGTAAATACGGGAAGCACCCGGCGAGAGAAAAGAGGAACCACTGAACGCCGCGTAGGTGCTCAATGCCACAATGGGGTTCACGATGGGCGCAGCGAGCATGTAGGTGACTGCGCAGGCGGGAGGCAAGCCTTTTTGCATGAGACGCCGCATCACCGGCACCACTCCGCACTCGCACATGGGAAGAAGAAGAGGAACTAAGCCCGAGACAAAAATCGCGGTGGTCGGCTTTTTGGGCAGCCATTTCTGGAAAGCATTGGCCGGCAACCAGGCATCGACCACTCCTGAGATTAAGCTGCCGAGTAACAGGAAGGGTGCACCCTCGAGAATGATGCTGATCAGCGAGATGGAGAAATCGTTGAACCAATCCATAAGGTGCAGCGGTAAAATAAGCGGCGGCGCGCTCGGTTTGAGCTGGGAGCTTCGGGCCGACCAATGAGGAATTGTGGACTAAAGCTTGGTGGGATTAGGTGCGTCGCCGTAAACCTCGACAGGATCAAAGGTTTTGTCGTTTTCCTTAAACTGGAGTGGTTGACCGGCTTCTTCGCCCGTAGGGACGGCACGATAAAAGCAACTGCGGTACCCCACGTGGCAGCTCGCTCCTGAGCCAGCCACTTCAACGCGCAGCCAGACGCAGTCTTGATCGTCGTCGATGCGCATTTCTCGGACATGCTGGACCAGGCCGCTGGTGGCACCTTTACGCCAGAGAGCTTGTCGGCTGCGGCTCCAGTAATGTGCTTCACGCGTGGTAATGGTAAGGCGCAGGGCTTCTTCATTCATGTAGGCGTGCATAAGAAGCTCGCCAGTAATGAGGTCGGTGGTGACCACGGGAATGACGCCGTTAGAATCAAATTTGGGTGCGAGTTGATCGGATTCTTCAACTTGCTCGATGGAGGTGCGGGGATGAAAGACCATAGTTTTTTAAGAGCCGTAATAATGCCCTCTCTCAGCCGAAGGTCCAAGGAGATTTTTGGTTTTCTATGGGGAGGTTGCAGGCAGAGCCCATCAAGTGCGGGTTGATGAGCGTTAGCAACATGCCTGAAAGCAGAGAGGAACTCGCAAGGGGCTCTTTCAAGATGTCCTCAGTTTAACTAGGCCGTGAAACGCAATTTGGTAACGTTACCAAATTGCGCGGTGAGACCTGCACCCCTCCATTTTACTTCAGGGGTCGGAGAGCAGCATTTCGGTGCAGTAAGTCGCTTGCTCTTAGCATGGTTTCGGGGAGTGTTGTTTCTGATGAAACGTGGGTTTTATACCAAGCTGCTTGAGCGGGTGCCGCGGTTGCGTCCGGAAGATTTGCAACCATACCTAGAAGCCTTGGCGAAGGAGCGGACCATTCTTGAGACCATTATTGAAGGCTTGGCCGAAGGCGTTTTAATTACCGATACCCAATGGCGAGTCCGTTTTGCGAATCTTGCGGTGTGTCGTCTTTTTGGTTGGCGCCACTCGGATGTGATCGACGCGGCCTTGCCCCAGCTTGTGCCGGAATTGGCGTTGCCAGCCGCTAGCAATGTGGGGAATTTTATTCGAGATATGGAGGTCTTGCGACCGGAACCAAGGCTCATCAACTACTACGTTTCGCCGCTTCGCGTGTCTCAGGATGGGTCGGATCTGGAGGATTTTGTGGGGTATGCCTTGGTATTCCGGGACTTGACCGAGCATCGTCGCTTGAATGCGGAGCAAATGGAAAGTCACAGGATCAACGCCCTGACTTTGTTGGCGGCCGGGGTGGCGCATGAATTAGGGAACCCTTTAAATTCGTTGCACATTCACTTGCAAATCTTGGAACGCAAGTTGAGGCAGCGCGGGGAAAAAGATAGCGGTGCACTGTTGAAGCCACTGGCGGTGGCGCGAGATGAGATTCGTCGTTTGGATCTGATCGTGACCCAGTTTTTGCGTGCTATCCGACCGACCCAACCGACTTTGCGTCCGGAAAATTTGAACGATCTTGTGGAGGAATCGCTTTTGTTTTTTTCGGAGGAAGCCCGGGCGCGTAAGTTGCGCATCGTGGAGCAATATGACGGGCAAGTGCCGCAAGTGCCACTGGATCGTGACCAGATCAAGCAGGCGCTCTACAACGTTTTGAAGAATGCGTTTCAAGCCATGAATGATGGTGGCTTGTTAGAAGTGGTGACGCGCAAGGAGGATGACCGGGTGTTGGTGACTTTTCGCGATAACGGCGTGGGGATTGCTGGCGATTCTATGCAACGGCTTTTTGAGCCGTATTATTCCACTAAGGAACGTGGCACAGGCTTAGGCTTGCTGATTGTTCGCCGGATCATCCGCGAGCATGGTGGCGAGATCAGTTTGCAGAGCGAGGAGGACCAGGGCACCGAAGTTTCCATTAGCCTGCCGTTAGGTGTGGAGCGAGCTCGACTTTTGCCGCCGGAACCGGATCGCTCCGGTGGGCACGAGGATATTGTCTTGGAGAGCTGAGCGTCGTGCGCCGACTATGCAGGTTGGGCTGCGACGGCCAAGCCGTCAGCAGAGAATTCGCCAAACTTGCGGAACTTGGCATACCGATCCTCTAGAAGTTCGTCGAGAGAAAGTCTTTGCAGTGTTTCCAGATTCGCCACAAGCGCTGTGGCTAACGTTTGGGCCATTGCCTGGGGATCGTGATGAGCGCCGCCCATGGGCTCAGGAATGATCTCGTCGACCAGCTCAAATCGCTTGAGGTCAGTGGCGGTCAGCTTTAGGGCTTCGGCTGCTTCGGCGGCGTGTTTGCGGTCTTTCCAAAGAATCGCTGAACAAGCCTCAGGGCTGATGACCGAGTAGTAAGCGTTTTCTAGAATGAGCACTCGGTTGGCCACACCAATCCCGAGGGCACCGCCCGAGCCGCCCTCGCCCAAGACTGCGGCGACAATAGGAACTTTAAGCAGCATCATTTCTCGAAGATTAACCGCAATGGATTCAGCGATGTGCCGTTCTTCGGCGCCGACACCCGGATAGGCACCCGGCGTGTCAATAAGTGCGATGACCGGGAGCGAAAACTTTTCAGCCAGCCTCATCACGCGTAGGGCTTTCCGATAGCCTTCGGGATGAGCGCTGCCGAAGTTGCGCTTGAGGTTTTCTTTAAGATCCCTGCCTTTTTGGTTGGTGACCACCACGCAACGATGGCCTTTTATAGTAGCTAGGCCGGCTGGCATGGAGGCGTCGTCACCGAAAAGACGGTCTCCGTGGAGTTCAACGAAGTCTGTGAAGCAAGCTTGAATGTAATCGAGAGCGAACGGGCGTGCGGTGTGTCGAGCGATCTGGACGCGTTGCCATGGAGTGAGGCTTTGATAAATGTTGCGGCGAGTTTCCTCAAGCTTCACCTGCATGTTTTTAATTTCGATCTCCAGGTCGATGTTATTGGAGTCAGACTGTTTGCGCAGGTCTTCGAGCTGCTTTTGCAAGTCGACGAGAGGTTTTTCAAAAGGCAGAGGCGTGACGTTATTCATGAGAAAGTAAAAAGGGGGGAGCAAAGAGGGAACAGAAGGTTAGTCAATCTGGACCTTGTCGTTCCCAGTGAGTAAAAAGAAGACCTCCTGAATGTCTTCGGGGGATATGCCAAAGCCGGCAGCAGGTTTGACAAAGTTTTCCTCGCCGGACGTGTCGACCGGGTAGATGGCTAAGCCGGGTCGACTTAGATAGATGACTGGGGAAGCCAAGTAAAAACTTGTGTTGCCAAAGGCCACCCGTTGTTTTTGGTGCCAAGCGGATTTTTCCCGCACGGTGATGATCTCGCCCTGCTCAAAGTTGGGAGGTAGTTGGGTTTCGAGGATTTGGTATTCTTTAAAAAAGACGTCGTTGTTGAACAAAGTCAGCAAGCCTGCGTCGGTCTGGACGAGGGCGGAAAAAGAAATGGTGGGGATGAGTAGCTCCTGCCCGATACGTAGATTGATGCTGGACAAGCCATTCAGGCGCATCAGCATGTCGCTGGAGATACGGTAACGTCGCGCCAGAATAGAAATGGCTTCACCCGGCCGGACTGTGTGCATCTGCACGTTATCTTCGGCTGGATCGAGATTCATGAGCATGAGAAGATTAAGTTCTCCCAGCAGTGATTTGTAGGTTTGCAGAAAGCGGCTTTGGGGTAGCAAGCCTTCGTTGTTCAACAAGGCTTGTCGGGCATCGGACCATTGACGAGCCCGGAGGAGAGGCACCACTTCGGCAAAAACGGCTCGCATGGGATCGGGCCGCGATGGGTCTTCGGGCTCTTCGGCTTGGGAATCTTCAGATGCGCCGGTGATCCAATCGGGCAGCCAGCGGACCACAAAAGCTTCTAGGGCGAGTCGTGTGGTGGAGTCGGGCGGCAAGCGTTTCCAGAGAACCCAACCTGATGCTCCGAGGACCGCAATAATCAGAATGACTGTGAGAAAGCGTGCCATAATTGTGGTGTAAAGCCGAATGGCTCAGTTGCTACGCTTGCAGAAATTCTTTTCCTCGCAAGGGTGCGCAGCTATTAAAGAAGGCCTCGTTTGCGGAAGTCCCCCAGGTTTTTTGAGGCGGAGTGCTGCACCAAGTCAACCGTGTACTTGAGCAAACAGACCTCCCAGGTGTCGTCAACGCCGTGAATGAGAGCTTCCCCTCCCTGATCTAGATCTTCTTTGAGCCGTCCTAGAACACTGGCGAGTGGTTCGCTGAGGATCGACTCCGAAACGCGGGTTTTGCGAATTTCGAATCCGTATTTTAAGAAAGCTAGGTTGATGCCTTCTTCTTTTAGCCAATCCAAAAACTGGCCGCCGTCATTGTCAAAACCGTCAAGAAGAAGCTGAGAATTTTTTTCAGGGGTTACAATGGTGGGCCGTTGCGCTTCGATTCGACCGTTCCTTACCCGCACTTTACCGATTTCATCCATAAGTTCGGACACCAGCACAAAATCAAATTGGGTGTCGCCAAAAGTGGCGATCCGCTGTGCGGGAGCATAAATAACGTGGGTGTTTTCGAGTGCATACTCGAAGTCGGCAGCATCGAACCTCATTCTTGAAACTATGCGAGGCCGCGATGGGATTCCACCAAAACCTTGATAAAGGACGAGGATCGACCTCTAATCTTCGGGTTTTTCGCCAGCGGGAGACATCTTGACGAGCTTGGGGTCAAATCGTGCTAGCACGTCGACGAGGTCGGTTTGGGCGGCGATGACGGCGTGGATATCTTTGTAAACACCCGGCACTTCATCAAGACCCGCGGAGAGCACTTCCACTCCGGCAGAGGCCAACTCGCGTTTGACATTGCCCCAGGCAAAAGATTGCAGGGCTTGCTTACGACTCATCACCCGTCCGGCTCCGTGAGATGCGCTGTGGAGCGAGTCCGGATGTCCTTTGCCGCTTACCAGAAACCCAGGCGACGCCATAGAGCCGGGGATAATGCCAAGGACCCCCGGCCCGGCTGGGGTTGCTCCTTTTCGGTGAACGATTACCTCCTTGGTGGCGCCTTCGATGGAGTGAGTTTCTTTCCAAGCAAAGTTATGGTGGTTTTCGACTTCCAAGAGAAGGCTGGCGCCGACTTTTTTGGCAATGTGCCGATGGATTAACTCATGATTTGCTGCGGCGTAGCGGCCCATCAGGTTCATGGCGTTCCAATATTCTTGGCCGGCTTCGGTCTCCATGTCGAGCCAGGCTAGCTGCCGCAGTTCTTTGGGAAGCTTGGCATGACGGTCCATGGCAAGGCGACTGTAGTAGTTGCAAACCAAAGCCCCTGTGCCGCGGGAGCCGCTGTGGCTGAGCAGGGCAAGATAGCAGCCGGGGGGCATTCCTAAAGTTTCTTTGTCCACGGTGAGTTCCCCAAATTCGACGAAATGATTTCCGGAGCCGCTGGTGCCGAGTTGTTGCCAGGCTTTGTCTTTATAACGATGGGTGATGGGGGAGACGGACCAGTCTTCATCCAGAACATCATGGTGACGACGTTTCTCAAAAGCCGCGCCCATTCCAAAGCGCGTTTCGTCCTCAAGAATATTGGCCAGCCGGTTTTTTTGTCCGGCCAGGGTTGAAGCGGGACGATCGTAGACACTGAGTCGCATGCGACAGGCAATATCCACGCCGACGGCATAAGGGATCACGGCATTTTCGGTGGCCAACACTCCGCCGATGGGCAAGCCGTAGCCGACATGGGCATCGGGCATGAGCGCCCCGGCGGATGCGATGGAAAGGGAGCAGGCGTTGGCTAGTTGCTCGATAGCCGCTGAATCAATATCCGCGCCCCACTGTCTCCAGGGTGCAGGCTTGCTTCTTTGCGAGAACGCAGGGGAATAAAGTTCCCGGGCCAGGGCACCTTTTTCTGGATGATCAAGATAGCTGGCCGGGTCGGCAATGACTGCAGCCAGCTCGGTTTCTATGGAGGCAGAGTCGTTTCCGGCGGCGATCCATTGGCGTATCCACTCTCCGGTCAAGCCAATGGCCGGGCCTTCAGGGATGCCAAGCCGGTTCATTTGCTTGGGATTCATGGCTTCGCTTTACATCAGATTGGCGGCTACGTCCGCCATTTCGCTGCGTTCGCCTTTGAATAAATTGATGTGCGCCATGAAGTCCTGCCCCTGCAAGCGACTGCGAGTGTAGACCAAGCCGTTGGTGTGTGCATCAACATACGGATTGTCGATCTGCCCCAGGTCCCCAATGAGAATGAGCTTGCTTCCGCGACCCATCCGGGTGACCAAGGTTTTCGCTTCATGCGGAGTTAGCTGCTGGGCTTCGTCCACAATAAAAATGGCGTTGGGCAAGGAGCGCCCCCGAATGTGGGTGATGGCCTCGATTTCGATGGTGCCATTGTGAAGAAGATGCTCGTAAGGTCGCACGGTTTTGTGGCCGTTATTTCCTTGATGCGAAGTTCCGTTGGTAGTGGTTTCGGTTTCGCTTTGTCGGCTTGATTTCCGGCTGCTCTGGCGTTTGGCACGAAACTCTTCCGGCTTTTTTCCTGCACTCAAAAGAAACTCCAGGGCGTCATAAGCGGGTTGCACCCAAGGCTGCATTTTTTCTTCCATGCGACCGGGTAGAAATCCAATGTCTCGCCCGGTAGGCATAATCACGCGGGTGATGAGCATTTTTTCATACAAACCACTCTGCACAAGGTGCAGGGCTGCCCCCACACTGAGCAAGGTCTTTCCGGTGCCGGCTTTTCCATAGACGGTGAGCAGGCTGATGGTGGGGTCAAAGAGAGCGTCGAGAAGAAAGGTCTGACCGAGGTTGGCCGCACGCACGGTGCGACCTTTGCGAATGTTGATGACCTGCTCGCGGAGTTTGACGAATTCGTTCTGACCAATATGACGTGCCGGGATGCCGTGGCCGGGGTTTTCTGAGTTGGCCAGTAGAACATACTCGTTGGGTGGGAGGTCCACCGCTTGTTTGACCTTGATGTGTCCTTCGGAGGCAAAACTTTGGAGGCTTCGAGCGACCAGTTCAATCTTGTGATGATGCTCCTCGTCGGCTTCTTTTTGGGTGCGTCGGATATCATGATCTTCCACGCGATCGGTGCGATAATCCTGGGCTTCGAGACCTAAGGCACGCGCTTTGAGCTGCATGTTGAGGTCTTTGGTGATTACGATGGTGGGCGGTTTTTCGGTATCGGCAATGTAGGCGGCAGCAGCCAGAATGCGATTGTCGACCGAATGCAGATCGGGAAAGAGGGCCCGCAACATGCGAAAACGAGAACTTTCTGAGACAACTGCCCAAGTGCCATCGCCGTATTTAATGGCCGCGTTGATGGCGACGCGCAGCATGCCGCCATTTTCCAGGGGCACACCTTTTCGCATGTCGTCGGTGGTTTTGAAGCGCTCAGAAAGCTTTCGATGCACCTCTCGGGCGTTGGCCCCTCGAGTGGTTGATTCGGCTTTGAAGCGGTCCAGTTCTTCAAGAACTTCGACCGGAATCCATATAACGTGCTCCTCAAATTGGAAAAGCGACTGGGGATCGTGAAGGAGGACGTTGGTGTCCAGAACGTATTGCTTGCGGGCGCTGACCCGTTTGGTTCGACTCACGGAATTAGAAGTAGCGCGAAAATGTGAGCTTGGGAAGCTGTGAATAACTTTTTTATGAAAAAAGTTTGTTCGAGGCGGTTTGGAGCGAGATTTTTCTCGCCATTAAGGTAGGAGACCCCTTAGGTTTAAAGGATTTTGCTTATGTTTCTAGCCCCACGCCAACTCGAAACGCTGGAACAACATTCTCCCTGGGCAAACTGGCTTATCATTCTGGTATGCTGCTTT